>JBBCGQ010000001.1:657777-986666 GCA_037200845.1 Bauldia sp.
CGGAGTGTTTGCGGATCTAGGGAGGAAGACCGGAATGGCTTTGACCAAGCAGACGATGACGGACGAGCAGCGCAAGTCGGTGGCCATCGAGTACCTGAAGGCCTTCGACAACGGCGGCGTTACGTCGTCAGGCGGATCCATCCTCGATCTGTTTGACGATCACGCCCAGGTCTATTTCCCTAAGTGGGGCCTCGCCCGCGGCAAGGACGAGATCGGCAAGTGCTTCGGCGATGTCGGCGGCACCCTGAAGTCGATCGTCCACCACTACTCGCACTTCAACTGGATCTTCTCCGGCGGCGATGTGGTCGTGTGCGAAGGCACCAGCCACGGCGAGCACAAGGACGGACCGTGGCGGGCGGGCGTGCCCGAATGGGCTGCCGGCAACTGGTGCGACGTGTTCGAAATTCGCGACTGGAAGATCCAGCGCTGCTTCATCTACCTCGATCCGGACTACGCGGGGAAGGACACCGCGCGATACCCCTGGTTAAAGGGCAAGTAGTGCCTGCAAGACATGTGACTTGTTGAGACACAAAGAACAGCAACATCCCCGGGAGGGAATCCAATGAAGGTAATTCAGAGATGGGCCGTTTCCGGCATCGCCGGCGCGGTGCTGGCGATGGCCGCCGGCATGGCGGCGCAAGCGGCGACGCCCGAAGAGCTCGAGATGAAGTCGCTCGGCACGAATGACGTCAATCCCGTCATCACCGAGTCGTTCACGCGCTTCGCCAAGGGTCTGACCGACGCCCAGCGCAAGCTGGCGCTGCAATGCTGGAAGGACTCGGTCTGCGAGACCGGACAAGGCGATCTAACGGTAGCGCTCGCCGACGGCTTCGGCGAGAACGTGTGGCGTCAGGTCACCAAGATGGAATTCATCATGGAGGCCCTGACCTATCCGAACATCAAGAAGATCATCTACACCTCGGCGCGTTCGGACCCGACCAAGGCGATCGCCGACCTGCGCAGCCTGACCGCGCAGAAGGCGAACGTCATCGTCGTGTTCGCCGACGCGGGCACGGCGCTGCTGCCTTCGATCAAGGAAGCGACCGCCGCCGGCGCCACTGTCGTGCTGCATAACGGCACCTACGTCGGCGGCGATGCCGGCAAGGACTACCTGACCACGGTCAGCGAAGACCTGTGCAAGCTCGGCACCGGCATGATCGATGCCGTCGCCGACGGCGAGAAGGGCAAGAACCCGATCTCGGTGGTCGAGCTCGGCGGCACGCCTGGCAACGGCCTCAGCGCCGGCTGGCAGAAGTGCTCGGACGACGAGATCGCCAAGCTCGGCGGCATGAAGCTGCTCGGCAAGGCCGACACCAACTGGACGCAGGAAGGCGCCTTCCAGGCGATGTCCGGCTTCCTCGCTCAGAACGATAGCGTCGACGGCGTCGTCTACGAATACGCGGACGGTTTCCGCGGCGGCCTGCGCGCCTATCAGGAAGCCGGCAAGAAGCCGGCACTGACGGTCGCGCTGCGCACCGACGAGCAGGGCCTCTTCTGCGATTGGGAGAAGCTCAACGACCCGGACTTCAAGATCTTCTTTGCCTCGGGTCATAACTTCCAGTCGGGCGTCGCGTTGACGGCGGCGATGATGCACCTCGCCGGCAAGGATGTGCCGACCGTTGTCGATGTGCCGTTCCGTTTCCGGCCGGTGGTCAAGGGCATCTGCAATCCGGACCTGCCGCTTGATGCTTCGGGCTCGACCCGCATCGACGGCGACATGCTGAAGGCGATGTTCCCGAAGTCGTGACTCTTCGCTTCCGGTAAGCCACGTTCGGCGGGCGCGGATCGTTCAATCCGCGCCCGTCTTGATCCCAAAGGGGGTTGAATGGCAGGGCCCTCGCTCGAAATCACCGATATCTCCAAGAGCTATCCCGGCGTCCAGGCGCTGAATCGCGTCAGCTTCGATGTCCGGCCGGGCGAGATTCACGCCGTGCTCGGCGAAAACGGATCGGGCAAGAGCACGCTGCTGGGTATCGCCAGCGGCTCCGTCGTTCCCGACGGCGGCCGCGTCTCGATCATGGGGCGACTGCTTTCCGTCGCCAATCCTCTGCTGGCTCGCAGTCTCGGACTCGCCACCGTCTATCAGGACGACTCGCTGGTACGCGAACTGACGGTCGCTGAGAACCTCGTGCTCGCGGCACTCGATCCGCCTTCGATAACGGCGGCGCGCGGCTGGGCGGCGCGGCAGCTTGCGCCGTACGACCTTGGCATCGAGCCCGACACGCTGGTCGGGCAGCTCACGCCGGCCGATCGGCAATTTCTCGAGATCGTCAAGGCGCTCGCCACCGAACCGAAGGTGCTTCTGCTCGATGAGCCGACGTCCAGCCTCGATCTCGCCGGCGTCGAAAAGCTGAGCGGCATCCTCCGCCATATCACTGCCAAAGGCGCTGCCGTCGTGTACGTGAGCCACCGGCTGCCGGAGATTCTGGCGCTCGCCAACCGCGTCACGATCCTGCGTGACGGCGAAGGTCACGGCACCTATTCGGTCGACGGGGGCCTCTCGGAAGACGATCTCATCACGCTGATGGTCGGACGGCCGATCGAGGCGGAATATCCGACACGGCGACATGAGGACATTGAAGCCGCCGAGGTCTCGTTCTGGGCGACGGGCCTCACCGGCGCCGGGTTCCGCGACGTCACCTTCTACGTCAAACGCGGCGAGGTCCTTGGCCTCGCCGGCGCCGAAGGCAACGGGCAGCGCGAGGCGATCCGCGCGCTCGGCCGCATCGAGCCATCGACCGGCTACATATTTTGCGACGGCAAGGAGGTGAAGGGCACGACGCCGCAGGCAGCGCTCGCCGCCGGTATCCTGTCGCTCAGCGCCGACCGCGCCCACGAGTCGATATTTCCGGCGCTCGGCGTGCGCGAGAACATGACCGTGCAGGTGCTGGAAGGGTTCGCCAACGCCGGCGTCGTATCCGCCGGCAAGGAACGCACGGCGGCGGCGGCGCTCATCGACGATCTCAGCATCGCGACACCGACGCTCGACCAGCCGATCAGCGGCCTTTCCGGCGGCAACCAGCAGAAGACGGTGCTGGCGCGCAGTTTCCTGCATGATGCGCGCGTGGTGCTGATCGACGAGCCGACCCAGGGCGTCGACGCCAAGGCGCGCTTCGACATCTATCGCGCCATCCGCGCCAAGGCGGAGCAGGGCGTCGCCTGCATCGTCAACTCATCCGATGCGCTGGAACTCGCCGGCATCTGCGACCGCGTCCTGGTGTTCTCGCGTGGCCGCATCATCCGGACGCTGGTGGGCTCGGCGATCACCGAGGAAAGCATCGTCGCCTCGTTCCTCACTTCGCGCGCGGTTGCCGTCTCGACCGAGACCGTCGCCGAAAAGGCGCGCGACGGCCTGTTCTCCTGGGCGAGCCTCCGCGACATCGTTTCAGGCAACAGCAACAAGTGGTGGGTGCCGCTCGCCTTCCTGTTCGTGCTGACTCTCGTTGTCGGCGGCTATGCGGCGACGCAGTCCGACGTGTTCCTGTCGGCGCTCAACATTCGCCACATACTGCTTGCTGCCGCACCGCTGGCGCTGGTCACCATCGCCCAATTCAATGTGCTGATGGTGCGCGGCTTCGATATTTCCGTCGGATCGCTGATGAGCCTTGTCGTCGTCCTGGCGTCGTTCATCATCGCCGACGCGATGGGTCCCGGCGCCATTCTCACGGGCGTCGCCGTCTGTCTGCTGGTCGGGGCGGCCGTGGGCCTCGTCAACGGCTTCATGGTGCGTTTCATCGGCGTCAATCCCGTGATCACTACCATCGCGATGCTGAGCCTGTTGCAGGGTCTGGCGCTCTACGGCCGCCCGTCGCCGTTCGGCGTCATCAGCCAGGATTTCATCAACGTCCTGCAAACCAGCGTCGGTACGATCCCCGTATCGTTCTTCGTCATTCTGGCGGTGGCCGTCCTTGGCGATTTCTGGCTTTACGGCACCCGCAGCGGCCTCCGTCTTCGGGCGGTCGGCTTTCGCGAAGAGGCGGCCAAGCGTAACGGCGTCCGCATCGATCTGGTGCAGCTCCGCGGCTACCTGTTCTCCGGCGTCCTCGCCGTGGCCGCCGGCTTCATGCTGTGCTCGGAAGTCGGCGTCGGCCATCCGACGGTCGGCTCGAGCTACACCCTCACCAGCATCGCGGCTGCGGTCCTGGGCGGAGCGGCGCTTACCGGCGGGCGTGGCTCCTTCGTCGGCGCCGTCCTCGGGGCGCTGTTCTTCACGCTGACGCTCAACATCATCACGTTGCTCGGCTTCAACACCGGGGCAGGCATCATCATCAGCGGCGCACTCACGCTGTTTGCGGTTCTGCTCTACTCCGGCTGGCAGCCGGTGGCGCGGGGCTGGGCGCGGATCAAAAAGGGCTTCGCCAATCTGCGCACGGCGGTCGCCGTGCCATGAGTCGTCAGGCCGAGGCAGCCGGTTCCGGCATGGCGACGGCGCGACGGCCGGCCGTGCAATTGCGCTTTGCCGCGATCTGGATCGCGCTGATCGCGTTGCTGCTGGCCGGCGGCGTCATCGCACCGCGCAGCCTGTTGCCCAACTCGATACTGGCGACGATTCCTTTCGCGGCGTTCCTTGCCATCACGGCGGCGGGCGAGGCCCTGACGCTCATCTCGCGCAGCATCGACCTGTCGATCCCGGCGATCATTGCGTTGTCGAGCACCATCCTGCTCGGCTTCTCCGGCGGCCATGACGACGCAATTGTCGTCGGCATCGCCGCCGCTCTGGTTTTCGCAACGGCGGTCGGACTGGTCAACGGCATCCTGGTCGCCGTCCTCAAGCTGAACGCGCTGATCGTGACGCTGGCGGTCGCCGGCATCACGGCCGGCGCCACGCTCTGGTACCGCGAGTCGCTGCCGCAGGAAGCGCGCGTGCCGCCGATGCTCGCCGACTGGGGAAGTTCGCGATACCTCGGGCTCAACGTCTCGGTGTGGGTGGCGGCGCTCCTGATCGCGCTGCTGACGTTCGTGCTCCGCAAGACGACGGTTGGGCGCCGGTTCGTCGCAGTCGGCGCCAATCCACGCTCGGCATGGATCGCCGGCCTCAGCGTCACCGGCTACCAGATCGCGGCTTTCGCCGGCGCGGGCCTTCTCTATGGCGTCACCGGAATCCTGCTCTCCGCCTTCATCCGCAACCCGACGCTGAACGTCGGCGATCCCTATCTTTTGGCGCCGATCGCGGCGGCCGTGCTTGGCGGTACGGCGATCAGCGGCGGCGTCGGCAGCCTGATCGCCGTAGCCGGCGCAGCGCTATTCCTGACCCACCTCGGCCAGATGCTGAAGATGCTGGGGCTGACGTCGTCTCTCCAGTTCATCATCCAGGGCCTGGCGATCGCGCTCGGCATGGCGCTCGCCGAATTCAAGCTCGCCCGGCTGAAGACGTTCCGCAGCATCCTGCCGGTCGGCCTTCGCTGGTACCTCGATGCCCAGAGCCGCGTCGCCCTCGCTGTCCTCGCCCTGGCGCTGATCGTTGCGCGGACGCGGGCGACGGTCGGTTCGTGGAACGAGTGGCTGGCGGCATACCAGACTCTCATCACCGGGTTGCTGCTTCTGTGCGGTGGCGCTTTCGCCTTCGCCGGTTTTGCGCGTCGAAGCCGGATGGCGGGCGCCACGATGGCAGAGCAGCGCGATCTCGCCGACATCGCGGCGCGCTCGGCCTTGCCGGCGGCGCTCGATGCACTGAGCGTCCACGCCGTTGATTGCGTCCGCGCGCTAATGGCGATCCTCCCCGAGAACACGCTCCAGCAGAAGATATCGGATCGGTTCGACGGCGTGCCGGCGCTGCCCGAGGGCGCCATCCACGCGTTGCAGGCGGCGATCCGGACCGCCGACACCCGCAATGCCGCGCAGCTCGCGATCTTCGTCGGCGCCCTGCAGTTCCAGCAAGCGCGCCTGCGGCCGCTCACGGATCCGGCACACCCGCTCTGGCGCGCCGAGGTTCTGCAGCGGATCGGCGATGCGCTTGAGCTGCACGCCGGAGCGGCGGCGCTGGCGAAGTATGCACACCGGCTGGACGATCAGGTCGACCTCGAGCTCTCCAGCCGGCATCTCGCGGCGGCGCTCAACGAGTGCCGCATTCAGCGCAACGGCGACCTCGATTGGATGCTGTCGAACTGGATGACGGCGCGGTCGATCTACAAGGCTCATCTTCAGTTGGCGTAGCGCCGCCGCCCGCTTGGATGCCGCGACGCACGCGGATTCGGAAATATCAGGAAGGGAGTGTCGCTTGATCAGCCCGGAAAACGCGATTTCCTTCGGCGGAGGCACCCAGCCGTGACCGCCGCCATGTTCGATGCCGAGGTCGAGGCCCATCCGTGGGCCGATCAGATGCGCATTGACGATGCCGACTATCGCCGGCAAGCCGCACGTCTCCTCGTCGACTCCGCGTTTTACCGTGCCAAGCTCACGGCCGCCGGCTTCCGCTCGGCGGCCGACGTCGGGGGCCTCGATGCGATCGGCGCGCTGCCCTTCACCGAAAAGGACGAGTTGCGCGCCAGCCGCACGAGTGAAAATCCGATCGGAACGCATCTCATTCCGCCGCTTTCGGAAGTCGCCCGCGTCTTCTCGACCAGCGGCACCACCGGCACGCCGAGCTATGTGCCCCTGACGCTGCAGGATGTTAGCGACTGGGTTCGCATTTCGAGCCGCTCTTACTCCGCCTCCGGCGTCGGCCGTGGCAATCGCCTCATCTCTACGTACAACGCCGGACCGTTCGTCGCCGGGGTCGCGCTGGAAGCCTTCAACGGCATGGGCCTTACCCACATCCCCGTCGGCGGCAGCAGCACGGACCGCCTCGTCACCGCGATCGAGATGCTGAAGGCCGACACCGTCGTGCTGACGCCGTCATACGCGATCCACATCGCCGAATGGGCCCACGAGCGCCGCATCGATCTTGCCGCATCGACCGTGAAACGGGTGCTGGTCGCCGGCGAACCCGGCGGTGGTGAACCTGCGGTGCGCGCGAGGATCGAAGTGGCGTGGGGAGCCGAGGTCACCGAAGCGATGGGACTCGGCGACATATCGGTGTCGCTGTGGGGTGAATGCACGGAGAAGCACGGCATGCATTTCTCCGGGCGCGGTTTCGTGCACTTCGAGCTGATCGATCCGCAAACGGGCGAGCCGCTGCCGATGGTCGATGGGACCGAAGGCGAACTGGTCTACACGCATCTCCGCCATCGCGCGGCGCCGCTGCTTCGCTTCCGCAGCCGCGACCATGTCCGCCTGTGGGTGACGCCGTGCGCGTGCGGCCGCACGGCGCCGAGGGTCCGCTGCATCGGCCGCACCGACGACATGCTGATCGTGCGTGGCGTCAACGTGTTCCCCACGGCCATCCGCGAAATAGTCAATGAGTTCAGCCCCTTGGTGAGCGGCATGATCTCCGTCCGTCCGCGCCGCAAACACTTTCGGCAGGATCCGCCGCTACCCGTCGCGGTCGAACTCGGCGACGGCGTTGCCGCCTCGGGCGATCTCGGCGAGCGTCTCCGGGCGCGCATTCGCGAGGCGCTGGTCGTCGGCACCGAGATCGAGCTGCTGCCCTTCGGCGCGCTGGCCCGCTCCAGCTACAAGTCGAAGCTGGTCGACTGGTCGAACGCGACGCCCGCAGACGAATGAGGCGCCGCAAAGGGCGCCTCATCGAACTGTCAGCGCGAACGGCTCAGACGTTGACGAACGACTGATCCTTCACGTAGTCGCGGAACCCAGTGAGCGCCGCGTTGACCTTGGGCCAGCTCGGCAGCTTGCCGACTTCCTTCACCCAGCGATCGACGTTCGGATACGCCTTGAACTCGTCGCGCGTGACGATGCCGCAGGTGATCAGCGCGTAGCCGAAGATGTCGGCGATGGTCATCTCGTTGCCGACCAGGAACTTGTTGCCCCTGCCGAGCCAGTGCTCGTTCAGCACCGTCAGCCACTTCTGGGTCTGGCCCTTGCCCCATTCGATGGTGTGCTTCTGGGCCTCGTCGGTCTGCCGCTTGTGGTGCGGATAAATCTGCGGGTAGACGACGTTGTAGGCGTAGTCGCGGTAGAAGCCGGTGTTGAACCAGTCCATCAGCTCATTGACCTTGGCGCGCTTCTTCAACTCTTTCGGATAGAGCGCGAGGTTAAATTTCTCGGCGAGATATTTCATGATCGCCGAGCTTTCCGTCAGCACAAAGCCTTCGTCGTCTAGCGTCGGCACCAGGCCGTTCGGATTGAGCGACGTATACGGCTCGCTGGTGTGCTCGCTCTTGTAGAAATCGAGCGCTACTTCCTCGATCGGCAGCTTGTTTTCCGAGATCAGCGCCCGGATCGGACGGCTCGTGTTGGAAACCTCGAGTATGTACAGCTTGGCGGTCATTGCATTCCTCCCATTCTTGCCCGGCCGTCGCTTCCCTGGCCGTATTCCGGATATCGTAGCTAACACGTTGCGGCGCGTGCCTATTTTAGCGTCCCGTGCGGCCTAGGACGACACCTTCGCCCTGCCTCTAGCGCGCTTTTTCTTCGCCGCCGGTTCGACACCCATGATCCGCTTCTTGCCTTCGCCGGCCTTGGCCTTCTCGTAAGGGTTCTTGGCGGAGCGATCCTTGGACAGGCTGCCGCGATCCTCGCGGATCATGTCCTCGATCGCGTCGGCGAGGTGCTCTTCCTTGATGTTGTAGTCGCCGCGCGCGACGCGAATGCGGTGCGCCGCGAGCAGCACCTCGGCATGCGTCCGCCCCTCCGGTGGAAAAAAGCGATACGACGCGAGTTCGAGCAGTTGTCCGAGCGGATCGCGGAAATAGATCGAGTCCATGAAGCCGCGATCCTTCGGCCCGCTGTTCGAAATGCCGCGCTCGGCGAGGCGCTCGACGCATTGCGCAAACATCGCGTGCGAGACGTTGAAAGCGATGTGATGGACGTCGCCGATCTCCGTCGGGTTGGCCGTCGGATCGGGCTTGCGCGTCTCGTTGGTAAAGATCGTGATCAGGCGCCCATCGCCCGGATCGAAGTAGAGATGGCTCTCCTCCGGCACATCGAGGTTGGGTTGATCGAAGACGAACGGCATGCCCAGCACGCCCTCCCAGAAGTCGATCGTGCTGCGACGGTCGGCGCCGACCAGCGTTATGTGATGGACCCCCTGTGTCTGCAGCTTGCGCAAGTTTTGGCTCCTCCGGAACGGGCGTTTTGAACCCGGGACAGCATAGCGCCCGGCGCGCGCCGCGTCTCGATTTGAGGGCGCCGATGCCGCTGATTTTACTGCAAAATCATGCCTCCGACGCATGACAATCGAGGGCGGTTCCCATAGGCTCCAGTGCTGGGACGAAGGAGCAGGAACAAGCTCCAATTCCAGGGGGGGCATCGCCTATGAACAAGCTGTTTCCGACGACGCTCGTCGGCTCATTTCCGCAGCCGGAATGGCTGATCGACCGCAAGAAACTTGCCGGCCGCTTTCCACCGCGCGTGCGGGCGCTCGAGCTGTGGCGCGTCGCACCGGAGTATCTCGCGCAGGCGCAGGACGACGCCACCGTGCTCGCGATCAAGGCGCAGGAGGAAGCCGGCCTCGACATCATCACCGACGGCGAGATGCGCCGCGAGAGCTACTCGAACCGCTTCGCTACCGCGCTGGAAGGCGTCGACCTCGACAATCCCGGCACGGCCCTGGATCGCTCAGGTCATCCCAATCCCGTGCCCCGCGTTGCCGGCAAGATCAGGCGCAAGCATGCTGTCGAGGTGCGCGATCTCGAATTCCTGAAGGCGAACACCGACCGCATGGTGAAGATCACCGTGCCCGGACCCTTCACGATGTCGCAACAGGCGCAGAACGATTTCTACAAGAGCGAGGAAGAGATGGCGCTCGACTATGCCGCGGCGGTCAACGAGGAGATCAAGGATCTTTTCGCCGCCGGCGCCGACATCGTGCAGATCGACGAACCCTACATGCAGGCGCGGCCGGACAAGGCCCGCGCCTTCGGCCTGAAGGCGGTGAACCGTGCGCTTGACGGCGTGGTCGGCATGACGGCGCTGCACATCTGCTTCGGCTATGCGGCCATCATCCACGAGCGGCCGCACGGCTACTCGTTCCTGCCGGAACTTGCGGATACGCCGGTGAAGCAGATCTCGATCGAGACGGCTCAGTCCAATCTCGATACGTCTGTGCTGGCTAAGCTGCCGGGCAAGACGATCCTCGTCGGCGTCCTCGATCTTTCCGACATGAACGTCGAGACGCCCGAGAAGGTCGCCGAGCGCATCCGCAAGGCGTTGCCCTACGTGCCGGCTGAGAAGATCGTGGTCGCGCCGGACTGTGGGCTCAAGTATCTGCCGCGCGAGGTCGCGCTCGGCAAGATGAAAGCGATGGTCGACGGCGCCGCGATCGTGCGCCGCGAGTTGGCTGGCTGACGACGGGCCGCGACGCCAGACAGCGGCGCCCCTCCGCGGACCTCGCTAGTTGCGCGACGCCTTGCGGAAGGTCGCCGGCGTGGTGTTGCACCAGCGGCGGAACATGCGCGTCAGGTGTTCCTGATGCGAGAAGCCGCAGGCAAACGCGATCTCGGCAATTGGATCGTTGGTCGTAAGCAGCATCCGCTGCGCGAGCTTGATCCGCATGACCAGCAGGTACTGGTGCGGCGGGATGCCGAGGCTGGTGCGGAATTGCCGGGCGACGTGGGATGGGCTGCGATTTACCGCGTGGGCGATGTCGTCGAGGCTGATCGGCGAGGCGACGTGTGCCCGCATGTATTCCATCGCCTCGGCGACCAGCGGTCCGATGTTGCTGATCGGGGCGAGCGACGGCATCTGCCGGACCTTCTTGCCCGAGTGCCGGCGAATGAGCTGCGAGGCAATGGCACGGGAGAGGTAGTCGACGTAGAGCGAGGTGCCGTAGGCATCTTCTTCCAGCGCCGCACGGATGGCGCCGAGCAATGCCTGCATCGCCGCATCGGGCTCGAGAAACTGCGCCGGTATCTCGACGTGAGCGGGATCGCCGTCGAGCAGATCGGCAGCGACCTCCTCGATGATCGCGCGTCGGACGTAGACGTGCAGCGTCGACAGCGCGCCCATCAGGCGGACTCCGAAATCCATTCCGCCTGGCACCAGATGGATACCGCCGGCCGGCATCACGCAGCGCGCCGGTTTCGGCCCGCTCAGGCGATCGATCGGCACCGGTCCATCCAGATGGAGGACGATCAACTGGTCGTTCACCGCGGGGAAATATCCCTCGTAGGGAAGCTCGCGCTGCGCCGAGGCATAGAGCGAGGTCCAACCGAACTTATCGCTCGACGCGCGGACGTGGTTTTCGGGGCGGGTCAGAATCCCGTGGGTTTCTTCGACCCGAAACGGCTCGATTCTATGCATCGCGTCCTCCCGGACAGGGCCGTTTTCGGCCTCTATACGCCCACTCCACTTTCCTCCCTCGGAGGGGCGGCCCGAATGTCGCCCCTGCGCGCCTCCGTGGCAAGTCGCCGCGGGCTGATTTTAGGATCAAATGCCCGAAAGCAGCCACCGGGCGGAGCCGATTTCCTCATCGGACACTTCATGAGGGCGTTCGGCGAATACCCGGGCCGTGGTAATCGCGCCAGATCCGATCAGCCATTGCACGGTTTCGCGGACGCGCGCCGCCGGGACGAAAGGGTCGGTTTCGCTGGTCGTAATATATGCCGGCATCCCGTCGAGCTCGCGGCGCGCCGGCCATGTCGTGCCGACCGGACCGATAAGTCCGCCGGTCCAGAGGATCGCGCCGCCCAGCCGGCGCGGGTGGTGCGCGAGATACTCCGCGGTCAGGCATGCGCCCTGCGAGAAGCCACCGACGACCAGCTTTGCCGGATCGACGCCGCCGCCGATGAGACCGGCGACAATCGACTCGTAGCGCGCGATCGCACCGCCGAGGTGCGGCTCGTTTTCATCCAGCGGTGCGAGGAAGCTTTTCGGGTACCACGTGTTCCCGTCAGCGGACGGCAACACGTAGTGGATGTCGGGAATGCCGATGCGCTCGGCGAGCGCCCGCATGTAGTCCGGGGTGAGCGTGCGCCCATGCACCAGGACGACAGTGAGCCCCGGCTTGGCACCGGTACGGTATTCTACCGGCGCGTTCTGATGCACGTGGTTCGCCCGGTTCAGGTACTGGCCTTCAGGCGGTTCGATTCCGGCACGACAATCTTCTCGAGCGGCGCGATGAGTTCGGCGCGACGGTCCTCCAGCCACGGCGGCAACAGCATGTGCTGACCGAGCTCTTCCAGCTTCTCGTCGACCATGAAGCCGATGTCGGTCGTGGCAAACTCGGTGAGGATGCCACCCGGCGAGCGCAGGTAGACCGAGTGGAAGTAGCCGCGGTTCTTCGATTCGGACACGTCGGTGTATCCGAGCCCCTCGAGGAACAGCTTGAGTTTCATTTGCACTTCGTCGTTCGCGACCGCAAAGGCGACGTGGTGCACGGTGCCCTCGCCGAATGTCCAGCTGCCCTGCGGCAGGTTGGGCTCGTGCTTCAGGACGACGGTCTTGCAGGGTCCGCCTCCCTGGATGTCGTAGCGGTGGAACGCCCCTTCCTCGCCCGACTTCTTGAAGCCGAGACCATCGACGAAATAGTCGTGCTGGCTTTGCACGTCGCGCACCGACATGACGATGTAGTTGAAACCCTTGACCGAGTTGGCCTCGGAAATCTCGCTGGTCGTCCAGCCGGCGCGCTTGTCGCGATCGTCGCCGACCAATTCGTAGACGTTGCCGGCCGGGTCGGGGAAGCTGATGACGTTCTGGCCGAAGCGTTTCTGGATTCCCGAGTGCTTTACCTTGTGCTTGTTGAGGTGGTTGACCCAGAAATCGAGTGAGTTCTCGGCGACCGAATAGCAGGTTCCTGCGATCTGCCCCGAACCGCGGCGGCCCATGATGCCCGCCTGACGGTACGGGAACGTCGTCATGACCGTGCCGACTTCGGCATTCTTGTTGGCGTAATACAGGTGATAGATCGGCGTGGTGCCGTCGAGCAGCACGGTCTGCTTGATCATGCGCTGACCGATGACCTTGGTCATGAAATCGATGTCTTCCTGCGCCCGTCCTACGCACGACGTGACGTGATGGATGCCGGTGACGAGCGTGTGTTCTTCGCGCATGGGTTCCTCCGGAAAAGGCATTGTCCAAAGACTAGGCGGCGCCCGCCCTGGTTCACCTGCACGTTCCCGCCAAAAACACTGCACGAAACGATCGTGCTATTTCCCCAAAATGCGGGCCAAAGCAGCCGCGAGCGCCGCCTCGCCGCCGGCGGTCCATTTCTTTGCCCGCCACGCAACAACGTCGTCCGGCCGGACAAGAATTGCGCCGTCGTCTTCGATCTCGGAGGCGCGCGCCCAGTCCCCGAAGGGATCCTCGTAGTCGCACGCCGGTCCCACGGTGACCGTCGCCAGCGGCAATCCCGTTGCTGCCCCGATCGCGGTGGCCGCCTTGCGCCAGCCGTCGCCGCCGATGCCGGTCAGCAACGTGAAGCGCCCGTGGCCGACGATGTCGAGGCTGGAGTAGTTGGTGCGATCCCTGGTCAGCCAGACGTGCGGCAGGCGCGCGCCGGGCACCGTCGATTGCTGGTAGACGAGTTCGGGGTCCTCCTTGAACGTGTGCACATCGCCCCTCTCCATCACCACCGCGTCCGAGCCGTAGCGCTGGTTCATCTCGACGCCGTGCGCATCGAATTCGTAGACCTTGAAGGCGATCGCTTCGCGCAGCCGCTTGCGCCGTTCCATCGCTTCCGGCGATGCCGCCTTCCGCGCTTCCATGTTGGCATTCATGACTTCCGGGTCCGTCGATTCGAGCAGGCCGAGCGCACCGAAGATCGGCCCGAACTCGGCGATCGACTTGTTGGCGCGCTCGACGATCTGCTTGCCGATCGGCGAACGCTCCGCGTCGTAGCTCGCCAGAAGCTTGTCCGAGGCGTGGCCCTTGATCACCATCGCCAGCTTCCAGGCGAGGTTGAAGGCATCCTGGATCGACGTGTTGGAGCCGAGGCCGTTCGACGGCGGATGGCGGTGGACGGCATCGCCCATGCAGAACACGCGGCCTTTCTGGTAACTCTTGGCGAACATGTGGTTGACGGTCCACGTTGACCACGACGTCACTTCGAGCGGGATGTCCGGATCGCCGATGAGCTGGTGCGCGAGTTGCTCGCAGATCTCCTTCGTCACTTCCGGCGGCGGCTGGTTGATGTCGTAGCCCCACACGATCAGCCACTCGCTCCATGTCCGGATCATGCGAACGAGGCCCATGCCGATACCGCCGACGTTGGAGCCCGGCTGCAGCACCCAGTAGAGGACGCTCGGCCGGTGGGCGACGTACTTCGACAGATCGGACTTGAAGAGAATGTTGATCGATCCGCCGACGCCCATCTTGCCTTCCATCGGCAGGCCGATGTCGGCGGCGACCTTGGAATTGCCGCCGTCGGCGCCGATCAGATACTTCGCCCGGATCGGATAGGTCTCGCCGCTCACGCGGTCGCGCACCGTTGCGGTGACGCCGTTGGCGTCCTGCTCGAGCGACAGGTATTCGGTCGACAGGCGGGCGCGCGTGCCACGCTCGCAGGCGGCGCCGAACAGGATCGGCTCAAGATAATTCTGCGGCAGATCGACCATCGTGGTCGGGCTGGCGATCTTGTGACGCGCCTGCGTGTAGGGATCCGAGCCCCAGCTCCGCATGCGGCCGAGTTCCTCGCCGGCCAGCGACGTGCAGAACACGTTGTTGCCCATGAGTTCGTTGGGCGTCGCATAGAGCATCGCCTCCTGCTCAAGGCCGAGGTCGCGGATCACCTCCATCGCCCGCTGGTTGGTGATGTGGGCGCGCGGCGTGTCCGACAGCCACCGGTATTTGGTGACCAGGATGCTTTCGATGCCGTACGTCGAAAGCAGCGCCGCCGAGGTCGAACCCGCCGGCCCGCTGCCGACCACCAGAACATCGGTCTCGATCATCACGCACGCTCCCTGGGCTTCAGTCCGAATGTGTGGTCCAGACTCTCCCAACCGCCCTTCAGCGGCTTGCCGGGGGCCTGCCCCGTCTCCTTGGCGAGGCTGACGATCAGCGACTGCTTCACGCCGAATACGGCGTCGCTATCGAGATAGGGGTCGCCATCGACGAAAAGGTGGGTGACCAGCGTGTCGTAGCCGGCGTGCGCAATCATGAAATGGATATGCGCCGGGCGGTACGGATGACGTTTGGTCGCCTTCAGCATTTCGCCCACGGGGCCATCGTCGGGGATCGGGTAGTACTTCGGCGCGATCGTCCAGAAGGCGAAGCGGCCGTCCTTGTCGGCGATCAGCCGCGCGCGCAGGCTCGGATCGTCGGTGTGCTTCTGCACGTCGTAGAAGCCGTCGTCGTCGGCCTGCCAGATGTCGACGATGGCGCCGGGCAGCTTGGCGCCGTTCGGCGCGGTCACCGTGCCGGTGACGTAGAGCGGAGTGCCCTCCAGGCCGGCGGTAATGTCGGCGCCGTTCGGCTTCACCGGCGGATCCTGAACGTAGAAAGGACCGAGCACCGTGGTCTCCGTGGCGCCGGCGGGCTGGCGGTGGTTGATGGCGTCGACCAGCATCGAGATGCCGAGCGTATCGGAGAGCAGGATGAATTCCTGCCGCTTGTCGTCGCTCATGTGGCCGGTGCGCGTGAGGAACATGATCGCCGCGAACCACTCGTCCTGCGTCAGCTCGACGTCACGCACGAAATCGTGGGCGTGGCGGACGAGACTGTCGATGATGCGCTTGAGCCTCGGGTTCGGTGTGTCCTTGAAGCGGGCGATGACGGCCTCGGTTATGGAGTCTTCGTTGAAGTCGCGTGTCGACATTAGTCACGCCTCCGGTGTTGCGGACGGCGACGCCGGTTCAAGGCGGCGGCGCGTCGGGAAGAGATGGATGCCGGTGCGGGCGCTGAAGACGCCCCAAATGCCCTTTGGTGCGATCAGCATGACCGCGATGCCGAGCAGGCCGAGCAGGATCAGGTACCAGGGGCCGTAGCCGGACAGCGTCGAGCGCAGTACGACGAAGATGACAGTGCCGACGATCGGTCCCTCGATGGTACCGATGCCGCCGATCACCACGATGAAGATGACGTAGGCGGTCCAGTCGAGCACGGAGAAGGCAGCATCCGGCGAGATGCGGCCGGTGTCGAGGAAGTAGAGCGCGCCCGCAGCGGCGGTGCCGGCGGCGGCGATCGTGTAGACCAGCAGCTTGTTCCGCCAAACGTCGATGCCGACGCTTTCGGCCGCGATCTCGCCGTCGCGGATCGCCGACAGCGCCAGTCCAAGCCGGGAGCGCAGCAGCCAGTAGATCGCTGCGATGACGGCGATCATGGTCGCGAGCGCGATCCAGTAAACCAGAATTTCGCGCGCCGCCGCGGCCCTGACGCCGAACAGCTCGGCGACCCACTCGATGCCGACGACGCGGTTCAGCGCCGCGCCCGGAAGCGACGTGCCGGTGCCGCCGCCAAGCGCCTTCCACTGGGCGAGCAGCAGGCGGAACACTTCCGCCACGACCCAGGTGATGACGGCGAAATAGGCGCCCTGCATCCGCAGCACGGTGATGCCGACGGGCACGGCGATCGCGGCGACCACGATCGTCGCCAGCAGCACGGCGAGCAGCGGATCGAGGCCGAAGGTGATGATGCCCGCGAACAGGGCATAGCCGCCGAGGCCGACGAACGCCTGCTGCCCGACCGAGATCAGCCCGGCATAGCCGGCCAGCAGGTTCCAGCACTGTGCCATTGCGACCAGCAGGAAGATCAGCAGCAGATCCTGCAACAGCGAGCGCGGCACGAAATGCGGCGCCGCGGCAAGCAGCACGACGACAATTGTCGAGCCGATCAGTGCCCAGCGCGAAATGTCGGTCGTGGTGACGGAGACATATTTCGCCATCACGCGACCTTCGGCAGGAGGCCGCGCGGGCGGACGATGATGACGACGAGAAAAACGAGATGGCCGGCAAGCTGCTGCCACTCGGGATTGATGGAGCCGCCCAGCGTCTGCGCGACGCCAAGGATGACGCCGCCGATGAGCGTGCCCCAGAAACTGCCGAGGCCGCCGATCACCACCGCTTCGAAGGCGTAGAGCAGACGTGCCGGGCCTGCGCTCGGGTCGAAATTGGCGCGCACGCCCATGAAAAACGCGGAGACCGTGATGACCAGGAACGAGATCCCCATGGCGACGGCGAAGACCTTGCGCGGATCGATACCCATGATCTCGACGATGCTGAGCGAGTCCGACGTCGCGCGAAGAGTCCGGCCCAGCGCCGTGCGATAAAACAGGAAGCTCAACCCGAGGACGACCAACACGGCGGCCGCGAAGGTCATGAGCGGGACGACGCCCAGCGTGATGCCGCCGAGCGAGAACGACGCCGTCTCCAACGGGCCGAGCGACAGGCGGCGGCTGTCGGCCGAGAAAACCTGCAGCAGCCCGTTCTGGATGATGATCGACAATCCGAACGTCACCAGTAACGGCACGAGCAGATCGTTTTCCAGCGTCCGGTTGAGGATAAGGCGCTGCAGCGCCCAGCCCAGCGCGAACATGAACGGCAGCGCGATGACCAGCGCCACCGGGGCCGGCAGACCGAGCCCCGTGGCAAACGCCAGCATCACGAAAGCGGCCAGCACAATGAAGTCGCCATGGGCGAGATTGACAAGCCGCATGACGCCGAAAATGAGAGCCAGGCCAACGGCATAGAGGGCGTAGAGCCCGCCCAGCAGTGCTCCCTGGATGATGGTGTTGAGGAAGCTCACCTAACCACCGAAGTAAGCCTGCTGGATCTGGGCGCGGGTGAGTTCCGCCGGCCGGCCGCTGAGGCTGACCCGGCCCCCGATGAAACAATAAACGCGGTCGGCGGCCTTCAGCGCGGCGCCGAGATCCTGCTCGACCAGCACTACCGTGGTCCCGCGCCGCTTCACTTCGGCAAGGGCTGCATAAACATCGCGGATCACCGCAGGCGAAAGGCCGAGCGAAATCTCGTCGCAGAGAAGGATGCGCGGATTGGCCATCAGCGCGCGGCCGATTGCGACCATCTGCTGCTGGCCGCCGGAGAGCGAGGGCGACGGCTGCAGACGCCGCTCCTTCAGCACGGGAAAGAGCGCGTAAACGGTCTCGAGCGTCCAGCCGCGGTCGATGCTGCGCCCGTGCGCGCCCATCTGGAGATTCTCCTCGACGCTGAGCGACGGGAACAGCCGCCGCCCCTCGGGCACCAGCGCAATGCCGCGCTTGACCATGTCGAAAGCGCGTGTGCCGCCGACCGGCGCGCCGTCGAGCCTGATCTGTTCCGGCCGCGACGATGCGACGCCGGACAGTGCCGCCATGAACGACGACTTGCCCGCGCCGTTCGCGCCGATGATGGCGACGATCTCGCCTTCCTCGACGACGACGTCGATGCCGAACAGCGCCTGGAAGTCGCCGTAGAAGACGTCGAGGCCGACCGTGTCGAGCACCACGCTCAAGCGACCGCCTCCTCGATGCCGAGATAGGAACGCTGCACGTCCGGCTCGGCCATCACCGAGCGGGGCTCGCCCTCGGCGATCTTGCGCCCGAACTCCAGCACCATCAGCCGGCCGACGACCGAAAGCAGCGCGTGAACGATGTGCTCGATCCAAACGATGGTCATGCCGCCGCCGTTGAGCTCGCGGATGAGCGCAATGAGCTCGTGGACCTCGGCTTCGGTCAGGCCGCCTGCGATCTCGTCAAGCAACAGCAGCTTCGGCTCGGTCGCCAGCGCCCGGGCCAGCTCGAGCCGCTTGCGGTCGAGCAGCGTCAACCGCCCGGCGACGATGTTGGCGCGTGGCAGCAGGCCCGTGCGCTGCAGGATATCGGCGCAGTGGTCGGGCGCGTTTCGCTGTCCGATCACGCCGCCGAACTCGGCCGCGGCAAGCAGGTTTTCAAATACGGTCAGGCTTTCGAAGGGCCGCGGAATCTGGAAGCTGCGGCCGAGCCCCGCGCGGCAGCGATCGCGGACCGAGGCGCGCGTGACGTCGCGCCCGGCCAGCGAAATTGCGCCGGCGTCCGGTCTCAGGACGCCGGCGATGAGGTTGAAGAGGCTCGATTTGCCGGCGCCGTTCGCCCCGATGATGCCGAGCGCCTCGCCGTCGGCCACCGACAAGTCGATCTTGTCGGCGACCACGATGGCGCCAAAGCGTTTCGAAACACCAGAGAGCGTCAGCAGCATCGGCCTCTATTTCGCGATCAGTTGATCGCCTCCATCTTGCCGCCGGCCGGAATCGCCGGCGCGTGGCTGTTGTCGACGACGACGAGCTCGAACGACTTGTTGTCCTTCGTCCGCCACTGGCCGCCGACCAGCGGCGTCTTGCAGACGTTGGCGGCGATCGGGCCAAGGTCGGCGTTCGAGTTCCACTTCACCTTGCCGGTCAGCGTGTCGAGATCGGTCGATTGGATGGCGGCGATGATCGCGGCAGGATCGCCGGTGTCGGACGCGCGCTTGAGGACGTCGATCGCGACCTCGAACAGCGAGTAAACGAAGCCGATCGGCTGCGTCCACGGACGGCCCGAGAAGGCGGTGAACGCCTTGGCGACATCTTGGCCTGAGGCGCCGGTGAGCGCCGATTTGAAGGGATGGTTCGGCGTCCACCACACCTCGGACGACAGGTTGTTGCCGAGCGCGCCGAGCGCCTCCACCGACGACGGGAACAAGATCGCCTTGGCGACCGTAACGGCCTTCGGCTTCAGGCCCTGCTGGTTGGCCTGCGTCCAGAACGTCGTGAAGTCCGGCGGGATGACGACGCCGGTGACGATGTCGGTCTTGGCGTTCTTGAAGGCGTTGATCTGCGCCGTGAAATCGTCGTTGAGGTTCTGGTAGCGGCCGGGATCGGTGACCGTGAAGCCGCCCGCAGCCTTGAGGCCGGGCGCGATGCCGACGTTCGGGTCGCCCCAGGCGTTGCCGTCGCCGTCGTTCGGGAAGAGTCCGCCGACCTGCTTGTTGGTGTCGAGCTGGCTCCACATCGCCGAGAACACGGCGATGATGTCTTCCAGTCCCCAGAAGTAATGATAGGTCGACTTGAACGGCGTCCAGCTCTTGGGGTCGCCGGGGTTCGCCTGGCGGCCGATGAACCATGGCTGCCACGGCGCCATCGTCGAAATGCACGGCACTTCTTCCGCCTCGCACACCGTCGATACGGGGTTGGTGGTCTCGGGCGTCGAGGCGACGACGACGAGATTGACGCCGTCGTCCACGATCAGGCTCTTGGCGACTTCGGCGGCTCGGTTCGGGTCGGACTGGCTGTCCTTGACCACGATCTCGATCGGCAGGTTGCCGCCGGCGCCCTTGATGCCGCCGCCGATCAGCTTGGTCATCGTGTCGATGACGTATTTATCGGCTTCGGCAAACGGGGCAAGCGGGCCGGACTGGGGCGTGACGTAGCCGATCTTGACGCTGGTTGCCGCGTGGACGGCAGGCGCGAAGATCGTGCTGGTGCTGAGCGCCGCGGCGCTCGCCGCCGCTCCCTTCAGCACGGTGCGGCGTGAAATTTTTCTGGTTGTCATGTGGGCTCCTCCCTGAGCGCGATTTTTCGTTGGCGTTTACGAGGCGGGCCGCCGCCCGGCGTAGGCATCCTCGAGCAGGCGAAGGACGCCTTCCCGTTCGACGGTCCGCGGGTTCCAGTACGGACTTGCAGCAATTTCGTCGGCTGCCGCGGCGATGCCGTCGTGCGGCATTCCGATCTCGGCCAATGTCTTCGGCGCCCCGAGGCGCGTCGCCAGATCGAACAGCCCGACTGCGGCGCTGGGAGCGCCGAGGACCTCGGCCAGCGGCTTGAGCAGCGCGGCGGTCGCCGGCTCGTTGTAGGCCACCGCGTGCGGCAGCACGACGGCGTGGGTCTCGGCGTGCGGCAGGTTGAAAGTGCCGCCGAGGACGTGACAGATCTTGTGGTGCAAGGCCATGCCGACGGCGCCGAGGCAGGTGCCGCAGGCCCAGGCGCCGTATAGCGCGTCGCTGCGCGCATCGCGATCGTTGGCATTGGCCACGATCAGCGGCAGCGCGCCGGAAAGCGCGCGCATGCCCTCCAGCGCCAGCAGCGAGATCACCGGGTTGCGCTCGCGCGCATAGCGGGCTTCGACCGCGTGGGCGATCGCGTTCAGGCCGGAGGTCACCGACAGCGCGACGGGCAACGAAAGGGTCAGCTCCACGTCGTAGACGATGACCTCGGGCAGCACGCTGGGGCTGCGCATCGTCGTTTTCCTGCCATCCTGCGTCTCGCCCAGAATGGGCGTAGCTTCCGAGCCGGCGTAGGTGGTAGGCACGACGATCTGCGGCAGCTCGGTGCGCAGCGCGATCGCCTTGCCCAGGCCCGTCGTCGAACCGCCACCCAGCGACACGATGCCGTCGGCCTCGAGTTGCGTGACGAGCCGCAATGCCTCCTCGGTGACTTCGGTCGGCGTGTGCATCGCCGCTTTGGCAAACGTGCCGACCCTAAGCTTGCCGAGACCGCGAGCGACGGTGGCCGCGCTCCCCTCCTGTTGCGGCGTCGAGAGGAGGAGCACGCGCGAGCAGCCGAGGCGGTTCACCTCCTCGCAGACGGCCGCAATCGTCCCCGAGCCGAACACGACCCGTTGCGATTGTGCCTGATAGACGAAGGGCTCCATGACTCTCCAACCCGGCCTTGAAGGACAGGTACGCCGAGGGGGTTCGAATGTAGCTCTGGCAAGCCCTTCTCTCCTGCACGTTTCCGCTGTTCACCTGTCCAAAACGCGCCCCGGCCGGCGACGGTCGCGGCCCAGCGCCTGCGCGTTACCGATGCCCCAACCCGGCTGCGGAGTGTGGTCCGCCGCTTGGCGGAAGCGGCGCGCATCCTCGGCGTCGATGAAGTGACGGGACGATGTTTAACCTACGCCCGGCGTCGCTCTACGCCGCAGGGCAGGGCCCGCTCGCTGGCGCTGGTAGCGTTCCGGGAACCGCGGATGGCGTATACGGACGTCACCTTGTTCGGTTCACTTGCCCCAGCGAAGCGCCAGGACGTCGGCATCGCGGGCAAGCTGTAGAAGGCGCGTGCGCGTGCGATCCGTAAGCGGTTTCAGCGGATGGCGAACGTAGTCGCTGCGGATCACGCCACCCTCGGCGAAGATCGTCTTGGCGGCACGCAGGCCGCATTGGCGGTTTTCGTGATTGATGAGCGGCAGGCAGCGCGTCCATTGCGCGAGTGCGGCGTCCAGGTCGCCGGCGCGATGCGCCTTAACGATCGGCCGGATCTGCTCGGGAAACATCGCGGACGTCATCGTTCCGGTCGCTCCGGCATCGAGATCGGCAAGCAGCGTCACCGCCTCCTCGCCGTCGAACGGTCCGCTGATGTGATCGCCTGCCGCCTGGATCAGCGCTGCCAGCTTGTCGGCAGCAAACGGCACCTCGATCTTGAAATAGGACACGTTCTCCAGTTCGCGCGCGAGCCGCGCCAACTGATCGACCGGCAACGGAACGCCGGAAAGCGGCGCATCCTGCACCATGATGGGAATGCGAATCGCCGCGTTCACCGCGGCGAAATGCTCGAAGATCCCTTGCGGCTGCGGGAAGAGGCCGGCGCCGTGGTAGGGCGGCATCATCATCACCATGGCGGCGCCCGTCGCCGCCGCGTCCCTGGCGCGCTGCACGACGATGCCGGTAGAGAAATGACTGATCGTAACGATGATCGGCACGCGGCCCGCGGCGTGCTCCAGGCAGAGCCGCATCAGCGACGCGCGCTCTTCGTCGGAAAGGGCGAACTGCTCAGAGTAGTTCGCCAGAATGCAAATGGCATCGACGCCTTGGTCGATCATGCAGTCGATAACGCGGCGCATGCCGTCTTCATCCAGGCGCCCGTCCGGATGGAATGGCGTCGGGGCGACGGGGAGGATGCCGGAGAGAACGTCTGTCATGGTGCTTTCCGCCTACTCGACAAAAGCTTCGACGTTGACGCGCCGGCCGATCAAGAAAGCATCGGCAACGTGGGCAAGCGGCGCGACGTCCATGTCGATCGCGCGGTTTCGCACCAGCGCGGCCATGCGCGCGTAGAGACGCGGATATTCCCCGCTAAGCGCATGCGAAGACCCGGAGGCCGCTTCCTGCGCCACTCCGTCGATGGCCAATCTGGCGCCGCCATCCGCGAGCACCATCGCGCCCGCGTCGGTCTCCACCTCTATCGTCCAGATCTGTTCGCCCTGCTGGCGAAAATCGAACTCGGCCGTGACCTCAGCGCCGTGCGGATGGGCGAATGCCAGGTTGGCAGCGATCGGCGTTTCGCAATTCTCCGGCACGAACAGCGTTGCCGACGACAGGTGCAGCGCCTCCGGCAGGATCTCGGTGACGATGGAGAGCGCGTTGATGCCGGGGTCGAATACGCCCAGGCCGCCCGCTTGCCATATCCAGCTCTGGCCGGGATGCCACCTGCGGACGTCTTCCTTCCAGGTCACTTTCAGCCGGCGGAGACGCCTGTTAGCCAGCCAGGCTTTCGCCGGCGCCACGTACGCTGCTTCGCGGGAATGCCAGGTGGCGAAGATCGAGACGCCTGCCGCCTCCGCCATCGCCTTGAGCTCGAAGCATTCGGCCAGCGTCGCGCCCGGCGGCTTCTCGAGCATGACGTGACGGCCCGCGCGAATTGCCGCGGCAGCGGCGGCGAAGCGCGGGACGGGCGGCGTGCATAGCGACACCACCTCTATGTCGGGACGAGCCACCAGCATCGCCCCAAGATCGCCAAAGCTTTCCACGCCGTCGACCCTGCCGTGACGCGAGACCGTCGCCGCCAGCTCCCAATCCTGCGACGCCGCGATCACCGGCACGTGCTGGTCCCGGGCGATCTTGCCGATACCGACGAGCGCGACCTTCGTCGGCATCAATGCGATTCTCTGCCGACGTCGGCGCCGCGGCAGCCCCTGAGGAAGTCGAGATCGGCGCCGGTGTCGGCTCCCTGGACGTGTGCCTGGTGCAGCCAGGCGTAGCCGGAAGCTGGCCGCTCCATGGGCGGTTTCCACATCGCCAGCCGGGCCGCCAGCTCCTCGTCCGAAATCTCGATGTGGAGGCGTCGCGCCTCGACGTCCACTTGGATCATGTCGCCGTCGCGCACCACCGCCAGCGGACCTCCCGCTGCCGCTTCGGGAGACGTGTGCAACACAACGGTCCCGTACGCCGTCCCCGACATGCGGGCGTCGGAGATACGCACCATGTCGGTGATGCCCTTCTTCAGCACCTTCGCCGGCAGCCCCATGTTGCCGACCTCCGCCATGCCCGGGTAACCCTTCGGCCCGCAGTTCTTCAGCACCAGGATGCAGTTCTCGTCGACGTCGAGCTCATCGGCGCCGATCTTCGCCTTGTAGTCGTCGATGCCTTCGAAGACGACCGCGCGTCCGCGATGCTTCATCAGGTGCGGCGACGCGGCCGAGGGTTTGATGACGGCGCCGTTCGGCGCGAGATTGCCCTTGAGGACGGCGATGCCGCCGTGCCTGGCAAGTGCCTTGTCGGCCGGCACGATCACGTTTTCGTCGTGGTTCACCACATCCTTCACTTCGTCCCAGATGGTTTGGCCGGAGGCGGTGATGGCGTCCTTGTGCAGCAACCCAGCTTCTCCCAGCCGCTTCAACACCACGGGCAGGCCGCCCGCGTAGAAGAATTCCTCCATCAGGTATTTGCCGGACGGCATCAGATTCACGATCGTCGGCACGTCGCGGCCGCAGCGGTCCCAATCGTCGAGCGACAGGTCGATGCCGACACGTCCGGCAATCGCCAGCAGATGAATGACGGCATTCGTCGAGCCACCGATCGCGCCGTTGGCGCGGATGGCGTTTTCGAAGGCTTGCTTCGTCAGGATATCCGACGGCTTCAGGTCGTCCTTGACCATCTGCACGATGCGCCGGCCCGAAAGCTGCGCCATCACCCGCCGCCGACTATCGACAGCCGGAATGGCGGCATTGCCCGAAAGGGCCAGGCCGAGTGCTTCCGCCATCGCCGCCATCGTCGAGGCGGTGCCCATCGTGTTGCAGGAACCGGCCGAGCGGGACATGCCGGACTCGGCCTCCAGAAACTCTTCCTGCGACATTTCTCCGGCCTTGACCGCTTCCGAGAATTTCCACAGGTGCGTGCCCGACCCCATGCGCTCGCCGTGGAAGTATCCGTTCAGCATCGGCCCGCCGGTGACCACGATCGACGGCAGATCGGTGGACGCGGCACCCATCACCAGGCTCGGCGTGGTCTTGTCGCAACCGACGAGCAGAACGGCGCCGTCCATCGGCTGACCACGCATCGCCTCTTCCACCGCGAGCGCCGCGAGGTTGCGAAACATCATGGCGGTCGGACGGAAAGAGCTTTCCGCCGCCGAAAACACAGGCACCTCCACGGGGAAGCCGCCGGCTTCGTACACTCCGTGTTTCACCCGCTCGGCGATCCCGCGCAGGTGCGCGTTGCACGGCGTCAGCTCCGACCACGTGTTCAGGATGCCGATCACCGGACGGCCGTCGAAAAGGTCGTGCGGAAAGCCCTGATTCTTCATCCAGCCGCGGTGATAGATCTGGTCGCGGCCGTTGCCGCCAAACCATTCCTGCGACCGCAACCGGCGCGGCCATTTCGCGGGCGTGAAGGTCATCGGCATCTTTTCATGCAATTGCCGGGCCCGCCCGCCGCCGCGGGCATCAGCCCTTGTTCTTGTTGTAAACGTCGAACACCACGGCGCCGAGGAGCACGAGGCCCTTGACGACCTGCTGGTAGTCGACGTTGACGCCCAGGATCGACATGCCGTTGTTCATCACGCCCATGATGAAGCCGCCGACCACGGTCCCCGCAACCCCGCCGATGCCGCCCATCGCCGATGCGCCGCCGATGAAGACCGCCGCGATGACGTCGAGTTCGCTGCCAAGGCCCGCGGCAGGTACCGCCTGCCCGAGGCGCGCCGCAATGATCAGGCCGCCAAGAGCTGACAGCACGCCCATGTTGATGAAGACGATGAGCGTCAGCCGATCCGTCTTGATGCCGGATAGCTGCGCCGCCTTGGCATTGCCGCCCATTGCATAGACCCGGCGCCCGATCGTGGTCTGGCGCGTGACGAAGGCGAATAGGCCGATCAGCACCCCCATCACGACGAGCACGACAGGCAGCCCCTTGTAGCTCGCGAACTGGAAGACAAGGAACAGCACGATCGCGCTGACAACCACCGTTTTGCCGAGGAACAGGGAGAAGGGTTCCGACTCGTGCCCGTGGCGCTGGCGCGTGCGGCGCGCGGCTAGCCCGAAGTACGCGTAGGCCAGAACGCCGATGACGCCGATGATGATCGTGGTCATGTTCAGCACGACGCCGCTGCCGATGATCACCTTGCCGTTCGCGTTCAGCGCGGCCGGCACGAGCGTGAGGGTGCCGACGACCTCCGGCACGAATCCCGAACTCAGCGCCTTGAAGTCGACCGGCAGGGGACCGACCGAGGCGCCGCCGCCCAGCAATGCCTGGCACAGGCCACGGAAGATGAGCATGCCCGCCAGAGTCACGATGAAACTCGGTATTCGGTGGTAGGCGATCCAGTAGCCCTGCGCCGCGCCTATCGTCCCGCCCACGACGAGACAGATGATCGAGGCCACGAGCGGATTGCTGAAGACTCCCAGCGGCCAGATCACCATCATCGTCGCCACCAGCGCGCCTATGAACCCCGCGACCGAACCGACGCTGAGATCGATGTGACCCGACACGATGACCAGCAGCATCCCAAGCGCCATCACAATGATGAAGCTGTTCTGCTGTATGAGGTTGCTGAGGTTGACGGGCTTGAACAGCGTCCCGGACGTGGTGAGCTGGAAGAACACCATGATCGCGATCAGGGCGAGCACGAGGCCGTAGTCGCGGAGATAGTTGAGGAGCGCGGAGGCATCTACGCGCCGGCCCGCCGCTGCATCGTCCGCCACGCCCGTCGGCAGGCCCGGGGCAGTCTCCGTGCTCATGATGCTTTCCCTTCTCCGCGAACGATCGCGCGCATGATCTTTTCCTGGCTGGCGCCCGCGGCGGCCATCTCGCCGACGATGCGGCCCTCGTTCATCACGTAGATTCTATCGCAAATGCCGAGCAGCTCCGGCATTTCCGAGGAAATGACCAGGATCGCTTTCCCCTCGGACGCGAGCCTCGCAATGATGGTATAGATTTCGTACTTGGCGCCGACGTCGATGCCGCGCGTCGGCTCGTCGAGGATCAGCACCTCGGGGTTGGCGAAGAGCCATTTGCTCAGCACCACTTTCTGCTGATTGCCGCCCGAGAGGTTTCCCGTCTTCTGATAGACACTGGACGACCGGATGTTGGTCTTGCTGCGATATTCGTTGGCGACGTCGATCTCGCGGAGATCGTCGATGACGCTATGGCGCGAGACCGCTCCGAGGTTGGCGATGGTGATGTTGTTCTTGATGTGATCGATCAGGTTGAGACCGTAGGTCTTCCGGTCCTCGGTGACGTAGGCGATCCCCTGCGCGACGCTCCGGCCAACCGACGAGGTATCGATCTTCTGCCCGTTGAGAAAGACTTCCCCCGTGATGCGGCGGCCGTACGAGCGGCCAAAGAGGCTCATCGCGAATTCTGTGCGCCCGGCGCCCATCAGGCCGGCGATCCCGACGACCTCGCCCTTGCGGACGTTGAGGTCGATACCTTTGATCACCTGCCGGTCGGCGTGGAGCGGGTGGTAGACACTCCAGTTTTTCACCTCCAGCACCGTCTCGCCGATCTTCGGATCGCGCGGCGGGAAGCGATCGGTAAGTGGGCGGCCTACCATAAGGGTGATGATCCGGTCTTCGTCGACCTGCCCCTTGCTCAGCGTCTCGATGGTCTGACCGTCGCGCAGAATCGTGACGCGGTCGGCGACGCGGCTCACTTCGCTCAGCTTGTGCGAAATCAGGATCGAGGTGATGCCGTGCTGCTTGAACTCGATCAGCAGGTCGAGCAAGGCACGGCTGTCCTTCTCGGAGAGGCTCGCCGTCGGCTCATCCAGGATCAGCAGCTTCACTTCCTTGCTGAGGGCCTTCGCAATCTCGACGAGCTGCTGCTTGCCGACGCCGATGTTGGTGATCAGCGTATCGGGGTCTTCCGCCAGCCCGACTTTCTTCAGCAGTGCGCGGGTGCGCGTCTCGTTGGCGTTCCAGTCGATGACGCCGTATCTGGCGTGTTCGTTGCCGAGGAAGATGTTTTCGGCAATCGACAGCATCGGCACCAGCGCGAGCTCCTGGTGGATGATGACGATCCCAAGATGCTCACTGTCGTTGATGCGTTTGAAGTGGCACTCCTGGCCGCGATAGATGATCTGGCCTTCGTACTCGCCGGTCGGATAGACACCGGAGAGCACCTTCATCAGGGTCGACTTGCCGGCGCCGTTCTCGCCCACGATGGCGTGGATCTCGCCATCCTCGACGCTGAGATTGACGCCCGAAAGC
This sequence comes from Bauldia sp., assembly GCA_037200845.1. Taxonomy (NCBI): domain Bacteria; kingdom Pseudomonadati; phylum Pseudomonadota; class Alphaproteobacteria; order Hyphomicrobiales; family Kaistiaceae; genus Bauldia; species Bauldia sp. The sequence continues at coordinate 686,075 of JBBCGQ010000001.1, forward strand.
GCGGTCACGCCAGGGAACGTCTTGGTGATGTTGCGCATCTCGAGAATGGTCGAGGCCATTGCTCAACTCCGTTCCCACCGAGCTTGCCGCCCGGATAGTTACCTTGGCCATGCGCCAATGCGAAAGGGGTCCCGCGCGAGCGGGACCCCAAACGTTCGATTGAAGTCTACTTCAGGTCTTCGGCCTTGATGTATCCCGAGTCGACCACGAGCTTCTGGTAGTTCGACTTGTCGACCTCGTAGGGCGTCAACAGGACCGACGGGACGACCTTCACGCCGTTGTTGTAGGTCTTGGTGTCGAGGGTCGCCGGCGTGCCGCCCGACACGACGGTGTCGACCAGACCGACGGTGGCCTTGGCGAGGTCACGCGTATCCTTGAACACAGTCGAATACTGCTCGCCTGAGATGATCAGCTTCACCGAAGGCGTTTCGGCATCCTGGCCGGTCACGATCGGCCACGGCAGGTCAGCGGTGCCGTAACCCACGGCGCGGAGCGAGGCGGTGATGCCGCGGCTCAGGCCGTCGTAGGGCGACAGAACGCCGTCGACGCGGCTGCCGTCCGAGTAGTTGGCGGACAGCAGGTTATCCATGCGGGCCTGGGCGGTAGCCGCCAGCCAGCGCAGCGTACCGACCTTGTCCATGCCAAGCTGGCCGGACTTGACCACGAGGGTCTTGTTGTCGATCAGCGGCTGCAGCACCGACATGGCGCCGTCGTAGAAGAAGAACGCGTTGTTGTCGTCCGGCGAACCGCCGAACACTTCGATGTTGAATGGACCCTTCTTGTCCGGATAGCCGAGGCCCTTGAGAAGCGAATTGGCCTGGAGCACGCCGACGCTGAAGTTGTCGAACGAGGTGTAGTAGTCGACGTTCGGCGAGTTCCTGATCAGGCGGTCATAGGCAATCACGAGGGTGCCGGCATCGTGCGCTCTCTGCAACGCGTCGGTCATCGTCGTGCCGTCGATCGAGGCGATGATCAGGGCCTTCGGACCCTTGGTGATCTCGTTCTCGAGCTGCGAAAGCTGGTTCGCAATGTCGTCCTGCGCGTACTGCAGATCGACGGTGTAGCCCAGCGCCTCAAGCTGGGACTTGACGGCATCGCCGTCGTTGATCCAGCGCAACGAGGTCTTGTTCGGCATCAGCACGCCGACCAGGCCCTTGTCCGCGGCGAACGACTGACCGCCCATGGCGATCGTGCCGAGCGTGAACGCGGTCAATAGAAGCTTTGAAAATCTCACTGGCATTCCTCCCTATTGTCGGCTCGGCGACTATCGCCGGCCGTTTATGAATTCTCTTCAGCCTCGCGGCCGAGTGCCTTGCCCCTCGCTCCGTTTTTTGCTGGGCACTTCGTTTTGCGCCGCATCCTCGACGGCGCCGAGTAGCCGCAACCCGTCCATGGCGTCGGCCTCCGCGCGCACGAGCAGCTTCTGCACGGCCTCGCGGGCGGCGCTACCGTCGCCACGCGTGATCGCGTCGAGGATGAGGCGATGCGAAGGCAGGAAATTATCCGGATCCGGCCAGGCGTCTCGCTGTACCGTAAACGTCAGCATGAGCGACGTCTCAATCGCCGGCGCCAGCGCCGCGATGAACTCGTTGCCGGTGGCGCGCAAGATCGACAGATGGAAAGCAACATCGCCCTTGATCGACTCGGGCGCCCTCGCTTCGGCCGCCTCCATCTGGGCAAAGGCCGCTTCGATGTCGGCGAGGGCCGCCCCACCGGCGCGTGCCGCAGCCAGCATCGCCGCCTCCGGCTCGATCATGCGGCGCAGTTCGAAGAGGTTGCGCACGAATGCCGCGTTCGGCACCGCGCCGATCTGCCAGAGAAGCACGTCGGGATCGAGCCGGCTCCACTCCTGACGCGGGCGCACTACGGTGCCGCGCCTCGGCGCCGACGACACCAGTCCCTTCCCGGCAAGCAGCTTGATCGCCTCGCGCATGGACAGGCGCGACATCGAGAACTGTTCGGCAAGACGTTCGAGATTGGGAAGCGTGGTGCCTGGCGTCAGGTCGCCAGTCACGATCCGCCGCCCGAGCGCTTCGGCCGCGCCGGCGGGGCGAAGCGCGCCCACCTCGGTTGACTCCCAAACCACCCGAATTCCCCTCCCAGGGCACTGCGCCGACGGTGCGGCGTCTCAATTGGCGGCAAACATCAGATGATTGACCGCCATTTGTCAATCTTATCGCATTTTCTGACTTGGCGCGGACATCGACGCATCCCCGCCGCTGTATCGAAATCCGCCTTGCGGCGAATAAATATGATTGTATGATTTATACCGTTCGCTGCATTTCGGAAAGTGGGAGCTTTCCGAATTTGTTGTCGGCGGGCGAGGAGCCCGAACGGCTCTGAGGTTTCAACGGGAGGAATAAATGCAAAACATGAAATGGTTCGGCGGCGCGATCGCCGCCGCATCGATGATGCTTGCCGGCTCGTCGGCGTTCGCAGTTACGATCGGCTTCTCGCAGGTCGGCGACGAGGGCGACTGGCGCCCGGCGTGGTCCAAGGACATGCAGCAAGAGGCCACCAAGGAAGGCATCGACCTCAAGTACGCCGACGCCCAGGGCAAGCAGGAAGAGCAGTTGAAGGCGGTGCGCGCCTTCATCGCGCAGCAGGTCGACGCGATCATCATCGCGCCGGTCGTGATCACCGGCTGGGATCAGGTGCTCAAGGAAGCCAAGGACGCCAAGATTCCGGTGTTCCTCGCCGACCGCGACGTCGACACCACCGACAAGTCGCTCTACGTCACCCGCATCTCCGCCGACTTCAACCTCGAGGGCAAGATCGCGGGTGCCTGGCTGGCGCAGGCGAGCAAGGGCCAGTGCGATGTCGTCGAGCTCCAGGGCACGACCGGCGCCGCCCCGGCGATCGAGCGCAACAAGGGCTTCCAGGCGGTCATCTCGCAGTTCCCCGGCATGAAGATCGTCAAGTCGCAGAGTGGCGACTTCACCACGGAAGGCGGCAAGAAGGTGATGGAAGCCTTCATCAAGTCGACCGATAACCTGAAGGGCATCTGCGGCGTGTTCGCTCACAACGACAACATGCAGCTCGGTGCGATTCAGGCCATGAAGGAAGCCGGCCTGAAGCCCGGCAAGGACTTCCTGATGGTGTCGGTCGACTACGTGCCGGCAATGAAGGACGCGCTGGCCGCCGGCGATGCGAACGCATCGGTCGAGCTCCGTTCGGCCATCGGCAAGTACATCTACCCGGTCGTAACCGACTACCTGAAGAGCCCGTCGGATCTGCCGAAATGGATTGTCATCCCGTCCGATCTGCACACTGCGGCCACTCCGGGCGGCTAGTACACGTCGCACCCTCCCTCGGCGCGACTGCGGGCGGCGCCCACCAATCCACCGGTGGGCGTCGCTCCTTCTACCGCGTTGCCGTGGCGCCAACTAAGCTCGCCACCCTGGGACCAACCCTTCGCGGGAACCACGTAGCGTGACGGAAACATCCACACCGCGCATAAAGCTGACCGCAATCTCGAAGGCGTTCGCCGGGGTTCGCGCGCTGGATAACGTCGACTTCGCGCTCTACCCGGGCGAGGTCCACGCACTGCTCGGCGAGAACGGCGCCGGGAAATCGACGCTCATCAAGATCATGACCGGCGCGGTGATGGCCGACCTCGGCGACATCGTTCTCGACGGCAAGACCGTCACAGTCGGCAGCCCGGGCGCTGCGCGCGCGCTGGGCATCTCGACGGTCTATCAGGAAGTGAATCTCGTGCCGACCATGTCCGTGACCAAGAACGTGACGCTCGGGCGTGAACCGCGCCGGCTCGGGCTCATCTCATGGCGCGCCGCGAAGGCGCGCACACGCCAGCGCCTGGCGCGGCTAACCCTCGACATCAACGTCGACAAGCCGCTTGGCTCGTACTCCGTCGCCATTCAGCAGCTCATCGCCATCGCCCGCGCGCTGGAAGATGACACGCGCGTGCTCGTGCTCGACGAGCCGACCGCCAGCCTCGATGCGCACGAGACCAAGATGCTGTTCGCGATCATCCGCGACCTCAAGGCGCAGGGCATCGCCATCGTCTTCATCAGCCACTTCATCGACCAGGTCTATGAGATCGCCGATCGCATCTCCGTGCTGCGTAACGGCCGTCTGGTCGGTACGGCGCCGACGGCCGAGATGCCGCGTCTGAAGCTGATCTCGCTCATGCTCGGCCGCGAACTGGAACGCATCGAGCAGCGCCGCGCGAGCGGCAAGGTCGCCCCCGGCGGCGCGCCCGTCCTCGCCGCCGCCGGCCTGGGCCGCCGGCGCTCCATCGAGCCTTTCGACCTGACGCTCCATGCCGGCGAAGTCGTCGGCCTGGCGGGCCTGCTTGGCTCCGGCCGCACCGAGACGGCGAAGCTCATATTCGGCGTGACCCGACCGGACGCCGGTCGCCTCGAGGTGGAAGGCGTGACGGTCACCTTCCACTCGCCGCGTCAGTCGATCCGCCGCGGCATCGCGTTTTGCCCGGAAGACCGCAAGGCCGAGGGCCTGTTCCTCGAATTGAGCGTGCGCGAGAACATCATGCTGGCGCTGCAGACCAAGCGCGGCTGGCTGCGTCAGTTGTCCCGCGACGAGCAGGAACGTCTGGCGCAGGAGATGATCAAGGCGTTGGCGATCGCGACGCCTGACGCCGAGAAGCCCGTCGGCCAGCTCTCGGGCGGCAATCAACAGAAGGTGGTGCTCGCCCGCGCGCTGGTATCGCGTCCGCGCATTCTTGTGCTCGACGAGCCGACGCGCGGCATCGACGTCGGCGCTCACGCAGACGTCGTCACGCTGATCCGCAAGCTGTGTGCCGAGGGGCTGGCGCTGCTCGTCGCGTCGTCCGAGCTCGACGAGATCGTCGCGGTAAGCGACCGCATAGCCGTCTTGCGCGACCGCAAGAAGGTTGGCGAGATCGTCGGCGACGACATCACGCGCGAGAACGTCATCGAGATGATCGCCGGCGCATGAGCACGCAACCGACATCGACCGCGATCGTCCAGCCGCGCTCGTTGGTGACGCGGCTGCGCTGGCTCGCCGGCCAGCGCGCGCTGTGGCCGGTCCTCGCGCTGCTCCTCATCCTCGCCGTCAACGGCATCGTCTCGCCCGGCTTCTTCAACGTGCGCATCGTCGAGGGCCGCCTGTTCGGCAATGTCATCGATATCCTCTACCGCGCGACGCCGACGGCGCTGGTGGCGCTCGGCATGGCGATCGTCATCGGCACCAAGGGTATCGACCTGTCGGTCGGCGCCATCATCGCCATCTGCGGCGCCATGATGGCCTGGCGCATCCAGGCCGGCGATCCGCACGTCGTCGTGTTGCTCATCGCCCTTGCGACCGGCCTGCTTTGCGGGCTGTGGAACGGCTTCCTAGTCGCGATCCTCAACATCCAGCCGATCATCGCGACGCTGATCCTGATGACATCGGGCCGCGGCATCGGCCTCATGATCAACCTGCTCTACGGCGGCACTAATCCGAGCTTCGAAAGCCCGTTCCTGCAGGGGCTGTCCGTCGGCCGCATCGGCCTGGTGCCGACGCGGCTCGTCGTCTTTGCGGTCGTATTCACCGCACTATGGCTGCTGATCCGCAAGACGGCGCTCGGCCTGTTTGTCGAATCAGTCGGCGGCAATTCCGCTGCCGCCGATCTCGCCGGCATCAGCTCTCGCCTCGTGAAATACGCGGCCTACCTGCTATCCGGCCTGCTCGCCGCCGCCGCGGGCGTCATCATCGTGGCCGACACGCACACCTCCGATCCGGTCAGCCAGGGCCTGTTTGTCGAGCTCGACGCCATCCTCGCCGTCGTCATCGGCGGCGGCTCGCTTGCCGGCGGGCGCATCTATCTCGGCCTGACTGTAATCGGCGCGCTGGTGATCCAGGCGCTAACCACGACGATCCTCACCAGTGGTCTGCCGCCCGAATATAACCTCGTCGTCAAGGCCGTCGTCGTGCTGGCCGTGCTGCTGCTCCAGTCCGACAACGCTCGGCATGCCGTCACGGACATCTTCCGGAGGCGGAAATGACGCGCGAGCGCTACCTGCCGCTATTGGCGACCATTGTCGTCTTCGCTGCCCTCTTCATCACCGGCGGCCTGCTCTACAAGCACTTCTTCTCGACGTTGGTCATCGGCCATATCCTCGCCGATAACGCCTTCATCATCATCGCCGCTATCGGCACGACTTTCGTCATCCTCTCCGGCGGCATCGACCTGTCGATCGGTTCGATGATCGGCTTCGTTGGCGTGTGCATGGCAAACCTCGACGCCGTCGGCTGGCATCCGCTCGCCTCGGCTGCGCTGATGCTCGCCTTCGGCGCCTTGTTCGGCGCGGCGCAAGGCTTCACCATCGATTTCTGCAAGGCCCAGCCGTTCATCATCACGCTCGCCGGCCTGTTTCTGTTGCGCGGTGCCTGCTTCATGGTCAACCTCGACTCGGTGCCCATTCGCCATCCGTTCGTCATGGCTTTCGCGGGCGCCAACATCCCTTTCCCGACCGGCGGCTTCCTGGCCAGTTCGGCGATAGTCATGCTGGTCGTTCTGGCGGCGGGCATCGTGATCGCCCACTTCACCCGCTTCGGAACCTACGTCTACGCGCTCGGCGGCGACTCCGCTTCCGCGTTGTTGATGGGCGTGCCGGTGCGCAAGACGATCGTGTCAGTCTACGCCCTCGGCGGCTTCTACAGCGCGCTGGCAGGCGTCATCTATGCGCTCTACACCTCGTCCGGCTATCCGCTGGCCGGGCAGGGCAATGAACTGAGCGCTATTGCGGCGGTCGTGCTCGGCGGCACTTTGCTGACGGGCGGCGTCGGCCTCGTCGCCGGCACCCTCTTCGGCGGCATGATTCTTGGATTGATCTCGACGCTTATCAATTTCAACGGCTCGCTCAACAGTGCGTGGATCATGATCAGCGGGGGTGTCCTGCTCTTCCTTTTTATCGTCATGCAGAAATCTCTGGTCAGTTCCTTCGGCTTTCGGCGGGCGACCTAGATGGCGCGCCGTTCCGCGGCCGCCGCTCCGCAACGCCCTCGCAAGGCACCCGGCGGCGAGACGATTTCCTTCGTCCGCAACATGCATTCCCATGTCGCCAGCACGATCGGGCGCGAGATCGTCGGTGGCACGTATCTTCCCGGTGCGCTGCTGCCAAACGAGGCCGAACTCTCCGCGCGCTTCGCCGTCTCGCGTACGGTGCTGCGCGAGGCCTACAGCCTGCTCACAGCCAAGGCGCTGATCGTCGCTCGCCCCAGGGTCGGCACGCGGGTGCGGCCCAAGGCGGACTGGAACATGCTCGATCCGGAAGTGCTGGCCTGGCACGTCCAGACCGTGCCGACCGAGGACTTCATCGATGAACTCTACACGCTGCGCCGCATGGTCGAGCCCGCCGCCGCAGCGCTCGTCGCCGCGGCGCGTCCACGCGCGATCATCAACCGCATCGCTGCCGCATATGCCGATATGGAGCGTTTCAAGGATGGCGACGGCGATCTCGTCGCCGCCGACCTGCAGTTCCACTCGCTGATCCTCGATGCAACGGGGAATCGCTTCATCAGCGCTCTCGGCAGCCTCATCGACGCCGCCCTCGTCGGCACCTTCAAGCTCTCTTGGGAAGGCGCCGCGCGGATGCGGGACGACCGCCTGCAGCAGCACTGGGCGGTCTATGAAGCTATCCGCGACGGCAAGCCGGAAGCGGCGCAAAAGCGGATGAGCGAGCTGCTGCGAGATTCGATCGGCGACGTCCGCGAGTTCCTTCGCCACCGTGGCGCGAAAGATCGCAAAAAGGCTTCAACGCGCAGGCGCGGCGGGAATTGATCTGCTTCGGGCGGATGACGATTAACGATCGAGCGCGAGTCGCAAAGTGCGCCGGGCAATATGAGCGGACCCACGTTCGTGTTCGGCGGCGCCGATTGACGGACGTGAAGGCCGATTCGATCGGATGCTAAGTACCAACATCGCTGAATTTGGCTTTCGGAATCTCTGCTTCCTTTTTCGACATTCCCTGTTGCTGCTGTAGGGAATTCTGGCGCCCGACACACGTTAAGACCGCAGAGATGGGTTCGCGGCTGACTGCTCCCTCCGCCGGAACCGGATCTCAGAGTTGCCAGACCCTAAAGTCCCGGCCCACGGCTCCGCCAACCATGGCGTGAACGACGGCGCGGACAGCCCCCGCCGCTTGGCATGGCACGTGCTAACCTGTGGGAGGCCGCGCGAGCGGCCAATAGCCGTGACACGGGCTCGGTAGCCTTTGCGTCGGCCAGCCACAGGACGAAGACAACTGCCCAATGGCGATCCAAGCAGCGCTCTATCACCTGACGCACTACCGCTACGACCGGCCGGTAACCCTTGGGCCCCAGATCGTCCGCCTCAAGCCGGCGCCGAACGCGCGCAACAAAATCCTCAGCCATTCGCTGCGCGTCAGTCCCGCCGGGCATTTCGTCAACTATCAGCAGGACGCCTACGGCAACTATCTCGCGCGCTACGTTTTCCCCGAGCCGGTGCGCGAGCTGAAGATCGAGGTCGATCTCCATGTCGACATGACGGTCTTCAACCCGTTCGATTTCTTCGTCGAACCCTCGGCGGAGAAATGGCCGTTCGCCTATGACCAGGACATCCGCGACGATCTCTCCATCTACATGAAGGCCGAGCCGGTCGGCGAGCGGCTGGCAGCATTCATGGCAAGCATTCCGCGCGGCGGGATCAATACCGTCGACCTGCTCGTCGCGCTGAACGCTCGCCTGCAGCACGACGTCGGCTACCTCATCCGGCACGAGCCCGGCGTGCAGACGCCGGACGAAACGCTGGCCTTCGCCACCGGCTCCTGCCGCGACACGAGCTGGCTTCTGGTGCAGGTGCTGCGCAATCTGGGTTTCGCGGCCCGGTTCGTTTCCGGTTACCTGATCCAGTTGAAGCCGGACCTCGTCGCGCTGGACGGGCCGCGCGGCACCGACAAGGACTTCACCGACCTCCACGCCTGGTGCGAGGTCTTCATCCCGGGTGCGGGCTGGATCGGTCTCGATCCGACCTCGGGGCTGCTGACCGGCGAAAGCCACATCCCGCTTGCGGCCACGCCGCATTATCGCAACGCCGCCCCGATCTCCGGCGTGGCGAGCTTCGCCAACGTCGACTTTGGCTTCGACATGCGCGTCACGCGCGTTGCCGAGCATGCTCGCATTTCCAAGCCGTTTTCCGATGAGTCGTGGGCGGCGCTCGATGCCCTCGGCAACAAGATCGACGAGGCGCTCAACGCCGAGGACGTCCGCCTCACCATGGGCGGCGAGCCGACGTTCGTCTCCATCGACGACTACGAAGCGCCCGAGTGGAACACATCGGCCGTCGGGCCGACCAAGCGCGAGAGGGCGGATACCCTGATCCGGCGCCTGCGCGAACGCTTCGCGCCGAACGGGATGATCCACTACGGCCAGGGCAAGTGGTATCCCGGCGAGACCCTGCCGCGGTGGACGTTCTCGCTCTACTGGCGCCGTGACGGCAAGCCGCTGTGGCCGGACGCAAACCTGATCGCGCCCGAAAAGGGCCGCGGCAGTGCCGGAGCGGCCGAGGCGGAGACGCTGCTGAAGGCGGTGTCGGACGAGCTTGGCGTATCGAGCGAGGCGGTGGCGCCGGCCTATGAAGACCCGGGCGAATGGATACTGAAGGAAGGAAAGCTTCCCGATAACGTCGATCCTTCCAACTCGAAACTGGAAGATCCCGAAGAGAGGACGCGCATCGCCCGCGTCTTCGAACGCGGCCTGACCGAACCGACCGGCTTTGTGCTGCCGGTTCAGCGCTGGCAGGCGCGCGCCAGCGACGGCCGCTGGCGGACGGAGAAATGGAAGACGCGGCGCGGCCGGCTGTTTCTGGTGCCGGGCGACTCGCCCGTCGGCTACCGCCTGCCGCTAGGCTCACTGCCCTACGTGCCGCCGGCCGCCTATCCCTACATCATGCCACGCGACCCCGCCGCGCCGCGCGGCCAACTGCCGGACCCGAGCCAGCCGTCGTTCCGCGCTGCGCCCGCGGAACAGATCGTGGCCCCGGCCGACAGCCGCGAGCAGCCCGTAGTCACGGTCGGCGCCGACGGCGCGCGCCAGGATCGCGTCGAGCAGGAGCTCGACATGAGCACCAGCGCGGTGAGGACGGCAATCGCCGTCGAGGTGCGCGGCGGCAAGCTCTGCGTGTTTATGCCGCCGGTGGAGACCATCGAGGACTACCTCGATCTGATCAACGCGGTGGCGGCGGCGGCGGAGCGGACCGGCCTGCCGGTCCAGATCGAAGGCTACGCCCCGCCGCCGGATCCCCGCATCAACGTCATCCGCGTTGCGCCCGACCCCGGCGTCATCGAGGTGAACATCCATCCGGCGAGTTCGTGGCGCGAGGCCGTCGACATCACCTCCGCCGTCTACGAGGAGGCGCGCCAATCGCGGCTCGGCGCCGACAAATTCATGATCGACGGCCGCCACGCCGGCACCGGCGGCGGCAACCATGTGGTCGTCGGCGGCGCGACGCCACAGGACAGTCCGTTCCTGCGGCGGCCCGATCTTCTCAAGAGCCTGATCCTCTACTGGCAGCGCCACCCGGCGCTTTCCTACCTGTTCTCCGGCCTCTTCATCGGGCCGACCAGCCAGGCGCCGCGCATCGACGAAGCGCGGCACGATTCGCTTTACGAGCTGGAGATCGCGCTGGCGCAGGTGCCGATGCCGGGGCAGGGGACCGCGCCCCTGCCGTGGCTGGTCGATCGCCTTTTCCGCGATCTGCTGACCGACGTCACCGGCAATACGCACCGCTCCGAGATCTGCATCGACAAGCTGTTCTCGCCGGACCTTGCTTCCGGCCGCCTCGGCCTTGTCGAGTTCCGCGGCTTCGAGATGCCGCCTGACCCGCGCATGAGCCTGGCGCAGCAGTTGCTGATCCGCGCCATCATCGCGCGGCTGTGGAAGGCGCCGCTCGACGGACGCCTCGTCCGCTGGGGCACGGCGCTGCACGACCGCTTCATGCTGCCGTGGTACGTCTGGCAGGATTTTCTCGACGTGCTCGCCGATCTCAAGCAGTCGGGCTTTCCGGTCCGGCCGGAATGGTTCGAGGCGCAGAAGGAATTCCGCTTCCCGTTCTGCGGCGAGGTCGAGTACGAGGGCGTCAAGCTGGAGCTGCGCCAGGCGCTCGAACCCTGGCACGTGCTGGGCGAGCAGGGGGCGATCGGCGGCACGGTGCGCTACGTCGACTCTTCCGTGGAGCGCCTGCAGATCAAGACCGAGGGACTGCAGCCGGAACGCCACCGCATCGTGTGCAACGGGCGCACCGTGCCGATGACCCGCACGGGAGAAAGCGGAACCGCCGTCGCCGGCGTCCGCTACAAGGCCTGGCAGCCACGCTCGGGCCTGCACCCGATGCTGCCGGTCGACGCGCCGCTCGTCTTCGATCTCTACGACACCTGGACCGGCCGGGCGCTGGGCGGCTGCCGATACCATGTCGCCCATCCGGGTGGACGCAACTACGAGACGTTTCCGGTCAACGCCAACGAAGCCGAAGCACGCCGGCTCGCGCGCTTCGAGCCGGGCGGCCATACTGCCGGCGAATATCCTGCGGCTGCGCCGGAGCGCACCGGAGAATTTCCGCTCACCCTCGACCTCAGGCGTCCGGCCGGAATCTAGCTTCATGAAACCCGCTGCGACCGTACCCAAACCCGAGGCGATCTCCAGCCGCCTGACGGAAGGCTATCGCCCGCTGGCCGGCACGAGCGACGAGATGATAGGCGCCGACGGGCTCATCCGCCCCGCCTGGCGCCCCCTGATGGATCAGCTCGACAGGCTGCCGGCCGCCGAGATCGATGCGCGCTTCGCGCGGGCGGATCGTCATCTGCGCGACGCCGGCGTTTATTACCGCGCCTACGGCGACAGCGGATCGGACACGCGCGAGTGGCCGCTCGCCCATGTGCCGCTCGTCATCGCCGAGGCCGAATGGAACACGATCGCGGCAGGGCTCGCCCAGCGCGCCGACCTGCTCGAGGAGGTCATCGCCGACATCTACGGAAAAAACACGCTGGTCAGCGAAGGGCTGCTGCCGCCGCAACTCGTCGCCGCCAGCCCGGAATATCTGCGCCCGATGGTCGGCTACCCGCCGCACGATCACTACCTGCATTTTCTCGCCTTCGATCTCGGCCGCGGGCCCGACGATCGCTGGTGGGTGCTGGGCGACCGCACGCAGGCGCCGTCCGGCGCCGGCTTTGCGCTGGAGAATCGCGTCGCCACCGGCCGCGCCTTGCCGGACCTGCCCGTGACGATGAACGTGCACCGGCTGGCCGGCTTCTTCCGCGACCTGCGCAACGCCCTTTTCGAACTGGCCGACCGGGCCAACGGCGGCGGCGTCGCGCTGCTCACGCCCGGGCAGCGCAACGAAACCTATTTCGAGCACGCCTACATCGCCCGCTACCTCGGCCTGACGCTGCTCGAGGGCGCCGACCTCACCATCGTCGATGGCCGCGTCATGGTTCGCACCGTCGGCGGGCCGCGTCCCATCAGCGTGCTGTGGCGGCGCCTCGACGCGGCTTTTCTCGACCCGCTGGAGCTCAATCCGGAATCGCGGATCGGCACGCCGGGGCTCGCCGACGCGGTGCGCCGCAACGCGGCCGCCATCGTCAACGCCATCGGCTCCGGCATTCTGGAAACGCGGGCGCTGCTCGCCTTCCTGCCGGGCATCTGCGCCCGCCTGACGGGCGCGCCGCTGGCGTTGCCCCATACCGCGACGTGGTGGTGCGGGCAGGAGGCGGCGCGCGATTTTGTCGTGAAGCGGCTGGACCGGATGATCCTCGGCCCGGCGTACGCGACCGCGCCGCCGTTCGACGACAACCGGACCTCGGTGCTGCCGGCCGAGCTCGATGCGGCGGGCAGGGAGCGCCTGCTGGCGCAGCTCAGCGCCGTGGGCGGGCAATACGCCGCCCAGGAATCGGTCACGCTTTCCACGATGCCGTTCTACGTCGACGGTCGTCTGGAGCCGCGGCCGGTGACCTTGCGCGCCTTTGCGATGCGCACGGGCTCCGGCTGGAAAATCATGCCGGGCGGCTTTGCCCGCGTCGGCGCCACGTCCGACACCTCGGCCATAGGGATGCAGGCCGGCGGCCGCGCCGCCGACGTCTGGATCGTGGGCGACGGCGTGCCGGTCGAGCAGGTGACGCTGCTGCCGGCCGACGACGACGTGCGCGATGCCAAGCTGGTGACGGCGCTGCCGAGCCGGGCCGCCGACAACCTCTTCTGGATCGGACGCTACATCGAGCGGGCCGAGGGCATTACGCGCATCCTGCGCGCCTATCACGGGCGTCTGGCGGAAAACCCGGCAAATCCGGTGCTGCCCGACATCGGCGTCGCGCTGCACGAGGTCGGCGTCGATGAGAGCCAGCCGATACCGGCCGCCCTGCTGTGGAGCATCGATGCCGCCTTCAACAGCGCCGGTCGTATCCGCGATCGTTTCTCCGTCGACGGCTGGCTGGCGCTGGCCGACCTTTCCAAGACGGCGCATCGCTTTGCCGGGCAGGTAAGCGCCGGCGACGACGCGGCGGCGGCGATGACGGTGCTGCTGCGCAAGGTTGCCGGCTTTGCCGGGCTGGCGCACGAAAACATGTATCAGGCCGCCGGCTGGCGCTTTCTGGAAATCGGGCGCCACCTGGAGCGATCGCTGGAGATGTGCCGGCTGACGGCATCGTTCGCCGCGCCCGACGCGAGCGCCGAGATGCTCGACCTGCTGGTCGAGGTCGGCGACAGCGTGATGACCCGGCGCAGCCGCTACAAGGTGAACTCGGGACGGCTGGCGACGATCGAGCTCCTCGCGCTCGACGAGGCCAACCCGCGCTCGATCCTGTTCCAGTTGGCCGAATTGAAGACGCAGGTCGCCCTCATCCCCGGCCGCGACGCACGCGGCACGTCGAACCCGGCGGCGCGCGAGACGCTGCGCCTCTATACCCAGCTCGCGATCGCGGAACCGAAGGACGTCCTGCCGGATTTCCTGTCGGGCATGGTCGAGGCCATCGCCGGGCTCTCCGACCTTATCGACGCCACGTATTTCCGCTAGGCCGCCGCCATGAAATACGACGTCCACCTCGAACTGGAATACGAGTACGCCCCGCCGGTCGCGACCGGGCATCATCTGGTGCGCGTGATGCCGATGGCCGTTGCCGGGGTGCAGCGTGTCGTGGTCTCCTCGACGATCTTCGAGCCGGCGCCGACGGAACGCTCGGATCGCTTCGACTTTTTTGGCAACGCCGTGGCGTCCGTGGTCTACCGCGCGCCGCACGACGCGCTCAAGGTCGGCATGACCGCGCGCGTGCTGGTCGAAGCGGCGGGGCCGATGCTCGACGTGTCGCCGGACCTGCCGACGCTGCGCCGCGAGCTGAACGGCGTGCTGTCGCTGGCGCCGCAGTCTCCGCATCATTTCACGACGACGAGCCCGCGTGTCGGGCTCGATGAGGAAATCACCGCGTACGCCCGCGAAAGTTTCGCCGGCGCGGCAACGGCGCGCGACATCGTCCGCCGTTTCGGCGAACGCATTCACCGCGAATTCGACTACGACAGCGAATCGACCGAGGTCGAGACGACGCCGCAGGAGGCGTTCGCGCTCCGCGGCGGCGTCTGCCAGGACTTCACCCACGTCATGATCGCCGGCCTGCGCGGCGTCGGCGTTCCGGCGGGCTACGTCAGCGGATTTCTGCGCACCACGCCGCCGCCCGGCAAGGAGCGGCTCGCCGGCGCCGACGCCATGCATGCCTGGGTCCGCGCCTGGTGCGGCAAGGACACCGGCTGGATCGGCTACGACCCGACCAACGGCGTCTTCTCCAGCGAAGACCATATCGCCGTCGCCATCGGTCGCGACTACCAGGACGTCGCGCCGATTGCCGGCGTCCTGCGAACGTCCGGCCGGCAACGCACCAGCCAGTCGGTCGACGTCGTTCCGGTATGAAGGTGCGCTGACTTCGCGCCCGCGCGCTAGCGCAGCACCACGACGGGCGTGCCGATGTTGACGCGGGCGTAGAGGTCGGTGATGTCGGCGTTGAACATGCGGATGCAGCCGTAGGAGACGAAGCCGCCGATCGAGTTCGGGCTGTTGGTGCCGTGGATGGCGTATTCGCCGCCCGACAGGGTCATCGCCGCGGCGCCCATCGGGTTGCCGGGCGCGCCGCTTGGGATCATGGCGGGGAGTTCGGGCTGGGCGTCGCGGACAGCGTCGGGCGGGGCCCAGTTGGGGCGGAGATATTTTCCGTCGATGGTCGAATTGCCCTGCCACTGGCGGCCGGCGCGGCCGACGCCGACGACGTAGCGCAGCGCCCGTCCGTCACCCAGCACGAGATAGAGGCGGCGCTCGGTGGTCATGATCACGATCGTGCCGGAGGTGGCCTCGCCGCCGAAGGCGACGTTGGTGCCGGCCGCCGCCGCAGGGTGGAGCGCGGCGAGAAGGATCGTGCCGGTGAGGGCGAGCGCGGAAATTTTCATGCGCCAGTTTACGCACCGCGAATGTCGGATCTGGCCGAAAGTTGCCTAAGATTGTCCGGACCGGCGAGGCGCCTTACCAGCGGTAGCTGATGCGCCCTTTGCCGGTCCAGTTTTGCGAGTTCTCCGCGAACGCGCTGTCGAAGGTGCCGCCGACGGCGAAGCCGTTGCGGAAGCCGACCTCGGCGCCGGCCGACAGCAGCAGCCAGTCGCGCGCCGGCTGGGCGCCGTTCACGTCGAAGGTCGCGTCCGGGATCTCCTGGAAGCCGGTCGAGACGGCGGAGTTGGCGATGTAGTCGTGCGCCCACGCGGCGCGCGCGTTGAGGGTGAACGACGTGGCGCGGTCGCGGAGCAGGAAGGTGCGTGCGATGCGCGCACCGAGTTCGCTGCGCACCGACATCGCGGTGCGGGCCGCGTAGGCGAGACCGAAGGCGCCGACGCCGCTCTCCGCGTAGGCCGGCGTGAAGAATGCGCCGACGCGCACGGCGGCGTACGGCGTGACCATGCCGACGTGGTAGCCGGCCTCGATCTGGGCGGCGACATCATGGGCGGCATAGGACGCGGTGTAGGTGTCGTTGGCGGGCACCGGCGCGCCGAGGATGACGTGCCGCGAGGTGGCGACGGAGTGATAGGCGTAGGCGAGCGCGGTCGCGACGTAGGCCGCGCCGACGTCGGTGCGCCCATACATGGCGGCCTGGGCGAAGCTGCTGCTGCCGCCGCCGAAGCCGTCGGCGAGACCGAAGCGCGTGCTGCCGCCGCCGAAGGCGAAGCCGACCTTGCTCCTTGCCGAAACATCGCGGCCGAAGCCGGCGGCAAAGCCGTAGTTGTCGGTGGTGAGGCCGTGCGTTCCGGCTGTCGCGTCGCTGTTGGTGTTGCTGTGGCCGCCGTAAGCCGAAGCCCACACGCCCCAGCCCGCCGGCTGGCGCACCGGCGCATAGGGCGCGAGCGCCGCGGCGGGGCCGGTGGCGACCTGGTCCTCGGAGACGTAGCCCAGCGCCTTCACGGTGGCGGGGCTGGGCCCGGTGTTGCCGGGTCCAGCGCTTCCGGGTCCGCCGCTGTCGTCCGCGAAAGTCGAATCGAAAAGATTGGAGAGGAACGAGTCCATCGACTGGCTGCCGGCCGCGGCAGCGCCGGTGCCCGCCTGGCCGGCGAGCTGCTCCAGCGCGGCGGCGAGCTGTTCCGGCGTCAGGTTGTCGATGAGATCCTGGAACGCCGGCGGCAGCGGGGCGCCCGTGCCGTCCAGCGCGCCGGCGACTTCGCCGGCGGCGGGGGGCGCGTCGTCGTCGATGCTGTCGCCCGCGGCGGCGGTGACGATACCGCACGTCGCGTTGTCGTCGTCGGTGTAGTCGACGGCGGTGATGGTGGCCGCGCCGGCGAGGCTGACCTGGCCGGTCCGTGCCCACGCCGCGCCGCACTCGATTGTCGCCGTAGTGCCGATCGTGATCGACGCATACGCGATGAGCTTGCCGTTAAAGACCGAGCTTGAGCCCAGCGTCGCCGAGCTGCCGACGAGGAAATACACGTTGTCGCCGTTGGCACCGTTTGCCAGAACGACCTGCGAGGAGGTCGCGGTGGTCAGACTGCTGCCGATCTTGAAGATGAACAGCGAATTGGGATCGTTGCCGCCGTCGAGGGTGAGAATGCCGGTGATGGAGGCCGAAGAAGTGAGGTTGTAGACGCCGCTGACCAGCGTCGTGCCGCCGAGCTCGGCGTCGAGGGTCCGGTCCGCCGGGCGGATGTTGAGAGAAGTGTATTGGGTAAGCAGATCCGCTTGCGCCTGCTGGCCCTGCGCCGTGTCGCCGAGATACGTGACCCCGTGCACGGTGGCTGACTCGTAGCCGGTGGTGGCGAGGCCGGGAGCAACCGCGATGTTGCCGTTGATGGTGCTGGCGCCGACGTTCGTCGTCGTGCTCGCCGCGATGATGGCGTAGGTGTTGAGATCGACCGCGCCGGCGCTGGTCATGGCGGCGATGATGATGACGGGAACCGCTGCTGCCGCGGCGAAAGCTGCGCGAAGACGCCTCATGGTCGTACCCCCGCTCCGGCGATGCGACCGGAACCTCAAGCCAACGCAGTTGAACGCAGCGTTATGTGATGACCGCATCTGGTCGGAGCGTTGGGGCAACTAGCCGCCCGCGCGACTCCGAATCACCGTGCAAGCTTGGCGACGGGGAGGGATTGCATCTGTGCAATACTGCACAACGGCGGGCGCGATCGGGCTTCGTGGTAATCAAATCGTTCGTGAATTCGGACTTTTGTCCCGAACCCCGACACCTTGTCTTGGCCGCCTGATGGAAAGTGTTCTGTGGGGCAAGGCCAATACGTGCAATACTGAACAGAACCCGGCCATCTTTCCGGATAGTGAATAAGCTTGCGAGTTTCGCCTGCGGCGAAACCCGATGCTGCGCGCTGCGCGATGGTTCGATGTTTGCGCCTTTGCTCCGAACCAGGGCCTTTCGGCAACCCGAGACATTTCAGGAGAATGAAAGACAAGAAACGTCCGAACGCGACAAAACCGTCCGGCAAGCGCCCGAAAGCCAAGGCAAAGCTGCCGGCAGTTCTGGATCCGCAGGCGGTGCTCGCGGCCACCGAGGGCGTGCGCTCTGACCTGAAGTCCAAGAAGGGCGACGTCATCTTTCGCCAGGGCGACACCGCCGACGCCGTCTTCTACGTGCGCTCCGGCCGAATTCAGCTCACCGTTGTTTCCGATCAGGGCAAGGAAGGCGTCATCGCGCTTTTTGCTCCCGGCGATTTTTTCGGCGAAGGCTGCCTCGCCGGCCAGCCGATGCGCATGGCGACGGCGTTGGCAACCACGGCCGCCAGCATCGCGCGCATCGAGAAGGCGACGATGGTGCGCCTGTTGCACGACACGCCGGAATTCGCCCAGAGCTTCATGGCCTTCCTGGTGTCGCGCAACATCCAGGTCGAGGCCGACCTCGTCGACCAGCTATTCAACTCGAGCGAAAAGCGGCTGGCGCGTTTGCTGCTGCTGCTCGCCAATTTCAACAACGACGGCGAGCTGAAGCTGATCGTGCCGAAGATCAGCCAGGAGATGCTGGCGGCGCGCGTCGGCACGACGCGCTCGCGCATCAATTATTTCATGAACAAGTTCCGCCGGCTGGGACTGATCGAATACAACGGCGAAGTGAAGGTGCACACCTCGCTGCTCAACGTCATCGTCCACGAATAAGCGCTGCCGTTGGCCGCTTTGTGACGTTTACCGCGGCTTCACCACGTCCGCCGCTTGCACGCCTAGAGTGTTCAATATTGGTCAGACGCGAATCGGCTGGCCGTCTACCTCGGGCGTATGCCGGGCGCCCTCTGCCCCTCCCTTGGTGCCCGGCGAAGACCCCGGCCGGTTCGCCGGCCGGGGCATCGCGCGCGCGGCCCATTCCTTGAGAGGCAAGGCAACGCGGACGACCGAGGAGCCGCGGTGCCATGACTTTGGTTGGGTCTCATTCCGCGCGCACCCAGCCTGTGCCTGACGCCGCCGAGCGGCATCTGGCACAGATGGAAGGCCGCTATCGCGGGCTGCTCGAAGCGGCGCCCGACGCCATGGTCGTGGTCAGCCACGACGGAGAGATCGTGCTGCTCAACCTGCAGGCCGAGAAGCAGTTCGGCTACCGGCGTGACGAGCTGCTCGGGCAGAAGGTCACCGCCATCATCCCCATGGGTTTTGCCGAGCGGCTGCTGGCCGACGGCCTGCGCTCGGCCGAGGACGCGCTGGCGCAGCAGATCGGCCCCGGCATCGAACTGATCGCGCGGCGCAAGGACGGCAGCGAATTCCCGATCGAGCTCATGCTCAGTCCGCTGGACAGCGCCGAAGGCGTGCTGATCACCTCGGCGATCCGCGACATCAGCGTGCGCAAGGCGGCCGAGAAGCATCTGGCGCAGATGGAAAGCCGCTATCGCGGCCTGCTCGAGGCGGCGCCGGACGCCATGGTGGTGGTCAACCAGGGCGGCGAGATCGTGCTGCTCAATCTGCAGGCCGAGAAGCGGTTCGGCTACCGCCGCGACGAACTGCTCGGGCAGCAAGTCACCAACCTCATCCCCGCCGGCTTTGCCGAGCGGCTGGTCGCCGACGGCCTGCGCTCGGCCGAGGAGGCGCTGGCGCAGCAGATCGGCACCGGCATCGAGCTCACGGCGCGGCGCAAGGACGGCAGCGAATTTCCGATCGAGCTGATGCTAAGCCCGCTGGAAAGCAGCGAGGGCATCCTGGTGACGGCCGCGATCCGCGACATCAGCGTGCGCAAGGCGGCGGAGTTGCAGCTCCTGCGCAAGGTCGAGGAACTCAACCGCTCGAATGAGGAACTCGGTCAGTTCGCGTACATCGCCTCCCACGATTTGCAGGAGCCGCTGCGCATGGTGGCGAGCTACACGGCGCTGCTCAGCAAGAAGTACAAGGGCAAGCTCGACGCCAGCGCCGACGAGTACATCGCCTTCGCGGTCGACGGCGCCGACCGCATGCAGCGGCTGATCCGCGACCTGCTCACCTATTCGCGCGTCGGCACGCGCGGCAACGAGCTGATCGACACGCCCAGCGCCTACGCGCTCGACCAGGCGCTGCTCAATCTGCGCGGCGTCATCGCCGAAAGCCACGCGCTGGTCACCAACGGCCCCCTGCCGCTGGTCAGCGCCGACGAGCGCCAGTTGATCCAGCTTTTCCAGAATCTCGTCGGCAACGCGATCAAGTATCAGCGGCCGGGCAGCGTCGCGCGCGTGCAGATATCGGCGCAGCGCAACACCGAGGGCCGCTGGGTGTTCTCGGTGCGCGACAACGGCATCGGCATCGATCCGCGCTACTTCGACCGGATCTTCGGCATGTTCCAGCGCCTGCACCGGCGCAACGAATTCGCCGGCACCGGCATCGGGCTCGCCATCTGCAAGAAGATCGTCGAGCGACACGGCGGCACGATCTCGGTCGAGTCGCGTGACGGTGACGGCGCGACGTTCCGCTTCACACTCGACGGCGCAAGGGGGAAACGTTGAGGGACATCGCAGAAGCAGCCGGCCGCAAGACGGTGCTGCTGGTCGAGGACAGCCCGGGCGACGTCCGCCTGACGTGCGAGGTCTTCGCCGAGGCCAATCCTCTGGTCGACATCGTGGTCGCCGGCGACGGGGTCGAGGCGATGGCCTATCTCCGGCACGAGGGCGCCAACGCGCATGCCCCGCGGCCGGACCTGATCCTGCTCGACCTGAACCTGCCGCGCATGGACGGCAGCGAGCTGCTGGCGCAGATCAAGAGCGACGACGGCCTGAAGCTGATCCCGACCGTCATTCTCACCACGTCCGACGCGGAGGCCGATATCGCCCGGAGCTACCAGTTGCAGGCGAACTCCTACCTGGCGAAGCCGGTCCAGCTCGACGCCTTCGAGAAGCTGGTGCAGGGCATCAACGACTTCTGGCTCAACGTCGCCAAGCTGCCGCCGCAGCCGAAGATAAATCAATGAGCGACACATCCCTCAAGGTCGTCCTGCTGGTCGAGGACAATCCCGGCGACGCCATGCTGATGCGCGAAATGTTCGCCGAGCACGGATCGCATGCCACCGAGATGACGCACGTCGAGACGATGGGCGACCTCGAAACGCACCTCCACGGAAACGCGGTCGACATCATCCTGCTCGACCTCGGGCTGCCCGACGCGCAGGGGCTGGACGCCGTCAAGCGCGCGCACGCTGCTGCGCCGCATGTTGCGCTGGTGGTGCTCACCGGCATGGACGACGAGACGCTGGCGCTGCAGGCGCTGCAGCAGGGGGCGCAGGACTATCTGGTCAAGGGCCAGATCGACGCCCGCGGTCTGCTGCGCGCGCTGCGCTACGCCATCGAGCGCAAGATCATGGAAGACGCGCTGTTCGAGGAGAAGGAGCGGGCGCAGGTCACCCTCAACAGCATCGGCGATGGCGTCATCTGCACCGACATCGCCGGCAACATCACGTTTCTCAACATCGTCGCCGAGCGCATCACCGGCTGGGCGTGGCAGGACGCCAACGGGCGGCCGATGCGCGACGTGGTCGTCATCCTCGACGCCGCGACGCACGAGCCGATCGGCAACCCGATGGCGCGGGCGGTGCGCAAGGACGAGGTCGTCCACCTGCCCGAGAACAGCATTCTAGTCCGCCGCAACGGGTCGGAGTTGCCGATCGAGGATTCGGTGGCCCCCATCCACGACCGCGCCGGCCGGGCAACCGGCGCCGTCATCGTCTTCCGCGACGTCAGCGCGGCGCGCGCCATGGCCCAGCAGATGGCGCATTCGGCGCAGCACGATTTCCTTACCGGGCTGCCCAACCGGATGCTGCTCAACGACCGCGTCGGGCAGTCGATCGCCTTCGCCGCGCGCCACCGCAACAAGGTGGCGGTGCTGTTTCTCGACCTCGACGGCTTCAAGCACATCAACGATTCGCTCGGCCACCCGATCGGCGACAAGCTGCTGCAGTCGGTCGCCAAGCGGCTGGTCGAGTGCGTGCGCGGCTCCGATACCGTGAGCCGCCAGGGCGGCGACGAGTTCGTCGTGCTGCTTTCCGAGGTGCAGCAACTGGAAGACGCGGCGATCACCGCGCGCCGCATGCTGGCGGCGGTCGCCGAGGCGCACCGGATCGGCGTCCACGACCTGCACGTCACCGCCAGCGTCGGGGTCAGCGTCTACCCCGACGACGGGCACGACGCCGAGACGCTGATCAAGAACGCCGACACCGCGATGTACCAGGCCAAGGACAAGGGCAAGCAGGGCTACCAGTTCTTCAAGCCGGCGATGAACATCCGCGCCGTCGAGCGCCAGTCGATCGAGGAGGGGCTGCGGCGCGCGCTCGAGCGGCAGGAGTTCACGCTGCTCTACCAGCCGAAGATCGACCTCGCGACCGGCGCGGTCTCGGGCGGCGAGGCGCTGATCCGCTGGATCCACCCGACGCGCGGCACCATGCCGCCGGCGCAGTTCATCCCGATCGCCGAGGAATGCGGGCTGATCCTGCCGATCGGCGCGTGGGTCATGCGCGAGGCCTGCCGGCAGGCGCAGTCGTGGAATTCGGCAGGGCTGCCGCCGACCAAGGTGGCGGTCAACGTCTCGGCGATGGAATTCCGCGACGACGAGTTCCTGCGCAACCTGTTCACGATCCTCGACGAGACCGGCCTCGATCCGCATTGCCTCGAGCTGGAGCTGACGGAAAGCGTGCTGATGAAGCGGGCGGACTCGGCTGCGTCGATCCTGCGCCACGTCCGTGCTCGCGGCGTGCAGATCGCGCTCGACGATTTCGGCACGGGCTACTCCAGCCTCAGCTACCTGCGCAAATTCCCGGTCGATGCGCTGAAGATCGACCAGTCCTTCATCCGCCAGATCAGCACCGCCGGCGAGGACACCGCGATCGTGACGGCGGTGATCGCCATGGCGCAGAGCCTGAAGCTGCGCGTCATCGCGGAAGGCGTCGAGTCGCTGGAGGAACTGAACTTCCTGCGCGCGCACCACTGCAACGAGGCGCAGGGCTACTATTTCAGCCCACCGGTCACCGCGCACCAGTTCACGCGGCTGCTCAAGGCGGCCGTCGTGGCGCAGGGTGGGGCAAACCCGGCGATGCGGGCCGCATCCTGAGCCGGCAATTGCCGGCGGCCGGCACTGCGGCATTCCGCGCGCCGATTGCCGCTACCTGACGGCGCGCCTGCCCGCCGGCGGCAACGGCACCCCGCCGGGGCCGATTGATCCGGCCACTCAATATCGTCTGCCGCGCCGCGCGCAGCGGCAACCGATTTGCTCTATTTTCAATATCGGAAGAAAACGCTGCCTCGATCCGACGGTCAGCGCTCCTATGCTTCGCCCGTGTTCAAAAGCACCTTGAGCGTGATCGAACTTGGCCAGCGGACCGGCGACGACGGTGGCATGGCTATGTCTGCACGCAGCGAATCATCTCCTTCCTCCTCCCGGCCGAACGCGGTGGCGTTGCGCGGCATCACCAAGAGCTACGCCGGCCGCGTTGTCGTTTCGGATGTTTCGCTGGACGTCGCCGACGGCGAGTTCCTCGCGATCCTCGGGCCGAGCGGCAGCGGCAAGACGACCATCATGCGTCTCATCGGCGGCTTCGAGGCGCCGGACGCCGGCGCGATATCGATCGGCGGCGAGGATGTGACCTCGCTTCCGGCCGAGCGCCGCAACGTCAACACCGTCTTCCAGAGCTACGCGCTTTTCCCGCACCTGTCGGTGCTCGACAACGTCGCCTACGGGCCGCGCATGCACGGCGTGGCGCGGACGGAGCGTTATGCGCGCGCGCGCCAACTGCTCGATCTGGTGCGCCTGTCCGACGCGGCCGAGCGCAAGCCGAACGAACTATCCGGTGGCATGCAGCAGCGCGTCGCGCTGGCGCGGGCGCTCGCCAACAATCCGGCCGTGCTGCTGCTCGACGAGCCGCTCGGCGCGCTCGACCGCAAGCTGCGCGACGAACTGCAGCGCGAACTCCGCCGCATCCAGGCCGAGCTCCGCACGACGTTCATCTACGTGACGCACGACCAGGAGGAAGCGTTCGGCATGGCCGACCGGCTGGTCGTCATGCGCGCCGGCCGCTTCGAGCAGATCGGCACGCCGGCCGAAATCTACGATCGCCCTGCCAATGCATGGGTCGCGCTATTCGTCGGCAATGCGAACACCATCCGCGGCCGGCTGGAACGGGCGGCGACGCCGGCTGCCGTCGATAGCGACATTGGCCGCATCTCCGCCGGCCATGTCGCCGACGGCCTCGCCGCCGGCGACCGCGTCATCGTGGTCGTCAGGCCGGAGCGGACGGTATTCGAGCCGCGCCCGCTGTTCGCCGAGGCCGATGCCGCCAACCGCATCGCCGCCGAGCTTGTCGACAGCGTCGCGATCGGCCCGTCGCTGCGCCTGCGCGCCGTGACGCCCGGCGGCATCACCTTCGAATCCATCGCCCCTCGTGCATCCGAAATTTCCCCCTCCGCGACTCCCAAGCCCGGAGACCGGGTCTTCGTCACCTTCGACGCGGCTGCGGCGCGCGCCTATCGCGACGAGGACCTCGTCTGAACTTCCTCCCCCCGTGTAAGGACAACCAACATGACTGACCATTCCCCGCTTACCGGCTCGCGCCTGAGCCGGCGTACCATTCTCGGCCTGCTCGGCGGCGTGTCCGCGACCGCCGCGTTCGCGACGGCCTTCCCCGGCATCCGCCGCGCCAACGCCGCCACCACCGGCGCGCTCAACATCTATAGCTGGCCGGACTACTTCTCGGCCGACGACCTCGCCGCCTACGCTGCGAAGAGCGGCGTCACGCCCAACATCGCGACCTACAACTCGAACGAAGACATGTTCGCCAAGCTGAGCAGCCCGGCCGGCTCCGGCTTCGACATCGTCATTCCGAGCTCGGGCTGGATCAAGCAGCTCGCCGACAAGAACCTGCTGCAGCCGCTCGATCATTCCAAGATCGACTTCAGCGCGCTCGATCCCTCGCTGCTCAACCGCAACGACGACCCCGGCAACAAGTACTCGATCCCGAAGGATTGGGGCGTGCTCGGCGTCGTCTACGATCCGGATGCCGTCGGCGGCGAGATCAAGACCTGGCAGGATTTCTTCGACGCCGGCGCCAAGCCGAACGTCTCGGGCAAGATCCGCCTGACCAAGTCGGCGTCGGAGACCGTCGGCCCGGCGCTGTGGCTGGCCGGCAAGGACTGGAACACGGCGACCGTCGACGACATCAAGGGCACCGCCGATTTCCTCAAGGGCTTCGCCAAGCACGTTAAGACCTTCTCGAGCTTCGATCCGGCGGCGCTGGCGAGCGGCGCCATCGTCTTGGCGCAAGCCAACCAGTCGGCGGCGCGCGGCGCCATCGCGCAGAACCCGAAGCTCAAGTGGGTCGTGCCCGGCCCGTGGAGCGAGATCTGGGTCGACAGCTACGCCATCGCTGCCGGCGCCCCGAATCTCGATCAGGCCTACGACTTCCTCAACTTCTTCCTGTCGCCCGACATCCAGGTGAAGGAGACGCAGTACATCGGCTACCCGGCCGCGATCGCCGGGCTGCAGGGCAAGCTGCCGGCCGACGTCAAGAACGCCGACCTGATCTTCGGCGGAGCCGGTCTCGACTTCAGCAAGCTGACGACGTTCATCGTCAACCCGGATACCATCGCCGCCTATCAGGACGTCCAGAATCAGGTCCAGGCCGCGGCGGGCGGCTAAAGCGGAGCACCATTGTCCGCAGTTCTCATCAACGATCCGGCCGGCGATCCGAGGATCGCCGGCCGCGCTTTTATCGGCCGCGCGGCGCAGGCCCGCCTCGGCGACAATCTCTTCGCCGGGATACCGGCGCTGTGGCTGTTTGTTTTTTTCATCACGCCGCTCGCCTTCACCGTCGTCTTCTCGTTCGGCCACTCGACCTTCGGCGGCATCGCGCTGGGCTTCACGTTCGACAACTACAGGCAGGCGCTGTCCGGCTTCTACCTGACCTCGTTCCTGCGCACGATCCAGTTCGCCGTCACCGGCTCCGCGCTGTGCATCCTGGTCGCCTTCCCGGCGGCGTACTTCATCGCCCGCCACGCCGGCCGCTGGCGCGGCGTCCTGCTGGTCGTCGTGCTCATCCCGTATTTCACCAGCTTCCTGATCCGCGTCATGTCGTGGCAGATCCTGCTGCAGCGGCGCGGCCCGCTGGAAGGCATCCTCAACTTCACGCACATTTATTCCGGCCCGCTCGATCTACTCGACACGCAGACCGCGGTCTTCATCGGCATCGTCTATGCCTACCTGCCGATCGCCATCGTGCCGCTTTACGTCGTGCTGGCGCGCATTCCGCCGGCGCTGATCGAGGCGAGCCGCGACCTCGGCGCTTCGCGCTGGCGCACCCTCGTCCATCTCGTGCTGCCGCTGGCGCGGCCCGGCATCGCCACCGCCGTGCTGCTCACCGCCGTGCCGATGCTGGGCGAACTCGTGGTGCCGACGCTGCTCGGCGGCGACAAGGGGGTGCTCATCGGCCGCGCCATCGCCTCGCAATACATCCAGTCGGAGAACTATGCGCTGGGCTCGGCGATGGCGGTGCTCGTGCTGATCGCGGTCGCCGTCATCGTCGGCGCGCTGGCGCGGCTGACGCGCAGCTTCGCCGAGGTCTCGGCATGAGCACGGTTCGCGTTTCCGCCGGGAGGATGCCGAACGCCGGCGCCGCGGCGCTGGGCGTCTGGTACGCGCTGGTCGTCGTGTTCCTGTTCGCGCCGATCGCCGTGTCGATCGTCTATTCGTTCAACCTCGGCACGCTCGGCAAGCAGACGGCGCTGTTCACCGGCTGGACGACCGAGTGGTACGCCAACGCCTGGAACAACCAGTCGCTCCGCCGCACTGTTCAGACCAGCGTCGTCGTCTCGTTCTGGGCAGCGCTCATCTCGGTCGTCATCGGCACCGCGCTGGGCTTCGCCCTGGTCCGCCACCCGAACGCGCGGGTGCGCGGCGCGCTCTCGGGGCTGACGTACTTCCTGCTCATCGTGCCCGAGACGGTGACCGGCGTGTCGCTGCTGCTGTTCTACGCCGTGACCGGCATCCGCCTCAGCCTGTGGACGCTGGTCGCCGGCATCACGCCGCTCGCCATCTCGGTGACCGCGCTCATCGTGCGCGCCGGCGTGCTGACGCTCGACCGGCGGCTCGAGGAGGCTTCAGCCGATCTCGGCGGCAGCCGCCTGCAGACGCTCCGCTTTGTCGTATTGCCGCACCTCGCGCCGGCCGTCGCCGCCGGCGCGCTCATGGCCTATGTCTTCTCCTTCGACAATCTCGTCGTCTCGGCGTTCCTGACCACGCCCACGGTGAACACCTTGCCGGTCTATCTCTACGGCAGCCTGCAGTACGGCCCGTCGCCGGCGGTCTACGCCGCGGCCACGATCGTATTCGGATTCACCATCGTCCTCCTCGCCATCGCCGGGCTGCTCTATCGCGTCGTGCGCCGGCGCGGCGCTGGCGCATCGCCATCGCGGCCGGGCTGAACGTGACCAACTGGAACCCGCTGCTCGACGCGCCGAACTATCCGGCGGACGGCTACGCCAGGCTGGCCGACCGGCTGGCGCGGCTGCTGAGCACGAAGAACGACGTCCTGCTCGTCCAGGCGGAGGCCATCGTCGCACTCGAGGCGGCGGCGCTCGGCCTCGCCCGTCCCGGTCTCCGCGCCCTCAACATCGTCACCAGCCCCTACGGCGTCTGGTTCGGCACCTGGCTCGGCCGCGGCGGCGCGGCGGTGACCCAACTGGCGGCGACGCCCGGGAAGCCGATCGAGACGGCCGCGGTGGCTGCCGCGCTCGCCGGCAAGGACATCGGCCTAATCGCGGTGGTCCACGCCGAATCCGCCAGCGGCATCCTCAATCCGCTGGAGGAGATCGCCGCGCTCGCCCGCGAGGCCGGCGCGCTGCTCGTCGTCGATGCCGTCGCGTCGTTCGCCGGTCATCCCCTCGATGTCGATGCGCTCGGTGCCGATATCGTCGTGGTCGGGCCGCAGAAATCGCTGGGCGGGCCCTCGGGCGTCTCCGCGCTGTCCGTCAGCCCCCGCGCGTGGCAGCAGATCGCGGCGCCCGGCGGCCCGACGTTGTCGACGCTCTCCCTCGCCGACCTCAGGGCCAACTGGCTGGCCACCGGCCGGCGCGCGCTGCCCGGCATGCCGTCGGCCGTCGAGTTCTACGCGCTCGAGGCGGCGCTCGACCGCATCGAGGCGGAAGGCATCGCCGCCGTCGTCGCGCGCCACGCCGTCGCCGCCGCCGCCAGCCGCGCCGGATTGGCGGCGCTGGGCTTGCCGGCCTGGGTCGGGGAGCGCGCCGCTTCCAATCTTGTGACCGCCGCCGAGATTCCGGCCGGAGTCGATCGCGCGGCGGTGCTCCGGACGCTGGTGCCGTTCGGCGTCGACATCAGTGCGGCGATAGGGCAGGGCACCGACCGGCTGCTCCGCCTCGGCCACACCGGACCGCGCGCCCGCTTCGAGGCTGTGCTCGCCAATGTCGTCGCGCTGGGCAGCGTGCTGGCCTCGCTCGGCGCCGACGTAGATGTCGGTGCCGCCGCCGCCGGCATCGCTCGCGTATTTGCCGGAGCGTGACGCCGGCGATGGTCAGGCTGCTTTCCGCGCGGTAGGCGGATAGCCGGCAGGCCACGTTCCTTCACCCGGCCGGTTAGCCGTGATAAGAGCATTTGAAAGCAGCAGCAACTTTTGCTCAATCTCGTGAAGTGGCTTTGCGTAAGCGTGAATTCCCGGGCGGGCGATGGATGAACGGCTTCAGTCTGGTAATCTTCGATTGCGACGGCGTCCTCGTCGATAGTGAGGTCGTGAGTTGCCGGTGCCTGGTCGATACCCTCGCCCGGTACGGCGTGAAGATCGGCCTGGACGAAGTGTTCGACCGTTTTCTCGGGCGCAGCTCCAGTGCCGTGGAGGAATATTTCCTGGCTGTCACCGGCGCGCCGCTTCCCGTCTCGTTCGGTGCCGCGCTGTATGAAGATCTGTCGGCTGCCTACGAACGGTCCCTGCGCCTGATACCGCATGTGCGTTCCGTGCTGGAGTCCGTCGATACGCCTTACTGCCTCGCCTCGTCGAGTGACCCGGCGCGCGTTCAGATGACTTTGGGAGTGACCGAACTGGACCGATATTTCGGCGATCGGATCTACACGGCGGCGATGGTTGCCAACGGCAAGCCGGCGCCCGATCTTTTTCTTCTCGCGGCTGAGCGCATGGGCGCCGACGCGGCGACGACTCTGGTCATCGAGGACAGCGTCAACGGAGTGCTCGCCGGCAAGGCCGCGGGCATGACGGTGTGGGGTTTCGTCGGCGGCAGCCATCACGCCGAGCGCGACGGCGCGCGGCTGCTGGCCGACGCCGGCGCCGACCGCGTGTTCGACTCGATGCGCGACCTGTTGCCGGCATAGCGGATCGAGCGATGGACCAGAAAGTCGACAAGGCCGAGAAGTCCCGCCTCGACGACGCCGCGCGCGCCGGCTGGCTCTACTACATCGCCGGCATCACGCAGGACGAGATCGCGCGCGAGCTCAACGTCTCGCGCCCGACCGCCCAGCGGCTGGTGTCGCTGGCTTTGTCGGAACGGCTGATAACCTTCCGTTTGGACCATCCGATCGCCGCCTGCATGGAGCTCGCACGCCGCCTCGGCGAGAAGTTCAAGCTCCAGCATTGCGATGTCGTGCCGACCGATCCGAGCAACGCCAACAACGTCGCCGGCGTCGCCAGCAGCGCCGCCGGCTTCCTCGAGCGGCAGCTCGCCGCCACGACGCCGATGATCATCGCGCTCGGCACCGGACGAACGCTACGCGCCGCGGTCGATCAGATCCGCCCGATGAATTGCCCGCACCATCAATTGGTGTCGCTGGTCGGCAACATCGCTCCCGACGGCTCGGCGAGCTTCTTCGATACGCTGACGCGGCTCGCCGACCTGACGCAGGCGCGCCACTACCCGATCCCGCTGCCGCTGGTCGCGGCAAGCGAAGCGGAGAAGGACCTGCTGCTGTCGATCGAGCCGGTGCGCCGCGTCCACTCGCTGGCGGCGCGCGCCGACCTCACCATCGTCGGCATCGGCCAGATGGACGCCGATGCGCAGCAGTTCATCGACGGCTTCATCTCGCGCGAGGAACTGTTCGAGATCATGCGCGCCGGTGCGGCGGGCGAAGTCGTCGGCTGGTCGTTCGGCAGCGACGGGCGTCCGCTGAAGACCGACACCAACGCGCGCCTGACCTCGGTGCCGCTGCGCCCGGCCGATGGCCGGCTGGTGGTCGGCGTGGCGCTTGGCCCGGCGAAGATAAAGGCGATCCGCGCCGCGCTCACCGGCCGCATCGTCTCGGGCCTCATCACCGACGAGGCGACCGCGACCGCGCTTCTGGCGGGCCGCTAGCCAAATACGTCTGCTGGAGAGAGCAAGCGCCGGCCGCCTGAAAAGGGTGCCGCGGGCGCAAAAGATGCGTCGATACCGTGCATCGGCCGTTGACAGAATGACGCATGCGTGTGAACTTATGATTAATGCCGGAGCAAATGCTCACGGCAAACTTGGGAGGAATTCATGAAGCGTATTCTGGGCGCCCTTCTGGGCGCGGCATCCCTGTTTGCACTCGGTCAGGCCAACGCGGCCACGCAGTTGACCATCGCCACGGTCAACAACGGCGACATGATCCGGATGCAGAAGCTCACCGACGATTTCACCAAGGCCAATCCGGACATCACCTTGCAGTGGGTGACGCTCGAGGAAAACGCGCTGCGCCAGAAGGTGACGACCGACATCGCCACCAAGGGCGGCCAGTACGACGTGCTGACCATCGGCACGTACGAAGTGCCGATCTGGGCGAAGCAGGGCTGGCTGGTCGCGCTCGACAACCTCGGCGCGGATTACAACATCGACGATCTGCTGCCCGCCATCCGTGGCGGCCTGTCGCAGGACGGCAAGCTCTACGCCGCGCCGTTCTACGGCGAGTCGAGCTACGTCATGTATCGTAAGGACCTGATGGACAAGGCCGGGCTGAAGATGCCCGACGCGCCGACCTGGGACTTCATCCGCCAGGCGGCCGACAAGATGACCGACCGCGCCAACGGCATCAACGGCGTGTGCCTGCGCGGCAAGGCCGGCTGGGGCGAGAACATGG
This sequence comes from Bauldia sp., assembly GCA_037200845.1. Classification (NCBI taxonomy): domain Bacteria; kingdom Pseudomonadati; phylum Pseudomonadota; class Alphaproteobacteria; order Hyphomicrobiales; family Kaistiaceae; genus Bauldia; species Bauldia sp. The sequence continues at coordinate 717,063 of JBBCGQ010000001.1, forward strand.
CGTTCCTGACGGCGACGTCGAACTCCTTCGGCGCCCGCTGGTTCGATGAGAACTGGAAGCCGCAGTTCGACCAGCCGGAATGGAAGAACACGCTGCAGTTCTACGTCGACCTGATGAAGGCCGACGGTCCCGCCGGCGCCTCGTCGAACGGCTTCAACGAAAACCTGACGCTGTTCCAGCAGGGCAAGTGCGGCATGTGGATCGACGCCACGGTCGCCGGCTCGTTCGTCACCGACCCGAAGGCCTCGACGGTAGCCGACAAGGTCGGCTTCGCGCTCGCCCCCGACAACGGCCTCGGCAAGCGCGGCAACTGGCTGTGGGCGTGGTCGCTCGCCATTCCCGCCGGCTCGCAGAAGGTCGACGCCGCCGAGAAGTTCATCTCGTGGGCGACCGGCCCGCACTACCTCGACCTCGTCGCCAGCAAGGAAGGCTGGGCTAACGTGCCTCCGGGTACGCGCACATCGCTCTACAACAACGCCGAGTACACCAAGTCGGCGCCGTTTGCGGCGATGACGCTGGCCTCGATCAACGCGGCCGACCCGACCAAGCCGACCGTGAAGCCAGTGCCCTACACCGGCGTGCAGTTCGTCGCGATCCCCGAGTTCCAGGGTCTCGGCGATACGGTCGGCCAGATCTTCTCGGCCGCGCTCGCCGGGCAGACCAGCGTCGACGATGCGCTGAAGCAGGCCCAGGACGCCGCCACCCGCACCATGACCAAGGGCGGCTACATCAAGTAGGCTTCCTCCCGGAGCCTCGACTGCGCTGTCCGGAGCGGCAAGCCGCCGCCCCGGACAGTTCCGCTCCGGTGGCCGCCGAAGGGAAGCCCGCGCGCCGGTCACGGCGAAAATGAACCTCTGCCTCTCGGGAGGTGGTCGGAGGAACAAGAAAATGGCGACCAAGAATACCCGCGGGCTCGCCCGCGCCATGCTGGTGCCGTCGGTCGTGATCCTCTTCGTCTGGATGATCGTGCCGCTCGTCCTGACGCTCTGGTATTCGTTCCAGACCTACAATCTGCTGAACCCGGCCAACAGCGGCTTCGCCGGCTTCTCCAACTACGTCTACTTCCTCACCGATCCTTCGTTCTATCAGGCCTTCGCCAACACCCTGATCCTCACCCTCTCGGTGCTGGTGATCACGGTCGTCGGCGGCATCCTGCTCGCTCTGCTGCTCGACCAGGCGATCTACGGGCAGGGGATCGTCCGCATCCTCGTCATCTCGCCCTTCTTCATCATGCCGACGGTCTCGGCGCTGGTGTGGAAGAACATGATGCTCAATCCGAACTACGGCATCTTCGCCTGGATCGCGACGCGCTTCGGCTTCGCGCCGGTGCCGTGGCTGGAAAACTATCCGCTGTTCTCGGTCATCATCATCGTCGCCTGGCAGTGGCTGCCGTTCGCGACGCTCATTCTGCTGACCGCGCTGCAGTCGCTCGACGAAGAGCAGAAGGAGGCGGCCGGCATGGACGGCGCCAACTTCGTCAACCTGTTCGTCCACATCGTGCTGCCGCACCTCGCGCGCGCCATCACCGTCGTCATCCTGATCGAGACGATCTTCCTGCTCTCGGTGTTTGCCGAGATTCTGGTCACCACCAACGGCGGCCCCGGCTACGCCTCCACCAACATCGCCTACCTCGTCTACCATCAGGCGCTGCTCGACTACGACGTCGGCGGCGCCTCGGCCGGCGGCGTCGTAGCGGTCATCCTCGCCAACATCGTCGCCTTCTTCCTCGTCCGCATCGTCGGCAAGAATTTGGACGCGTGAGATGAGCGACACTTCACACACCGCGGCCCCGCCCACCACGCTTCGCCTTCGGCTACGCGCGGTCCCCCCTCCCCATGCTGGGGAGGGATTGGAGTATGCCGCGCGACCGGAACTCCACTTATCCCTCCCCGGAACGGGGAGGGGTGACCACGCGAAGCGTGGTGGGTGGGGAACCGCAAGGCACGCGCCGCGTCCACGGCCCGTCACTACTCCGGCAAAGGAGCCGCGCTAGATGGCCCGCGCCGTCACCCCGCAAAGAAAATGGACCTTCACCATCCTCGCCTGGCTGGTGGCGTTCCTGATTTTCTTCCCGATCCTGTGGACCTTCCTCACCGCCTTCAAGACCGAGGGCGACGCCATCCTTTTTCCGCCGGCGTTCTTCCCGCCGCACTGGACGCTGGAAAATTTCTTCGAGGTCCAGTCGCGCTCGGACTACTTCAAGCACTTCTTCAATTCGGTGGTCATTGCCGGCGGCTCGACCGTCCTGGCATTGATTATCGCCGTGCCGGCGGCCTGGTCGATGGCCTTCTCGCCGTCGAAGCGCACCAAGGACATCCTGATGTGGATGCTCTCGACCAAGATGATGCCGGCGGTCGGCGTGCTGGTGCCGATCTACCTGATCTTCAAGAACCTCGGCCTGCTCGACAATCTCTTCGGGCTGACCGTCATCCTCATGCTGATCAACCTGCCGATCGTGGTGTGGATGCTCTACACCTACTTCAAGGAAATCCCGGTCGACATCCTCGAAGCGAGCCGCATGGACGGCGCCACGCTGTGGAAGGAGATCGTCTACGTCCTCCTGCCGATGGCGGTGCCCGGCATTGCCTCGACCATGCTGCTCAACGTCATCCTCGCCTGGAACGAGGCGTTCTGGACGCTGAACCTTACGGCGGCCAACGCGGCGCCGCTGACCGCGTTCATCGCGTCCTACTCCAGCCCCGAGGGGCTGTTCTGGGCGAAGCTTTCCGCCGCCTCGACGCTCGCCATCGCGCCGATCCTGCTGCTCGGCTGGTTCAGCCAGAAGCAACTCGTCCGCGGGCTTACCTTCGGCGCCGTGAAATGACCGCGACACGCAACAGGAGGGCTGCCTGATGGGCCGCATTGTTCTGCGCAACGTCCGCAAGGCCTTCGGCGAGATCGAGGTCATCCCCTCGGTCAATCTCGAGGTCGAGGACGGCGAATTCGTCGTCTTCGTCGGCCCGTCCGGCTGCGGCAAGTCCACGCTGCTCCGCCTGATCGCCGGGCTGGAGGACGTCACCAGCGGCGCCATCGAGATCGACGGCGTCGACGTTGCCGACGCGCCGCCGGCCAAGCGCGGCCTGTCGATGGTGTTTCAGTCGTACGCCCTCTATCCGCACATGAGCGTGCGCAACAACATCGCCTTCGGCCTGAAGATGGCCGGCGAGCCGAAGCATGTGATCGCGCAGAAGGTGGAGAAAGCGGCGGCGACGCTCAACCTCACCAGCTACCTCGACCGCCGGCCCGGCCAGCTTTCCGGCGGCCAGCGCCAGCGCGTTGCCATCGGCCGCGCCATCGTGCGGGAACCCAAGGCGTTCCTGTTCGACGAGCCGCTGTCCAATCTCGACGCGGCGCTGCGCGGCCAGATGCGGCTGGAGATCACCCAGCTTCACCAGTCGCTGGAGACGACGATGATCTACGTCACCCACGACCAGGTCGAGGCGATGACCATGGCCGACAAGATCGTGGTGCTGAACGCGGGCCGCATCGAGCAGGTCGGCACGCCGCTCGAGCTTTACAATCACCCGGCCAATCTTTTCGTCGCCGGTTTCATCGGCTCGCCGCGCATGAACCTGATCAAGCCGCCGGCCGGCACCGGCGAGGCGGCGGCGACCATCGGTGTGCGGCCGGAGGACGTCGCGGTGTCGCGCGACAAGGGCCAGTGGGCGGGCACGGTGCACATCGCCGAGCACCTCGGCTCCGACACCTTCTTCTATATCGACACCAAGGACATCGGCCGCGTTACCGTGCGCACGCCCGGCGAGTTCGGCCTCGCCGCCGGCGAGCAGGTCTGGCTGACGCCGAAGCCCGACCGCATTCACCGTTTCGACAAGGCCGGCCAGGCAATACACACGTAGCAGTTACTTTCGCCGATATTCGGGTTCGACAGGAGTGGTGACGATGTATCTCGAGATGTTCAAGTTGGGCGGGCGCACGGCGCTGGTCACCGGCGGCGGCCGCGCCATCGGCCTGGCGTGCGTCGAGGCGCTGGCCGAGGCCGGCGCCAGGGTCGTGATCGCCGATCACGACGCGGCGATCGCCGAGGAAGGCCGCGCCAGCCTCAAGGCCAAGGGCTACGACGTCGACGTCGTCAAGATGGACGTCACCCAGCCGCAGCAGGTGAACGAGGTCGCCGACGACATCGTCCGCCGCCTCGGCAAGATCGACATCCTGGTCAACAACGCCGGCATCGCGCGCAGCGAAACGCCGGCCGAGACCGTCACCGACGAGCATTGGCTGAACGTCATCGACGTCAATCTCAACGGCGTCTTCTGGTGCTGCCGCGCCTTCGGCCGCCACATGCTGGCGGCGAAGTCGGGTTCGATCGTCAACATGGGCTCGATGTCGGGCTTCATCGTCAACCGCCCGCAGGAGCAGGCCTTCTACAACGCCTCCAAGGCCGGCGTGCATCACCTGACCAAGTCGCTCGCCGGCGAATGGGCGAACCGCGGCGTGCGCGTCAACGCCGTCGCGCCGACCTACATCAACACGCCGCTCAACGCCTTCGCCAAGCAGAACCCCAAGATGTACGACCGCTGGATCGACTCGACCCCAATGGCCCGCATGGGCGAGGTCTCGGAGATCGCGTCGGTCGTCTTGTTCTTGGCCGGCGACGCTGCCAGTCTGATGACGGGGAGCGTGGTCGTCGTCGACGGCGGATATACGGTCTGGTAGCGCCGGTCCGGCCCGCCGTCCTGGTGAGGCATGGCAGAAATTTTCGCCGGAATTGACGTCGGTACGGGCAGCGCCCGCGCCGGGCTGTTCAATGCGCAGGGCGTGCTGCTGGGCTCCGCCAAGCGGGCGATCGAGATCTGGCGCGAAGCCGGCGACATCGTCGAGCAATCGTCGGACGATATCTGGGAGGCATGCGCCGGCGCGCTGCGCGCCGCGCTCGCCGAGGCCGCGGTCAAGGCAAGCGACGTCGGCGGCATCGGCTTCGACGCCACCTGCTCGCTGGTCGTTCTTGACGCCGCGGGCGCGCCGCTGTCGGTCAGCCCGTCGGACGATCCGCGCCGCAACGTCGTCGTCTGGATGGACCATCGCGCCGTCGCCGAGGCGCGCGCCATCGACGAAACGAACGACGACGTGCTGCGCTATGTCGGCGGCACCATCTCGCCCGAGATGGAGATGCCGAAGCTGCTCTGGCTGAAGCGGCACCGGCCGAAGACTTTCGCCGGGGCAGGGCATTTCCTCGACCTCGCCGACTATCTCTCGTGGCGCGCGACCGGAAGCCTGGCGCGGTCGAGCTGCACCGTCACCTGCAAGTGGACGTATCTCGCCCACGAGAGCCGCTGGAGCGATACGTTCCTCGCCGCGATCGGCCTCAATGAGCTCAGCGAAGATTCGCACCGCCGCATCGGCCAGACGATCGTGCCTCCCGGGACACCGTTGGCATCGGGCCTCACCGCCGCCGCGGCGCGCGATCTCGGCCTCGATCCGGGAACACCGGTCGCCGCCGGGCTGATCGATGCTCACGCCGGCGCGCTCGGCACGCTTGGTGGACGCGCCACCGACGGCGCACCGGGCGACCCGACGCAGCGCCTCGGCTACATCATGGGCACCTCGTCCTGCATCATGGCGAGCACCGCGGCGCCGACTTTCGTTCCGGGCGTCTGGGGGCCGTACTACTCGGCCGTCGTCCCCGGCCTGTGGCTGAACGAAGGCGGCCAGTCGACCGCCGGCGCCGCGCTCGATCACCTCGTCCGCTCCCACGTCGCCTATCCGCGCGTCGCCGCCGAAGCCAAGGCGGCCGGCCGCGAGCCGCTCGATTATCTGGAAGCCCGCATCGTGCGCCGCATGAACCGGCTGTCCGACGCGGCGCGGCTCGCCGGCGAGCGGCACGTCCTTCCCGATTTTCTCGGCAATCGTTCGCCCTACGCCGATCCCGATACGCGCGCCGCCATCGTCGGCCTGTCGATGGACGATACCGTCGAAGACCTCGAGATCCATTTCGTGGCGGGCCTCTGCGGCATCGCCTACGGCCTCGCCGAGGTCGTCGATGCGCTCGGCGCCAACGGCATCGCCTCGCACCGCATCGTCGCCAGCGGCGGCGCCAGCCACAGCCGGCTGGTGCGCCAGATTCTCGCCGACGCGACCGGCCAGGTCGTCGTGCTTCCCGAGACGGCGGAGCCGGTGCTGCTCGGCGCCGCGATGCTGGGCGCTCTGGCCGCCCGCCGCTACGCCACGTTCGAGGCAGCGATGGCGGCGATGTCGAGCGACGGCATAGCCACCGCGCCAACGCCTGCCGATGTCGCCGACTTCCACTCCCGCAAGCGCAGCGTCCACCGGATGCTCCGCCAGATGGAGAGCGAAGCGCGCGAGGCCATGACCTACGCGCTCTGAGCGCGACGCCGCGATCCCGTTTTCGTCGCGGTCACTGCCGCTGCGGCGTCATCAGTTTGATGAAGCGGGCGACGGCGCCGTGCTGCCGGATGAACTGCTGGTACTCGCGATAGACCGGGTCGCGGCTGAGGTGCTTTTCCTCGGTGTAGGCGCGCGCGACGTAGATCGCGTTGGCGAGGATCAGCAGCACGGACTGCGACAGTGCCGCGCCCAGCCCCTCGTTCGACAGGAAGGGTATCGAGACCAGCCAGAAGGAAATGCATTTGAAGACGTACGCCGGATGCTTGGTCCACCGGTAGGGACCGCTGGTGATGATGCCGCGATGCGTGAGGTTGGAGAAGCGCAGCCCGAAGGAGACGGTGGCCCACGCGTAGATGGCCGCCGCGATGAGGATCAGGCTTCCCCAGACGAGGTAGATCGCCTCGTGCCCTGACGTCAGCCCGCCCCAGTAGAAGTTGTCCTGCTCGTAGCGCAGGTAGTTCTGGCCGACGATGCTCCAGAACGGCTGGTAGCAGACGAGGCAGACGACCCAGCCGACGGCCGTCGGCTCGGCGGAGCGGATGTGCGTGTCGAGCAGGCGGAACGTGAAGGTGTAGCCGACGACCGCGAACAGCAGATCGAACAGGAAGAACCCGCTGTAGGACGCTTCGAAAAAGGCGCTGAAGCTGGTCGAGAGCTTCGCGACGTCGACGGCCCAGATATCGTGGAGCGCGCCGGCCAGATAGACGAACATCAGCGGCAGGAAGAATCCCTTGACCAGCCAGCCGCGGACATGCTGTCCGAGCAGATCGCGCTGCGGCAGCGGTCCGCGCAACGTCAGGAACCGTCCCAGTTCGGCGTAGATGTCGTCGGGCTCCATCTGCCGGCGATCGACATAGGCGACGTAGACGGGCGAGATCAGCGCCAGCCACGGCAGCATGAGCCGGACCGCCGCCGAAGCCTCGGCATAGAAGTTGCCGTGGTATTCCGGAAAGACCAGATAGGCCGCGGCGACCGCGCCGAGCGTCGCCCAGAAGCCGATCAGCTTGGAGACGATGCGCTCGACGTTCCACGCATTGGCGGGACGCAGCGCCATGCCGGCCGACGGGTTCGCCGAGGTACGGAATAGGGCGAGATCGACGAGGATCATCGCCGCCGCCGTGATGAAGACGACGAGCAGCGTCTTCTCGTGGAGCGGCAGGCCCGGCCGCTTCAGCGCGACGATGGCGATCGCCGAGGCGGCAAAGCCCGTCAGCGCGGTCGCCATCCGGGTCGCCGACACCGGCCGCGTGGCATTCGCCGGCGCCAATTCCGGCGCCACGTAACCATCGGCGGCTTGCACGACCTCGATCCGGGCCGCTTGCCGCCGTGCCGCGCCGAGGCTTCCGCGCACGTCAATCGTCATGGGCGAAAGCCGTGGTGGCTTGGCGGCGAGGAGAATCCGCCGCTCGAACCGGGCCCTGAAGGTCCGCCGCTTGAACCCGGCGAAGATCCGCTGCTCCCGCTCGATGCCGGCCGGCCGCCGCCCGAACTCGAATTCCCGAAGCTGTGCGTGCTGTTGCCACCGTCGGATTTCTGGCCCGATCCGCCGCGCGAACCTGTCCCGCTGCTGCTCGATCCGCCCGAGGCACCGCTGGACGACGACGTGCGGGCGTTGGCCGTGAAGCCGCCGTCACCCGCGCCGCTGCTGCTGCTGCTGGTCTGGCCGCTGGAGCCGCTGCTCTGGCCGCTGCTGCCGCTGCTGCCGCTCGAGCCCGGGTTGTCGGTTGGCTCGCCGCCGCTGCTGCCTTGGTCGTCCCCGCCGCTCGCGGCCCCGGAGGAACTCGCACCGCTGCTGCTGCTGGTCTGGCCGCTGGAGCCGCTGCTCTGGCCGTTGGTGCCGCTGCTGCCGCTCGAGCCCGGGTTGTCGGTTGGCTCGCCGCCGCTGCTGCCTTGATCGTCCCCGCCGCTCGCGGCCCCGGAGGAACCCGCGCCGCTGCTGCTGCTGGTCTGGCCGCTGGAGCCGCTGCTCTGACCGTTGCTGCCGCTGCTGCCGCTTGAGCCCGGGTTGTCGGTTGGCTCGCCGCCGCTGCTGCCTTGGTCGTCCCCGCCGCTCGCGGCCCCGGACGAACTCGCACCGGCACCGCTGCTGCTGCTGGTCTGGCCGCTGGAGCCACTGCTCTGGCCGTTGGTGCCGCTGGAGCCGGGGTTGTCGGTTGGCTCGCCGCCGCTGCTGCCTTGGTCGTCCCCGCCGCTCGCGGCCCCGGAGGAACTCGCACCGGCGCCGCTGCTGCTGCTGGTCTGGCCGCTGGAACCGCTGCTCTGGCCGTTGCTGCCGCTGGAGCCGGGGTTGTCGGTTGGCTCGCCGCCACTGCTGCCTTGGTCGTCTCCGCCGCTCGCGGCCCCGGACGAACTCGCACCGGCACCGCTGCTGCTGCTGGTCTGGCCGCTGGAGCCGCTGCTCTGACCGTTGCTGCCGCTGCTCGAAGACGTCTGGCCCGAGGCGCCGCCGCTGCTGCTCGCGCCGCTGCTGCTGGTGGTGCCGCCGCTGGTGTCGGGATTGCTGCCGCTACTGGACTCGCTGCCGCTGCTCGAAGACGTCTGCCCCGAGGCACCGCCGCTGCTACTCGCGCCGCTGCTGCTGGTGGTGCCGCCGCTGGTGTCGGGATTGCTGCCGCTGCTGGACTCGCTGCCGCTGCTCGAAGACGTCTGGCCCGAGGCACCGCCGCTCGAGGATGCCTGACCGGCGCTACTCGCCCCACCGCCGCTGCTGCTCGCGCCGCTGCTGCTGGTGGTGCCGCCGCTGGCGTCGGGATTGCTGCCGCTGCTGGACTCGCTGCCGCTGCTCGAAGACGTCTGGCCGGATGCGCCGCCGCTCGAGGAAGCCTGGCCGGCGCTGCTCGCCACACCGCCGCTGCTGCTCGCGCCACTGCTGCTGGTGGCCGGATTGCTGCCGCTACTGGACTCGCTGCCGCTGCTCGAAGACGTCTGGCCCGAGGCGCCGCCGCTCGAGGAAGCCTGACCGGCGCTGCTCGCCCCACCGCCGCTGCCGGCGCCGTCGTCGTCGCCGCTGCCTGCCCCGCTGCTTGATGCGCCGCCACTGGAGGAAGCCTGGCCGGCGCTGCTCGCCCCGCCGCCGCTGCTGCTCGCGCCGCTGCTGCTGGCGGTCGGATTGCTGCCGCTGCTGGCGCCGTTGTCGTCGCCGTTGCCTGCCCCGCTGCTTGATGCGCCGCCGCTGGAGGAGGCCTGACCGGCGCTGCTCGCCACACCGCCGCTGCTGCTCGCGCCACTGCTGCTGGCGCCGTTCTGCCCGCTGCTGCTCGCAGTCGGATTAGTGCCACTGCTTGCGCCGTTGTCGCCGCTGCTGCTGGCTCCGCCACTGCTGCTGGCGCCGTTGTCGTCGCCGTTGCCTGCCCCGCTGCTTGATGCGCCGCCGCTCGAGGAAGCCTGGCCGGCGCTGCTCGCCACACCGCCGCTGCTGCTCGCGCCACTGCTGCTGGCGCCGTTCTGCCCGCTGCTGCTCGCAGTCGGATTAGTGCCACTGCTTGCGCCGTTGTCGCCGCTGCTGCTGGCTCCGCCACTGCTGCTTGCGCCGTTGTCGCCGCTGCTGCTGGCTCCGCCACTGCTGCTGGCGCCGTTGTCGTCGCCGTTGCCTGCCCCGCTGCTTGATGCGCCGCCGCTCGAGGAAGCCTGGCCGGCGCTGCTCGCCACACCGCCGCTGCTGCTGGCGCCACTGCTGCTGGCGCCGTTCTGCCCGCTGCTGCTCGCAGTCGGATTAGTGCCACTGCTTGCGCCGTTGTCGCCGCTGCTGCTTGCGCCGCCGCTGCTACTGGCCGCTCCTCCGGAGGAAGGCTGCCCGGACGAGCCCGGTGCGCAGGCCGCGCCGGGCTGCTGCGGGTCGCACGGCGGCGGCGGTGGCGGCGAATTGTCCGACGACGAGCTGTAGTTGGCGATATCGATCACGCAGCTCGCGCAAAAGCCGCTGCCCGGATGCGCCGCGCAGTAGGCGCCGCCTACCGATGCGTTCGCCGTCTTGCCGGCTCCGCATTGCGGCGCCGCGTGGGCGATTGCCACCGGGGTGGCGAGCGCGCCGGCAAGCAACGCTGCCGCTAACCTGGCTGACAAGGACACCAAACACACCTGCCGGTTGCCCATCGCCGACCGCGTCAGGCCGGATGGTTAGCCGCCAGTAAAGAAACGGCATGGGGAAGTCTGTCATCCACCGTTTGGTGGAAGGCGGGTCATGGGCTCCCGCCTGCCGGCCGCCGCCTCGTGCGGCTGGCATTGGATATGCAAACGCCAGTTGATAAGGTTCCGGGGGAGGCCTTGAGCGAGTAGCGAGAAGATGGACGCCCCGGGCCCCGTCAAGAGCCTCTCCGAACTCATCGGCAACATTTATGACTGCATTCTCGATCCGGGAATGTGGCCATCGGTTTTGGCCGAGATCTGCACGGATTTCGGCTTCGCCAGCGCCATTCTGGCGGTCGTGCGGCTGCCCGGTTTGGAGGTCGCGTGCCTTGCCTATACGGGCATCGCTCCCGAGATGGTGGCGATGGCCATGACGATGGCTCCTGAGATCACCCAGCTCTGGGGCGGGCTGGAACGGATCAAGCAATTTCCGCTCGACGAGCCGATAGTCCACTCCCAGGCCATCGTTCGCGCATCGGTGCTGGATAACCGCTACCTCCGCGAATGGGGGGAGCCCCAGGGGTACCTCGACGCGGTCGCGATCAACCTGGCGAACGACGGATCCATGATCGCCAACCTCGGCATGAACCGGCACCGGTCCGCCGGCTTTCTCACCGAGGCCTGGATCGTGGACGGCTTGCGCACGCTGGCGCCGCACATCGGCCGCGCCCTCGCGATCAGCAACCTGTTCGATATGAAGGCGATCGAGGCGGCGACCTTCGCCTCGGTGCTCGACGCCTCGACCTTCGGCGTGTTCCTCGTCGATGCGAACCTCGCGATCGTGCACGCCAACGCCGTCGCCGGGCGCATGCTTACCGAACGCGACCCTGTGCAATCGACCAGGGGCACTCTCTCGGTGGGGCAGAACGCGTCGAACGCCGCCCTCCGCCGCGCCGTGGCGCAGGCGGCAAGCAACGATGTTTCCATCGGGCAGGGCGGCATCGGCATTCCGGCGCGCCGGTCGGACGGCAGCGCGCGCGTCCTGCACGTGCTGCCGCTCAATCGCGGCGCGATGCGGCGCGGGCTGGCGCAGCGCGCGGTGGCCGCGGTCTTCGTCGCCCCGGCGCTGGGCGCGGCGCCGCTGCCGAAGGATGCCCTTGCCCTGCTCTACGATCTGACGCCCGCCGAGGCGCGGATTTTCGAGCTGATCGTCGCCGGCCAGACACAGCGCGAAATGAGCAACACGCTCGGCGTCGCCGGCAGCACGGTCAAGAGCCACGTGCTCAGCCTGTTCAACAAGACCGGCTGCAGCCGACAGGTGGATCTGGTCCGCCTCGCCAACGCGATGTCGCCGCCGATATAGCCGGGCTCAGTCCGAGGGGCTGGCGCGATCATCGTCCGCGACCTGCTCGCCGTCTGCGAGCGGCTGGCGGCGGAAGGCCGGACCATCATCATCATCGTCGAGCAGAACCTCGCCGCTGCGCTGTCGATCGCGTCCCGCGCCTATATCCTCAACAACGGCCACGTCGCCGTCGACGGCACCAGCGCCGACCTCAAGGCTTCACCGGACATCCTCGCCCGCTACGTCGGCGTCTGATCCGCGAGCCACGGCGCGAGATCGGCGTCATTCCGGCGCATCGGCGTGCGCGCGGATCGTGATTCCATCTAACGGAGCTGCGAGCCCCACAGGCGCGCGTAGGCATCGAGGTCAATCGCCAGCGCAGGCGTCGCCGGCGGGTCCTTGATCGGCGCGTGCGCCGGCCGCGCGCCTTCCGCGAGGATCGCGGCGCCGTGGATCGTGCCGGTCGAATCTTCGTGGCCGATCGCCGGGCGGCCGGTTCGCTGCGCCAGTGCCGCGAGGAAGAGCGTGTTGCGCGCGAACGGCCCCTCGACAATCACCGGGCCCTCCGCGCCGGCAAGCGCCAGGCAGGTCTCGGCCATCAGCGCGGCGTAGAGGCTGGCGACCGCGGCGCGCTCGCCGGGCGACAGATGCGCGGCGTCGTGCGACCAGCGGCCGTCGCCATCCGGAAACGGTCCGGTGCCCGGCACGAAGGTAGGCAGCGCCATGATGCCGTCGCGCACGACCCGGGCGACGTCGTCGGACGACGGGGAGGCGGCCTTGCCGTCGTGCCCGGCGACGATCTCGAACTCGCGCCCCGCCATGAACCGCGCCGACGGCACGGCGCGGCCGAGCGGATCGACGTTGGCGAGGCAGTCGCGCTCGGGGTCGAGGCCGGCGAGGCTGCCGCCCGGCGCGAACACCACCATCCACGTGCCGGTGGAGAGGACGGCAAACGGCTGCGGCCGCGCGAGAAGATGCGGCCATAAACTGGCGTTGGAATCGTGGATGCCGGCGACGACGCGCGTGGCTAGCGCGAGCCCGGTCGCCGTAGCGACCGCGGGCAGGATCGTGCCGACGACATCCCACGCGTTGGCGAGCGGCGGGAACAGTTCGCTCCAGCCCTCGCGCTCTGCCAGCCGCGAATACGCGCGGGCGCCCGGATTCCACAGGTCGGTGTGGCAGCCGAGCGACGTCACCTCCGCAGCCTTGGCGCCGGTCAATCGCCACGCCCAGTATTGCGGGTAGGGCAGGATCGCATCGACCTTGGCGAACTCGGTCGGGAACGTGCGGCTCTGCCAGTAAATCTGGCGGCCCGCGTTCAGCCCGTTGGGCAGGTCCGGCGACAGCGTCTCGGAAAATTCGCCGCGCGCCCTGGTGTAGTCCGCGCGCAGACTCTCCGGCCCGTCGTGTTCGTAATCGAGCACCGGCAGCGCCAGTGCGTCGCCGGCGAGCAGTGCGAAGCAGGCGCCGTGCGTCGTGATCGAGACGGTCGCGACGTCCGCCAGGGCGGTGAAGTCGCGCAGCCCGGCGAGTATCCAGCGCCACAGGCCGTCGACGTCGTAGTGCGGATACGGGCCATCGTGGAGGACGGCGTTGGCGGTGGTGAGGATGCGCAGCGTCGCGCCGTTGTCGGCGACCAGCGCCAGCTTGGCGTTGGACTTGCCGATGTCGATGACGGCGGTCGCCACGCCCTCACTCCATGTGAAAGACGGTGACGAGCGGCACGGCGATCGGCTCGTTGTCCGGCTTCACCGCCATGATGTCGGCCATGTGCGCCCACCAGCGCTGCATGACCGGATGGCTGGGCAGGTCGTCCATCGTGTGGTCGTCGGTGCGCCACAGCACCGCGAACAGCGCGTTGCTCTCGCGATCGAGATGGATCGAGTAGTCCGACACGCCGGCATCCTTCAGCAGCGCGGACAGCTCCGGCCAGATCGCGTCGTGGCGGCGCTTGTACTCGGCCTCCATGCCGGGGTTGAGCTGCATGCGGAAGGCATACTTCTGCATCACGCCGCCCTCCAGCGCCGCGAAATCTTGCCCGCGACGATGGGCAGCGCGATGACGCCGATAAGCAGGCCGCCGATGAAGATCGACTGGACGATGCCGGGCACGTTGAACAGCCCGAAGCCGAACGTCAGCAGCCCCATGACGAACGCGGCGATGACGACGCCGACGATGGTGCCCGAGCCGCCGAGGATATTGACGCCGCCGAGCACGACCATGGTGACCACCTCGAGCTCGAAGCCGGTGGCGATGGTGGGCCGTGTTGAGGCGATCCGCGAGGTGAGCAGCACCGAAGCGACGCCGCTCATCAGGCCGGTGAGCATGAACAGGAAGAATCGGATTCGGTTGACGCGCACGCCGGAGAATTGTGCGGCGACGGGATTGTTGCCGATGGCGTAGACCCGGCGGCCGAAGGTGGTGAGGTGGAGCACCACGGCGAAGATCGCCGCCAGAACCAGGAACAGCACGAACTCGAACGAGAACACCCAGTAGACGTAGCCCTGGCCGAAAAAGTCAAAGCCCGCCGGATATTTCCGGTACACCTGATCGCCGAGCACGACGTACGAGATGCCGCGGAACAGGCTCATCGTGCCGATGGTGACGACGATCGACGGGATTCGGAACCAGGTGACGATGAAGCCGTTGAACGCGCCGGCGATGACGCCGACGGCAAGGCCGATGACGACCAGCACCGCCGGCCCGGCGCCCGCGGTGGCGGCAGCGCCCATTGCCGTGGAGGAAATCGCGATGATCGAGGCGACCGACAGGTCGATCTCGCCCGCGATGATCAGGAACGCCATGGCGAAGGCGATCGGCGCCTTCTCGGTGAAATTGAAGGTCGCGTCGGAGAGGTTGAAGGCGTTGAGGAAGTACGGCGAGGCGAGCGAATTGTAGGCGAAGATCGCTACTGCCACCGCGAACAGGATGACCTCCCAGCGCCTCCACCAGCCGCCGGTGGCGATGCGATCCGGGATGTTGCGAATGGCGGGCGCGCTGTCGCTCATGCCGACGCCGCCTCTTTCAGGATGAGGCGGCCGGCGCGCTTCTCGCGGCCGGAGTTGACGATGACCGCGGCAAGGATTGCGGCGCCCGAGACGGCGAGCTGCCAGAACGGCGAGATGTAGACGACCGGCAGCGCGTTGCGCACGACGCCGAAGAAGATGGCGCCGAGCACCGCGCCGGCAACGGTGCCGATGCCGCCGGAAATCGAGACGCCGCCGATGACGCACGACGCGATCACGTCGAGCTCGAAGCCGTTCGCCATGTCGACGTTGGCGATCGAGAAGCGCGTCGCCCACAGGTAGCCGCAGAAGCCGGCGACCGTACCCGAGACGCAGAACGCGATGAACTGCGTGCGCCCGACGTCGATGCCGGTGTAGACCGCCGCGGTCGGGTTGCCGCCGGCGGCGTAGAAGGCACGGCCGGTGCGCGTCCCGCGGATAGCGACCGCGAAGATCGCGATGACGACGATGGCGAACCACGACATCATCGGCAGACCGAGGAATTCGGCACGCGGCAATGCGAGGAACTCCGGGCTCATCTGGTGGCCGACGATCGACGTGCCGCCCGAGGCGACGAAGGCGAGGCCGCGATAGATCGACAGCGTGCCGAGCGTGACGACGATCGACGGGATGCCGACCAGCCAGACCATGGCGCCGTTGAAGGCGCCGAGCACGAGCCCGATGCCAGCGGCGAGCAGCATGATCAGCGGGACGGGGACGCCGGGGAAAGCCGCGTTGACCAGCGCGACCAGCACGCCGGTGAGCGCGATGTTGGCGGCGACCGACAGGTCGATGCACTTGGTGAGGATCACGGTCATCTGCGCCAGCGCCAGCATGATCAGAACCGACGTGTCGTTGAACAGGCCGGCGAGATTCTGCGGCCAGACGAAGCTCGGCCGGATGAAACCGACCACCGCGATGAGAACGAAGACGACGGCGCCGAACAGGATATCGCGGTTGGGGCGCATCAGGCAGCCTCTGCCGCGACGTTGCCGGTCGCCGCGGCGACCAGCGTCTCCGCCGTCAGCCCGGCGCGGTCGAACACGCCGGCGACGCGGCCCTCGCGCATGACGATGACGCGGTCCGACATGCCGAGGATTTCCGGCAGCTCGGAAGAAACCATGATGACGGCAAGGCCCTGCGCCACCAACTCGCCCATGAAGGCGTGCACGGCGGCCTTGGAGCCGACGTCGATGCCCTTGGTCGGCTCGTCGAGAATGATGACGCGCGGCTCGGTCGCCAGCCACTTGCCGATCACGACCTTCTGCTGGTTGCCGCCCGACAGCGTACCGACCTCCTGGCTGAGGCTCGAGGCGCGGAGATCGAGGCGCGCGGAATATTTGCGGGCGAGATCGAACTCGCGCGCGAGATCGAGGAAGCCGCGCTTGGTGACGCGGTGGAGCGAGGGCAGGGTGATGTTCTCGAACACCGGCAGCGCGAGGATGGCGCCCTGCCGCTGGCGCTCCTCCGGCACGTAGACGATGCCGGCATCGACCGCATCGGCGGGCTTGCGGATGCTGATTTCCTTGCCGCCCAGCGATATCCGGCCGGCCGAGGGGCGCGTCACGCCGAACAGGGCCTGCATGATCTCGCTGCGGCCGGAGCCGACGAGGCCGTAGAAGCCGAGGATCTCGCCGCGGCGGAGATCGAAGCTGATGTCCGCAAACTCGGTCGGGTGCGACAGGCCGGCGACCGAGAACACCGTCTCGCCGAGAGGCACCGTCACCTTCGGGAAGACATGATCGACCGTGCGGCCGACCATCAGCGAGATGAGGCGCGAGGGCGTGGCTTCGGAGACGACGCCGGAGCCGACCGAGCGGCCGTCGCGGAAGACGGCGTATTCGTCGGCGATGCGGAAGATTTCCTCGAACTTGTGGCTGATGAAAAGGATCGCCTTTCCTTCGCGCTTCAGCTTGCCGACGATGGCGTAGAGCTCCTCGACTTCCTTGTGCGACAGCGAGGCGGTCGGCTCGTCCATGATGACGATGCGCGCGTCGATCGACAGCGCGCGGGCGATGGCGACGAGGTGCTTGCGCGCGATCGCGAGATCGCGGAGCCGCATGTCGGGATCGAGCTCGACCTCTAGCTCCGCGAGAATCTCGCGCGTGCGCGTGCGCATCGCCTTCCAGTCGAGCAGGCCGAAGCGGCCGGCGATCGGATGGCCGAGGAAGATGTTTTCGGTCACCGTCAGCTCGTCGAACAGCACCGTCTCCTGGTGCGTCGCGGTGATGCCCTGGCGGAACGCGCTTTCGGCGTCGGGGATGAGGATCGGCCTGCCGTCGAGGGCAATGGTGCCCGCGTCCGGCGTGTAGACGCCGGTCAGAATCTTGACCAGCGTCGACTTGCCGGCGCCGTTCTCGCCGATCAGCGCCGTGACGGTGCCCGGATAGAGCCGCAGCTCAACGCCCTCCAGCGCTTTCACGCCGGGAAAGGATTTGGAGATGCCGACGGCTTCGAGAGCGGGAACAGCAGAGGTCAACGGAGGCTCCGAAGTCGTTCGCCAGCCACGCCGTGGGACATCCGCCACGGGACCCGGAACGACAATGATACGTCGTCGGAAAGAAAAAGGGAGGCGGCCGAGACCGCCTCCCCCGGAGGCCCTGGGAGGAGGCCTAGTAGACCTTCGAGAACTCGTCGATGTTCGACGCGTTGAACACGAACGGCGGGGCCATCGGGCCCGACAGGTCGTCGTCCAGCTTCACCTTGCCGAGCTTGCCCATCGACAGCTCGCCGCCGGCCGTCGCCGTTTCCTTCTTGGTGGCGAGGTTGTAGGCGATCGTCGTCGCGGCATAGCCGAGGTCGATCGGGTTCCACAGCGCGAAGGACGGCGAGGCGCCCGACTTGACGTGGGTGATCATTTCCGACGGCAGGCCGAGGCCGGTGACGAACACCTTGCCGACCAGCTTCTGGTCTTCGACCACGACCGACGCCTGGCGGATGCCGACGGTGGTCGGGGCGATGATGACCTTGAGGTTCGGATACTTCTGGATCAGGCCCTTCGCTTCCGCGAGGCTCTTGTCGTCGTTGTCGTCGCCGTAGACGGTGTCGACGAGATTGACGTTCGGGAACATCCCGGCGTCCTTCTTCATCACTTCGATCCAGGCGTTCTGGTTGGTGGCGGTCGACGAGGCGGAGAGAATGGCGACGTCGCCCTTCTGGCCGTTGAGCAGGTCGGACGCCATCTTGAGGTTCTGGTCGCCGATGAGCTGCGTCGCCGAGGCGAGCAGGTTCATCTGGCGGCCGTCCTTGGAGACGCCGGAGTCGAAGGAGATGACGGTGACGCCGCGTTCCATCGCCTTCTTCAGGGCCGGCACGAGCGCGTCGGCGTCGTTCGCCGAAACCGCGATCGCGTTGACGCCCTGCGCCACGAGCTGGTTGATGATGTCGATCTGGCCTTCCGGAGTGGGCTTCGCCGGACCGGTGTAGATGATGTCGACGTTGCCGAGTTCCTTGGCGGCTTCGTTGGCGCCCTTGGCAGCGGCGTCGAAGAAGCCGTTGCCGAGATTCTTGACGAGCAGCGCGATCTTGACGTTGGCGGCCGAGGCCGGGCTTACGGCGAAGGCGAGCGCCAGAGCGCTGCCGATCGCCAGAGACTTCAGAAACTTCATTTTCTTCATTCCTCCCATTGGGTTACGCGAGTACCTGTCGTGTGGTTCGGCGTGCCTCACGCAGCCGATGTCGACGCCTCCCCGGCGGCCGCTTCTTCGGCGGCGACGATGAGACGGATTCCGGATTGCTCGACCATCTTGGCATCGCGCGGCGAGACGCCGTCGTCGGTGATGATGGTGTGGACGCGTTCGAGCGGGCAGAGGATCAAACTGGAGCGGCCGGCGAACTTCGACGAGTCGAGCAGCAGCACGAGCTCCTCGGCCTGGTTGATCAGCTTCTGCTCGGCCTGGATGAGCAGCGGGTCGGCTTCCATGACGCCGATCGGGCTGACGCCCTGCGCGCTCATGAACATGCGGCGCGCATAGAAGTTGCGCGTCACGTCGTTCTCGAACGGCGACAGCACGATGTTCTGCTCGCGGTAGATCGAGCCGCCGGGCAGCGTGATCGTGTTCTTAGAATTGTGCAGCAGGTGCTCGGCAATCGGGAACGAGTTGGTGAGGATCTGCATCCGCCGGCGCGCGAGATGATGCACCATCTGGAACGTCGTCGTGCCGCCGTTGATGATGATCGACTCGCCGTCCTCGCAGAGCGCCACGGCCGCGGCGGCGATGGCGCGCTTCTTCTCGACGTTGACGCCTTCGTTGACCGAGAAGGGGCGACCGGCGAGGCCGACCGTCTGCGGCGGGTGCAGCGCCTCGGCGCCGCCGCGCACGCGGCGCAGGCGGCCGGCGACATGCAGCGCGCCGATGTCGCGGCGGATGGTCGCCTCGGACGCGCCCGTCAGCTCGACGAGTTGCGTCACCGTGACGACCGGCCGCTCGGCCACTTCGCCGAGGATGATCCGCTGGCGTTCGATCTCGTGCATGAATTCTCCCGATGCCGAGATCACCAAGTATCCTTGGTTGAGTCAATCAAAAACAATCATTTCCGATTATATTGCATCGCAATACTTCATATTGCGTCGCATATACGCTCAGACGCGATCGCTTTTGATTGACAAGCAGCGGTGCTTTGCGGGATCAATGCCCGCAGAAGCCGCCGGGCGCCCGGCCGCCGCCTCCGCTACAACCTTTCGGCATCATGACCGCACCAGTCGACAGTCCGCTTCTTTCGAGCCGCTGGGACGAGCGCCACGCATCGACTCTGACGCCGCCGGAGCTTCTGCTCTATCGCTCCAACCTGCTCGGCTCCGATCTCCGCATCACCAATTTCGGCGGCGGCAATACGTCGGCGAAGCTGATGGAGCGCGATCCGCTTTCGGGCCAGCCGGTCGAGGTGCTGTGGGTAAAGGGATCGGGCGGCGATCTCGGCTCGATGAAGCTCGACGGATTTTCGACGCTCTATCAGGGCAAGCTGGAGGGGCTGAAGAAGCTCTACCGCGGGCCGGCGCACGAGGACGAGATGGTCGGCCTCCTGCCGCACTGCACCTTCAATCTCAATCCGCGCGCCGCATCGATCGACACGCCGCTGCACGGCTTCCTGCCCTACAAGCACGTCGACCACATGCATCCCGACGCGGTGATCGCGATCGCGGCGACGACCAACTCGCGCGCGCTGACCAAGGAAGTGTACGGCGACTCGATCGGCTGGCTGCCGTGGCGCCGTCCGGGATTCGAACTCGGCCTGATGCTCGAAAAATTCGCGCGCGAGAATCCGAAGGCGATCGGTGTCGTGCTCGAAAGCCACGGCCTCTTCACCTGGGATAACGATCCGCGCACCTGCTACGAGACGACCATCGCGACTATCAACAAGGCGATCACCTGGCTCGCCGGCAAGGCGGGCGCGAAGCCCGCATTCGGCGGCGCCGCGGTGACTGCCGAGACGCCGGAGAAGCGCCGCGCCGCGGCGGCGAAGCTGATGCCGGCGATCCGCGGCCTGATCGGCAAGCCGCAGTACAAGGTCGGCAATTTCGACGACGCGCCGGCCGCGCTGGAATTCGTAAACTCCAAGCAGCTCAAGGAGTTGGCGGCGCTTGGCACCTCGTGCCCGGACCATTTCCTGCGCACCAAGATCCGTCCGCTGGTGATCGACTATGCCGGCGACATCGACAAGACCATCGCCGGACTGGAAGCCGCGGTCAGCGCGTATCGCGCCGACTACGCCGCCTATTACGAACGCTGCAAGCACGCCGACAGTCCCGCGATGCGCGACCCGAACGCGGTCGTGTATCTCGTGCCCGGCGTCGGCATGATCACGTTCGCCAACGACAAGGCGACGGCGCGCATCGCCGGCGAGTTCTACCGCAACGCCATCAACGTCATGCGCGGCGCCTCGTCGGTCGACACCTACGTCGGCCTGCCCGAGCAGGAAGCCTTCGACATCGAGTACTGGCTGCTCGAGGAAGCGAAGCTGCAGCGCATGCCGAAGCCGAAGTCGCTGTCCGGCCGCATCGCCTTCATCACCGGCGGCGCGTCGGGCATCGGCCGCGCGGCCGCGGCGCGGCTGCTCAGCGAGGGCGCATGCGTCGTCATCGCCGACGTCGACAAGGCGATGCTGGAAGAGACGCAGGCCGGCTTCGCCAAGGCGAGCGGCAAGGACAACATTCGCGGCGTGCATATGGACGTCACCGGCGAGGACGCCGTCATCCGCGCCTTCGTCGATTCTGTCGTCGAGTACGGCGGCATCGACATCGTCGTGTCGAACGCCGGCATCTCGTCGTCGGCGCCGATCGAGGACACCGGCCTCGATATGTGGAACCGCAACATGGATATCCTGGTGAAGGGATATTTCCTCGTGTCGCGCGAAGCCTTCCGCCTGCTCAAGCGCCAGAAGCTCGGCGGCGCCATCGTCTTCGTCGCCTCCAAGAACGGCCTCGCCGCTTCGCCCAACGCCGCCGCGTACTCGACGGCCAAGGCGGCGGAGATCCATCTTGCCCGCGGCTTGGCGCTGGAAGGCGCGGCGGACGGCATCCGCGTCAACGTCGTCAACCCGGACGCGGTGCTGCGCGGCTCCAAGATCTGGACCGGCGAGTGGCGCGAGCAGCGCGCCGCGGCGTACAAGATGAAGCCGGACGACCTCGAGGAGCACTACCGCCAGCGCAGCCTGTTGAAGCGCAACGTGCTGCCCGAGGACGTCGCCGAGGCGATTTTCTTCCTGGCTTCGGACATGAGCGCGAAGTCGACCGGCAACATGATCAACGTCGACGCCGGCAACGCGCAGAGCTTCACGCGCTAGCTTTTTCTGCCTTGGGGGGAATGCGATGGCGACCGGCCCGATCGACCAGAACCTGATCGCCGAGGACAACCGCAAGCGCGAGAAGGCGCTGACCGCGGACTACGCCGCGCTGGGCGAGCAGCTCGCGCGCCGCAAGATCGACATCGATCGCATCACCAAGACCGTCGCCGCGTTCGCGGTCGCCATCCCGTCATGGGGCGTCGGCACCGGCGGCACGCGCTTCGCGCGCTTTCCCGGTCCGGGCGAGCCGCGCAACATCTTCGACAAGATCGACGATTGCGCCGTGATCAACCAGCTTGGCCGCGCGACGCCGACGGTGTCGCTGCACATCCCGTGGGACAAGGTGAAGGACTGGAAGGGCCTGCGCGAGAAGGGCGAGAAGCTGGGGCTCGCGTTCGACGCGATGAACTCCAACACCTTCTCCGACGCGCCCGGCCAGAAGCGCAGCTACAAGTTCGGCAGCCTGTCGCACGCCGACGCCGCGGTGCGCGAGCAGGCGGTGGCGCACAACGTCGAGTGCATCGAGATCGGCGAGAAACTCGGCTCCAAGGCGCTGACGGTGTGGATCGGCGACGGCTCGAATTTTCCGGGGCAGTCGAATTTCACCAAATCCTTCGAGCGCTACCTCGACGCGATGAAGCAGGTATACGCCAGGCTGCCGGCCGACTGGCGCGTCTTCATCGAGCACAAGCTCTACGAGCCGGCGTTCTACTCGACCGTCATCCAAGACTGGGGCACCAGCTACCTCGCCGCGAGCGAGTTGGGCCCGAAGGCATTCTGCCTTGTCGACCTCGGCCACCATGCGCCGACGGTCAACATCGAGATGATCGTCGCGCGGCTGATCCAGTTCAAGAAGCTCGCCGGCTTCCACTTCAACGATTCGAAATACGGCGACGACGATCTCGATGCCGGGTCGATCAACCCGTACCAGTTGTTCCTCGTCTTCAACGAACTGGTCGATGCCGCCGAGCGCAAGGCGAAAGGCTTCCGGCCGGCGTACATGATCGACCAGTCGCACAACGTCACCGACCCGATCGAAAGCCTGATCGTCAGCGCCGGCGAGATCCGCCGCGCCTACGCGCAGGCCCTGCTCGTCGACCGTGCCGCGCTCGCCGAGTTACAGGACCGGAACGACGCGCTGATGGCGACGCAGGCGCTGAAGCAGGCGTTCACCACCGACGTCGCGCCGATTCTGGCCAAGGCGCGCGCCGACACCGGCGGCGCCATCGATCCGGTCGCCGCCTACCGCGCCTCGAAATATCGCGCCAGGGTCGGGAAGGAGCGGCCCGCGGTCGGCGGCTCGTCGGGAGGCATCGTCTGACGCTTCTCTCCTCGGCCGTCCTTACACTTTCCTTATTCCGCGACCCCACCTTCCGTATGGCGCCCTGACGCATCCCGGCACGACATTCCGCCCGTCCTAACCGGCGGAGCGTCACGTCATGCTCGACATTCTTTTCATCGCCCTCGGCCTCGCGCTGTTCGCCATCGCGGGCGGCTACGTCCTCCTCGTCGATCGGCTGTGAGGGCGGCGCCATGTTCGAAGTCACCCTCGGCGCCATCGTCGCGGTCGCGCTTGCCGCTTATCTCGTCGTGACCCTCGTCCGGCCGGAGCGGTTCTGACCATGACCGCGCTCGGCTGGCTGCAGATCGTTCTGCTCTATCTGCTGGTGCTGGTAGCGGTGAAGCCGCTCGGCGGCTTCATGGCGCAGGTCTTCGACGGCGGGCGCACGTTCCTCTCGCCGGTGCTGGTGCCGGTCGAGCGCGGCTTCTACCGCCTCGCCGGCGTCGACGAGACGAAGGAGCAGGGCTGGCGCGGCTACACGCTCGCGATGCTCGCCTTCAACGCCGCCGGCTTCGTACTGGTCTACCTGATCATGCGCCTGCAGGGCCTGCTGCCGCTCAACCCGCAGGGCTTCGGCGGCGTCGAGCCGGGACTCGCGTTCAACACCGCGATCAGCTTCGTCACCAACACCAACTGGCAGTCATACGGCGGCGAAACGACGATGAGCCATTTCACGCAGATGGCCGGGCTCGCTGTGCAGAATTTCCTGTCGGCCGCGACCGGCATCGCGCTCGCCATCGCGCTGACCCGCGCCTTCGCGCGCTCCGGCGCCAGCGAGATAGGCAACTTCTGGGTCGATATGGTGCGCTCGACCCTCTACATCCTGCTGCCCCTCTCCATCGTCTTCGCGCTGGTTTTCGCCTTCCTCGGCGAGCCGCAGACGCTGCTCGCCTCGGTCCAGGCGACGACCCTGGAAGGCGCGCAGCAGAACATCGCGCTCGGCCCGGTCGCCTCGCAGGAGGCGATCAAGATGCTGGGCACCAACGGCGGCGGCTTCTTCAACGCCAACTCCGCGCATCCCTTCGAGAACCCGACGCCGCTGACCAACCTGCTCGAGATGTGGACGATCGTCGCCATCTCGGCGGCGCTCACCCTCACCTTCGGCAAGATGGTGAAAGATACGCGCCAGGGCTGGGCGCTGCTCGCCGTCATGGGCCTGCTGCTCGTCGCCGCCACCGTCGTCGCCTATTGGGCCGAGGGCGCCGGCAACCCGATCCTCGCCGCGCTCGGCCTCGACCCCGCCGGTGGCAACATGGAGGGCAAGGAGGTCCGCTTCGGCATCGCGAATTCGTCGTTGTGGTCGACGCTGACGACCGGCGCCTCGAACGGCTCGGTCAACGCGATGCATGACTCGTTCACGCCGCTTGGCGGCTTGATGCCGCTGTTCCTCATCAAGCTTGGCGAGATCCTGCCCGGCGGCGTCGGCTCCGGCCTCTACGGCATCGTTGTCTTCGCGGTCATCGCCGTGTTCGTCGCCGGCCTCATGGTCGGCCGCACGCCGGAATATCTTGGCAAGAAGATCGAGGCGCGCGAGATGAAGCTCGCCGTCCTCGCCATCCTTCTATTGCCGGCCGCGCTGCTGGGCTTCGCCGCGGTCGCCGCGATGATCCCCGTCGGCCTGTCGAGCCTCAACAATGCCGGCCCGCACGGCTTGAGCGAAATCCTCTACGCCTACTCGTCCGCAGTCGGAAACAACGGCTCCGCCTTCGCCGGGCTGAATGCCAACACGCCCTGGTACAACACGACGCTCGGCATCGCGATGTTCCTCGGCCGCTTCGCCATCATCGTGCCGGTCATGGGCATCGCCGGGTCGCTCGCCGCCAAGACCAAGGGCGCGCCCTCCGCCGGCACCTTTCCGACGCACGGCCCGCTGTTCGTCGGACTGCTCATCGGCGTCATCCTCATCCTCGGCGGGCTGCAATATTTTCCGGCGCTCGCGCTGGGCCCCATCGTCGAGCATTTCCTGATGCTCGCCGGCCAGACCTTCTGATCGGAGGCAACCATTATGCCCGCCAAAGCCAGCGCCACCGCGCTTCTCGATCCCGCCATCCTCGGCCGCGCCGCGCTCGACGCGTTCCGCAAGCTCGACCCGCGCGACCTGGCACGGAACCCGGTGATCTTCGTCACCGAAGTCGTCGCCGCGCTGGTCACGGTGTTGTGGGTCCGCCACCTCGCCACCGGCGGCGACGCCGTCTTCTCCGGCCAGATCGCTGCCTGGCTCTGGTTTACCGTGCTGTTCGCGAATTTCGCCGAAGCGGTGGCCGAGGGCAGGGGGAAGGCGCAGGCCGCCGCGCTGCGACGTATGCGCTCCGACGTCGTCGCCAAGCGACTGCCGGGCCTCGATGGTCCCGAGGGCGTCTACGAGAAGGTGCTGGCCGCGGAGCTGGAGGTCGGCGACATCGTGCTCGTCGCGGCCAATGAAATCATCCCCGGCGACGGCGAGGTCGTGCAGGGCATCGCCTCGGTCAACGAGTCCGCCATCACCGGCGAGTCCGCGCCGGTGATCCGCGAGTCCGGCGGCGACCGCTCCGCCGTCACCGGCGGCACGACCGTGCTGTCCGACTGGATCAAGGTAAGGATCACCAAGGCCGCCGGCTCGACCTTCCTCGATCGCATGATCGCGCTGGTCGAAGGCGCGGCGCGGCAGAAAACGCCGAACGAGCTGGCGCTGTCGATCCTGTTGTCGGGCCTGACGCTGATCTTCCTGATCACGGTCGTCACGCTGTGGGGCCTCGCCGGCTACTCCGGCACCGTGCTGTCGGTCACGGTGCTGGTCGCGCTGCTGGTGACGCTGATCCCGACGACCATCGGCGGCCTGCTGTCGGCCATCGGCATCGCCGGCATGGACCGCCTCATCCGCTTCAACGTCGTCGCCACCTCCGGCCGCGCGGTGGAGGCCGCCGGCGACGTCGACACGCTGCTGCTCGACAAGACCGGCACCATCACCTTCGGCAACCGCATGGCGACCGCGTTCCTCGCCGCACCCGGCGTCCAGAACAAGACGCTGGCGGAAGCGGCCTGGCTGGCGAGCCTCGCCGACGAGACGCCAGAAGGCCGCTCCATCGTTGCCTACGCCAAGAATTTCGCTTTCACCGAGCCCGAGATCGACCCGGCGAGGATGAAGGCCATCGAATTCTCCGCCCATACCCGCATCTCCGGCGTCGAGCTGCCGGGACGCAGCGTCCGCAAGGGCGCCGTTGACGCCGTACTCAACCATCTCGGCACCAAGCTGCACCTGACGCCCGCCGCCTTCCGCGCCGCGGTCGACGAGATCGCACGCACCGGCGGCACTCCGCTGGCGGTGTCCGAGGACGGCGCGCTCCTCGGCGTCATCCACCTCAAGGACGTGGTGAAGCCCGACATCAAGTCGCGCTTCGCCGCGCTCCGCTCGATGGGCATCAAGACGGTGATGGTGACCGGCGACAATCCGGCGACCGCGGCCGCCATCGCGTCGGAAGCCGGCGTCGACGACTTCATCGCCGAGGCGACGCCGCAGGACAAGCTGACCTACATCCGCAAGGAGCAGGAGGGCGGCCGCCTGATCGCGATGTGCGGCGACGGCACCAACGACGCGCCGGCGCTCGCCCAGGCCGACGTCGGCGTCGCGATGCAGACCGGCACCCAGGCCGCGCGCGAGGCCGGCAACATGGTCGACCTCGATTCCGATCCGACCAAGCTGATCGAGGTGGTCGAGATCGGCAAGCAACTGCTGATGACGCGCGGCTCGCTGACGACGTTCTCCATCGCCAACGACGTCGCCAAGTATTTCGCGATCATCCCGGCGCTGTTTGTCGTCACCTATCCGCAGCTCGGCGCGCTCAACGTCATGCACCTCGCCACACCACAAAGCGCGATCCTGTCGGCGGTCATCTTCAACGCGCTGATCATCATCGCGCTCATCCCGCTGGCGCTGCGCGGTGTCGCCTACCGCGCAACGGGAGCGGCAGCGCTTCTGCGCCGCAACCTGCTGATCTACGGGCTCGGCGGCATCGTCGCGCCGTTCATCGGTATCAAGATCATCGATCTCGCCGTCACCGCCCTCGGGCTGGCGTGAGGAGCACCGCCATGTCCGAACACATCCGCCCGGCTTTCGTCCTACTGCTGCTGTTCACGCTGCTCACCGGGATCGCCTATCCGCTGGCGATCACCGGCGTCGCCTCGGTTATCTTTCCGGGCCAAGCCTCGGGCAGCCTGATCGAGAAAAACGGCGTCGTCATCGGCTCGAGCCTGGTCGGCCAGCCGTTTGCCGCCGACCGCTACTTCCACCCGCGGCCGTCCGCGGCCGGCGCCGGCTACGATGGCGGCGCGTCGTCGGGCTCCAACCTTGGCCCGACGTCGAAGAAGCTGGTCGACCGCGTCACCACCGACATCGCGGCGCTCCGCTCCACCGGCGTCACTGGCCCGATCCCCGCCGACGCGGTCACAACGTCGGCCTCCGGCCTCGATCCCGACATCTCGCCCGCCTACGCCCTGCTGCAGGTGAAGCGCGTCGCTGCCGCCCGGAACCTGCCCGATGCGAATGTGCGGGCGCTGGTCGACCGCAACACTACTGGCCCGACGCTCGGCATACTCGGTGAACCACGCGTCAACGTTCTGCTGCTCAACCTGGCGCTGGATGGAGTACCTTCGCGCTGAGAGAAATGCGCATGGCCGAAACCGAAACTGCCGAGGGCCGCCCGTCGCCGGATGCGTTGCTTGCCGCTGCCGACCGCGAGCGGCGCGGCAAGCTGAAGGTATTCCTCGGCGCCGCGCCCGGCGTCGGCAAGACCTACGCGATGCTCTCCTCGGCCCGCCGCCTCGGGCAGGAGGGGCTGGACGTCGTCGTCGGCCTGATCGAAACGCACGGCCGCTCCGAAACCGCCGCGCTGCTCGCCGGCCTCGAAATCCTGCCGCGCAAGGAGATCGCCTACCGCGGCCAGACCGTGGCCGAATTCGACATCGACGCCGCGCTCGCCCGCCGGCCACAACTGATCCTCGTCGACGAACTCGCGCACACCAACGCGCCGGCGAGCCGCCACCCCAAGCGCTACCTCGACGTCGAGGAGCTGCTCGCCGCCGGCATCGACGTGTGGACCACGGTCAACATCCAGCACCTCGAGTCGCTGTCCGATCTGGTCGCGCGCATCACCGGCGTCGCCGTCCGCGAGACCGTGCCCGACACGCTGCTCGATCGTGCGGACGAGATGGTGGTGGTCGACATCACGCCTGACGAGCTGATCCAGCGCCTCCGCGACGGCAAGGTCTACCTGCCCGACAATGCGCGGCAGGCCGCCGACAATTTCTTCAGGCTCGGCAACCTCACGGCGCTGCGCGAGCTGGCGCTGCGGCGCACCGCCGACCGCGTCGACGATCAGGTCGTCGCCTACCGTAAGGAGCACGGCGTCGAGGACCAGCCGCCGGCTGCCGAGCGCATCCTCGTCTGCATCGGTTCGGACCCGCTGTCCGAGGTCGTGGTGCGGACGGCGAGCCGCCTGGCGAGCGGCCTCAACGCGAGCTGGATCGCGGTCCATCTCGATCGCTCGGGCAGCGCGCCGCTCGGCCCCGACACGCTTCGCCGCCTCGATCATACCGTGGCGCTCGCCGAGCGGCTGGGCGCCGAGACGCGCCGCCTGTCGGCGCGTGATCTGCCGACCGAGATCCTGCGGCTGGCGCGCCGCGAGAATGCGACCCAGATCGTCATCGGCCGCTCGCACCGCGGCTTGGTCGGTCGTCTGTTCGGCCGCTCGCTTACCGATGAGATCGTGGCGCGCGCCAGCGACATCGGCGTCCACATCGTGACTGGCAGCGGCGAACCGCAACCGGCGCCGGCGCGCAGCGTTGCGTTTCCGCCTGTCGCCCGCATCGCCGCAAGCATCGCCGTTGCCGCGGGCTCCGTCGCGATGGCGGTGCTGATCGGCAAGGCGCTTACCTTCGCCGCCGACCTCCCCAATCTGTCGCTGGTGTTCATCGCGGCGGTGATGGTCTCGGCGCTGACCTACGGGCTGACCGCCGCGATCGCCGCGGCATTCCTGTCGTTCGCCGCGTTCAATTTCCTGTTCGTCGAGCCGCTCTACACCTTCCGCGTCGCCGCGCCCTACGAGGTGTTCGCGCTGCTCGTCTTCCTGTTCGTCGCGGTGTTCACCGGCGTGCTCGCCGGCCGCCTGCGCGACCAGTCGGAGAGCGTGCGCCGGCGCGCCAAGGCGACCGAGGCCCTCTATGACTTCTCGCGCAAGCTTTCGGGCACCGCCAAGACCGACGACGTCGCGTGGGCGACCGCGGCGCAGGTCGTCGCCGTCGCCGGTAGCCGCGCGCTGATCCTGCTCCCCGTCGGCGGCGAGGTGACGGTGCGCGCCGCCTATCCGCCGGACGACACGCTGTCGCCGACCGACCGCGCCGCCGCGCGCTGGGCCTTCCAGCATCGCGAGCCGGCCGGCTGGTCGACCAACACGCTGCCCGCGGCCGAGATGCAGTTCCGTCCGCTGCGTGGCGCCGGCGGCATCGTCGGCGTCGTCGCCTTCGCGCCGCGCGATCTCGCCGCGCCGCTCACCTCGGACGAGGAGCGGACGCTCGCCTCGCTGTTCGATCAGGCGGGCGTCGCCATCGAGCGCGCCCATCTCGTCGAGGAAATCGCCGCGACACGCGCGCTTGCGGAGGGAGAAAAGCTCCGCTCGGCGTTGCTGTCTTCGATCTCGCACGATCTCCGCACGCCGCTGGCCGCGATCCTCGGCGCGGTCACCAGCCTGCGCTCCCTCGGCCCGAAGCTCACCGACGTGGCCCGCGCCGATCTGCTCGCGTCGATACAGGAGGAGACCGAGCGACTCGATCGCTTCGTCGCCAATCTTCTGGAGATGACGCGCCTCGAGGCCGGCGTGCTCGACGTGCGGCACGACTGGATCGATCTCGGCGAGGCCGCGCGCGCCGCGGTCCGCCGCGCCGAGCGCATCCACGCCGGCCACCGCTTCGCGATCCACGTGCCGTCCGGCATGCCGCTCGCCCACGCCGACCCGGTGCTGTTCGAGCAGGCGCTGGTCAACATCCTCGACAACGCCGCGAAATACGCCGCCGGCGAACCAGGCATCGACATCGCCGTGGCGCTGGCCGACGGCCGTCCGACGGTGACCGTCACCGACCGCGGGCCCGGCATCGCCGCCATCGATCTCCCGCACGTCTTCGACAAATTTTATCGCGCCCGCCGCGGCGATGCGCAGGCCGCCGGTACCGGCCTCGGCCTCGCCATCGTCCGCGGCCTCGTCGAGGCGATGGGCGGCGCCGTCGCGATCGAAAGCCCGGTCGAGGCCGGTCACGGCACGCGCGTCACGCTCCGGCTTTCCGCCGAGACGCTGCCGGCAGAGCAGGGGAGCCACGCCGCGTGAGCGCGACGCGTGTCCTCGTGGTCGACGACGAGCCGCAGATCCAGCGGTTCCTGAAACCGGCGCTGGAGGCCAGCGGCTACGCCGTCGTCAGCGCCGCCACCGCCGCCGAGGCGCTGCGCGCCATCGCCAACGAGGCGCCGGACATCGTGCTGCTCGATCTCGGCCTGCCCGACATGGACGGCAAGGAGGTCATCGCCCGTGCCCGCGCCTTCTCCAAGGTGCCGATCATCGTGCTGTCGGTGCGCGACCGCGAGTCGGAGAAGATCGCCGCGCTCGATCTCGGCGCCGACGACTACGTCGAGAAGCCTTTCGACATCGGCGAACTGATGGCGCGCCTGCGCGCCGCGCTCCGCCACGCGATTGCCGACGCCGGCGAATCCGGCGCCTTCGAAAGCGGCGGCCTTCTTGTCGATACCGTCCGCCGCATGGTCAGCCGCAACGGTCAGCCGCTGAAGCTGACGCCGAAGGAATACGACCTGCTCACCATGCTGGTCCGCAACGCCGGCCGCGTTGTCACGCACCGCCAGTTGCTGACGGCCGTGTGGGGCCCTGCCCACACCGAGGACACGCAATACCTGCGCGTCTTCGTGGCGCAGCTTCGCCAGAAGATCGACGCCGCCCCCGGCGCGCCGAGCATCATCGTCAACGAGCCGGGCATCGGATACCGGCTGCTCGAACGCGACCGCTGAAGGCGCGGCAAAGTGCGCACGAAAACGTGAGGGCGGCTGGGCCTGCCGGGCCGCGCTGCGAAACGCACTGCGGAGCCTTTCCAAACACCGCCGAACGCAATGCTGCAAAGCTCGTGGCACCCGCGAATTTGCCTGTGTGGCATTGGGCTTCGGACCGGCGCGCATCGCGGTTGTTCTGCAACCGGCGAGACGATCTCTGCCCCTTCCAGTATACCCTAGAATATATCCAGTTTAGAACTGATAAAATAAGAGAATTCGGATTACTCTAAACAAAGAACATAGCGTTTGACTTATGGCATTCAAGAAAAGATACCGAGCGCCCACGCTTCGACTGGCGTAGCGGACATCGGACAGAGGTTATCGAGGTTATCCATGAGACATTCTTTGACGCCCGTTTTCCATTCCCTGGCATTTGGCGCCATGCTGCTGGCGGCCCCCGTCGCCGCTTCTGCCGCCGAGACCATCACGGTCTACAACGCCCAGCACGCCAACCTGACCAAGGCCTGGGCGGACGCCTTCACGGCGGAAACCGGCATCAACGTCACCATCCGCCAGGGCGGCGACACCGACATGGCGAACCAGCTCGTG
The DNA here is from genome assembly GCA_037200845.1 of Bauldia sp. Classification (NCBI taxonomy): domain Bacteria; kingdom Pseudomonadati; phylum Pseudomonadota; class Alphaproteobacteria; order Hyphomicrobiales; family Kaistiaceae; genus Bauldia; species Bauldia sp. The sequence goes on from JBBCGQ010000001.1 coordinate 748,592, forward strand.
CAGGAGGGAGCGAACTCCCCGGCCGACGTGTTCGTCACCGAGAATTCGCCGGCGATGGTCGTCGTCGACAACGCCGGCCTGTTCGCCCCGATCGATCCCGACACGCTGGCGCTCATCCCGGACGGCTACAAGCCGGGCAACGGTCATTGGACCGGCGTCGCGGCCCGCACCACGGTCTTTGCCTACAACAAGAACACGCTGCCCGCCGACCAGCTTCCGAAGTCGCTGCTCGACCTCGCCGATCCGAGCTGGAAGGGCCGCTGGGCCGCTTCGCCGTCGGGCGCCGATTTCCAGGCGATCGTCGGCGCGCTGCTCAAGCTCAAGGGGCCGGACGTCACCTTCGATTGGCTGAATGCCATGAAGGCAAATTCGGTCGCCTATCGCGGCAACAGCGCCGCCATGAAGGGCGTCAACGCCAACGAGGTCCCGGGCGCCGTCATCTACCACTACTACTACTTTGGCGATCAGGCGAAGACCGGCGAGAACAGCAACAACGTCTCGCTCTACTATTTCCGCAACGAGGATCCGGGCGCCTTCGTCAGCGTCTCCGGCGCCGGCGTGCTCGCCTCCAGCAAGCACCCGAAGGAGGCGCAGGCCTTCGTCAAGTGGATCGCCGGCAAGGGCGGCCAGACGGTGCTGCGCGACGGCGACTCCTACGAGTACGCCATCGGCATCGGCGCCGAATCGAACGCCAAGCTCGAGCCGATCGCCAAGTTGCAGGCGCCCAAGATCGATCCCGCGAGCCTCGACAGCGCCGCCGTCACCAAGCTGATGACCGCGGCGGGGTTGCTGTAAGGCCCGCGCCTCAATAGTACACGGGGCCGGCGGGTCGCCTGATGCGATCCGCCGGTCACCGCGGCCTCCCGGCCGCTTTTTTGCCAGTGAGACAGCCACGGCTCTGGTTCAGGTCTCGCCGCCATCCGCCCCGGTCTCCGGCGCGGCTTCGGGCGTATCGCCGCTGGCGCGCCGCCGGCGGCTTTCGCATGTCTCGGTCATCGGCATCGCCGCCGCCGCCGTCTCGCTGGTGGCGCTGCTGCCGCTCGCATTCATCGCGTGGGTGACGGTCGAGACCGGCTGGCAGGCCGCCTCGGCGATGATCTTCCGCCCCCGCGTCGGCGAGTTGCTGGTCAACACGGTGCTGCTCGAGGCCGGCGCCATCCCGCTAGCCATCGCGATCGCGGTGACGCTCGCCTGGCTCACCGAGCGCAGCGACCTGCCCGGCGCCCGCATCTGGGCCTGGCTGGCGGTCGCCCCGCTCGCCGTGCCCGCGTTCGTGCACAGCTACGCGTGGATCAGCATTGCGCCGAGCTTCCACGGGTTAGGCGCCGGCATCCTCATCTCGGTGCTGGCCTACTTCCCTTTCCTCTACCTGCCGGTCGCCGCGCAGCTTCGCCGCCTCGATCCGGCGATGGAGGACGTCGCCGCCTCGCTCGACAACGGGCCGTGGCGCGTCTTCTTCCGCGCCGTGCTGCCCCAGTTGCGTCTCGCCATCTGCGGCGGCGCGCTGCTCATCGGCCTGCATCTGCTCGGCGAGTTCGGCCTCTTCGCGATGATCCGCTTCGATACGTTCACCACCGCGATCGTCGATCAGTTCCAGGCCGTCTACAACGGGCCGGCCGCCAACATGCTGGCCGTCGTGCTCATCGTCTGCTGCTTCCTGCTGCTTGAGCTCGAATGGTTCGTGCGCGGCGACGAGCGCTACGCCCGCGTCGGCTCCGGCGCCGCACGTCTCCCCGTCCGCCGCCGCCTCGGCCCGTGGATGGTGCCATGCCTGCTGCTCAACGCCGGCCTCGCCGCGCTGTCGCTCGGCGTGCCGCTGGTCACGCTGGTGCGCTGGCTCGTCGATGGCGGCGCCGGCATCTGGAATCTCGGAGAGATCGGCCCGGCACTTGGCCAGACCATCGTGCTCGCCGTCGGCGGCGCCGTCGTCACCACCATCGCCGCGATGCCGCTCGCCTGGCTGTCGGTGCGCGCGCCGGGCCGCCTGCAGCGGATACTGGAAGCCTGCCACTACTACCTCGGCGCCTTGCCCGGCGTCGTCGTGGCGCTGGCGCTGGTCACCATCACCGTCCGCGTTCTGCTGCCGCTCTATCAGACTATCGCGACGCTGCTGCTCGCCTACGCGCTGCTGTTCCTGCCGCGCGCGCTGGTCAGTCTGCGCGCCAGCGTCGCACAGGTGCCGGTCGATCTCGAGCGCGCCGCGATGGCGCTCGGCCGCACGCCGTTCCAGGCGATCCGGCAGATCACGTTCCGCCTCGCCGCGCCCGGCATCGCCGCCGCGATGGCGCTCGCCGGCCTCGGCATCACGACCGAGCTGACCGCCACGCTGATGCTGTCGCCGAACGGCACCACGACGCTGTCGACGCAGTTCTGGGCGCTCACCAGCGAGCTCGACTACGCCGGCGCCGCGCCCTACGCCGCGATGATGGTCGTCTTCTCGCTGCCGCTGACGCTGCTGCTCTATGCCCGCTCGCGGCGCACGGCCGGCCGATGACGTTCCTCCGCATCTCGCGTTTGACGAAGCGCTTCGGCGCCGTCGTTGCCCTCGACGGCATCGACCTCGACGTCGAGCGCGCCAGCCGCACCGCCATCTTCGGTCCCTCCGGCTCCGGCAAGACGACGCTCCTCCGCCTCATCGCCGGCTTCGACGTGCCTGACACCGGCAGCATCGTCCTCGACGGCGAGACGCTCGCCGATGCGCCGGCCTCCGTCCCCGCCCACAAGCGCGGTATCGGCTTCGTCCCGCAGGACGGAGCGCTGTTCCCGCACCTGAGCGTCGCCGACAACATCGGCTTCGGGCTGGAACGCCGCATGCCCGGCCGCGAGGCGCGCATCGCCGAGCTGATCGACATGGTCGAGCTCGACGCGGCGATGGTCACCCGCCGCCCGCACGAATTGTCGGGCGGCCAGCAGCAGCGCGTCGCGCTCGCCCGCGCGCTGGCGCGGAAGCCGAAGCTGATGCTGTTCGACGAGCCGTTCTCCGCCCTCGACATGGATCTGCGCGAGGCGATGCGGAATGCCGTCGCCGGCGTGCTCGCCGCCACCGGCATCACCGCGTTGCTGGTGACTCACGACCAGGCCGAGGCGCTGTCCTTCGCCGACCGGGTCGCCGTCTTCGATGCCGGACGCCTGAAGCAGGTAGGCGACCCGCGCGACCTCTACATGCGCCCGCGCGATCCGCACACCGCGCGCTTCCTCGGCGATGCGATCATCCTGCCCGCAATATTGCGCGACGGCTGGGCCGAATGTGCGCTGGGCCGCGTTGCGACCGACGCACCGATGCGGAGCGGCAGCGGCGAGATCATCCTCCGCCCCGAGCAACTGCGCCTGGCGCGGACCAACGAGTCCGGGCGGGCGGCAGGGCAGGTGACCCACGTCGAATTCGGCGGCGCGCTCTGCCGCGTCCATGTCGCGATGGACCGCGCGGACCTGCCGCTGATCATGGTGAAGAGTGCCGGCGCCGACCTGCCGAACGTCGGCGACCGCGTGCAAATCTCGGCAGTCGGCGTCGCCCACGTCTTTACGTCTACGAACGGCGACTAGGCGACTTTCGCGTCGGCGCGGAATCCGCGCTCGCCGGTGAGATTTCGCAGGTACTCGCCATACCCGCTGCTGGCGAGGGGCTTCGCCAGCGCGATCAACTGGCGCTCGTCGATCCAGCCCTTGCGCCACGCGATCTCCTCAGGGCACGCAACCTTGAGCCCCTGCCGCCGCTCCAGCGCCGCGATGAATTCGCTCGCCTCGAGCAGCGAGTCGTGCGTGCCGGTGTCGAGCCAGGCGAAGCCGCGGCCCATGATCTCCACCGTCATCGCGCCTTCGTCGAGATAGAGCCGGTTGAGGTCGGTGATCTCCAGCTCGCCGCGCGCCGACGGCCGCAACTGCCGCACGCGCTCCACGACGCTGCTGTCATAGTAGTAGAGGCCGGTGACCGCATAGCTGGATTTCGGCCGCGCCGGCTTCTCCTCGATGCCGATGACCGCGCCGCTGCCGTCGAACTCCGCAATGCCGTAGCGCTGCGGATCGCGCACGTGATAGGCGAAGATCGTCGCGCCGCTCCGCCGTGCATCGGCGCGGCATAGCAACTGCGCGATCGAGTCGCCGTAGAAGATATTGTCGCCGAGGATCAGCACGCTGGCATCGTCGCCGATGAAATCCGCGCCGATCGTGAAGGCCTGCGCCAGCCCGCCGGGATGCGGCTGGACGGCGTAGCTGATCGACAGTCCCCACTTTGCGCCGTTGCCAAGCAGGCTGTGGAAGCGCGGCGTATCGTCCGGCGTCGAGATGATCAGGATATTGCGGATGTCGCCCTGCATCAGGGTCGCCAGCGGATAGTAGATCATCGGCTTGTCGTAGACCGGGAGGAGCTGCTTGCTGACGGATAGCGTCGCCGGATAGAGCCGCGTGCCGGCGCCGCCCGCCAGGATGATGCCCTTGCGGCTCATGACGCCTTGGCCTGCGCCGGCGCGCGCGATGCTTCGCCGGCCAGTAGCGGCCGCCACCAGGCTTCGTTGTCGAGATACCAGTCAATGGTCTTTTCCAGCCCCATACGCAGCGTCGCGCGCGGCGCCCATCCCAGCTCGCGGCGAATCTTCGTAGAGTCGACGGCGTAACGCGCATCGTGGCCCGGCCGGTCCGCGACGAACCGGATAAGCCGGCTGCGCGGCCCGATCGCCGCGTCCGGCCGCCGGTGGTCGAGCAGCGAACAGATCATCGCGACGATATCGCGGTTGGTGAAGCGGCTTTCGCCGCCGACGAGGTACGTCTCGCCGACCCGCCCGCGCTCCGCCACCAGCATCAGCGCCGCGACATGATCATCGACATAAAGCCAGTCGCGCACCTGCCGCCCGTCGCCGTAAAGCGGCAGTGGCCGGCCCGCCAACGCATTAAGGATCATCAGCGGCACCAGCTTCTCGGGAAACTGCCGCGGGCCGAAATTGTTGCTGCAGTTGCTGATGACAACGGGCAGCGTGTACGTCCGGTGCCACGCGCGCACGAGATGATCCGACGCCGCCTTGGATGCGGAGTAGGGCGAGCTCGGCTTGTAGGCCGAGGACTCCGCGAATGCGCCGGTCGGACCGAGCGCGCCGAAAACTTCGTCCGTCGAAACATGATGGAAGCGGAAGGCCGCGCCGCGCCCCGCTGGCAGCGTCCGCCAATAGTCCAGCGCCGCCTGCAGCAGCTCGAACGTCCCGACGACGTTGGTGGCAACGAACGCTGCGGCCCCGTCGATCGAACGGTCGACGTGACTCTCCGCCGCGAGGTGCATGATCGCATCGGGCTGAACCATCCCGATGATTTCGCGCATCGCGCGTCCGTCGCCGATATCGGCGCGCCAGAAGCGATAGCGCGGGCTGACAGCCACCGGCACGAGCGACGCGAGGTTGCCGGCGTAGGTCAGCTTGTCGACCACCGCGACGTGGTGCGGCGTATCCTCGATGAGATGCCGCACCAGCGCCGAGCCGATGAAACCGGCGCCACCGGTGACCAGAAACCGCTTCGCCGCGTCGGCCATGTCAGGACTGGCCTCCCGCACCGGCGCTCATCTCGCCCGTGGCGACCCGCCCGAGGATATCGACCTGCCGCGCGAGGCAATCGCTCCGCCGGTAACGCTGCTCGATCGTCGCCCGCGCCGCGCGACGGCGTGCGCGGGTGGACTCAGGTTGCGCCAGCGCCTCGACGACCGGCGCGGCGATGGCATCGGCGTCCCAGAAATCCGCGAGCGTCCCGTTCCGCCCGTCGTGGATCGCCTCCGTCACCGGCGCGGTACTGGAAGCGACGATGTTGCAACCGCACGCCATCGCTTCGAGCAGCGACCACGACAGCACGAACGGCACCGTGAGGTAGACGTGCGCCGCCGAGACCTGAAACAGGCGGACCAGCGCGGCATGATCGATGGCGCCGAGAAAGAAGATGCGGGCGGGATCGAGCCCGGTCTCCTCCATCATCACCGCGCGCCAGCTTCGCCCGCTCGGGTGCGGCCGGCCGTAGCTGACGCCATCGTCGCCAGCGACCACGAACACCGCGTCCTTCCGCTGCTTCGCGATCAGCGCCGCCGCCTGCATGAATTGCGGGAAGCCGCGATAGGGCTCCAGGCTCCGCGCGACATACGTCACCACCGGATCGCCCGGCGAAAGCACGCGACCGTCGGGCAGGCGGAACCGCGCCGCAGTATCCGGCCGGCAGAGATCGACATCGACGCCCTCGTGGCAGACCGCGATGCGCGGCCGCAGCGGCGCCGGGTAGCGGCTGCGCTGCCACGCGGTCGGGCTGAGCCCCGCGTCGATCGCGTCGAGGCTCGCCCGCTGCACCATGTTGCGCAGGCGCGCGCGGCCGAGCTCGGCGATGGTCACCGGCTCGCGCGGATCGAAGCCGATATCGCCGCCCTTCGGCTGGAAATAATACTCGCAGTAGCCCAGCGCCGGCGTGGTGTTGAGCACGTCCTTGACGAAAAGCATGCCGCCCCAGCCGATATGGCCGACGACGAGATCCGGTGCGCCCTCGGCGCGCCGCATCCGCTCCAGAGTCTCGGCGACGCGGTTGGCGTGCTGGGCATACTCATCGGCGACCGATAGATGGCCGGGCACGCGTTCCGTGATGGCAGCGTGCTTCACGAAGCGGACGCCGCGCACCGGCTCGTCGGGCTTCTCGCAGACGACCGTCACGTCCGCGCCGCGCTCGGCGAGATGCGCGGCGAGATGGCGGAACTGTCCGGCGCCGCGGCGATGGACGAAGACGATCTTCACTCGCTGCCCCAGCCCTTCAGTCCGTCGCCGTATTTCACCGTGGTCAGGATCATCATCTCGATGCGGCGGAGCGTCTTCACCGTCGTCTCGAAGTCGCGCAATTGCTCGGCGTCGCGCACCATCAGTTGCTGGTAGCTCTGGTCGATCTCGCGAATCTTGGCGCAGAGTTCGTGCCCGCGCGGCGCCAGGCGTATGTGCGCCGACCGCCGGTCGCGCGACGATGCCTCGCGCTCGATGTAGGCAGCCTCGAGCAGGCGCTTGAGATTGTACGAGGCGTTGGAGCCGAGATAATTGCCGCGCTCCAAAAGGTCGCGCACCGAAAGCTGATCGTCGCCGATGGTGAACAGCATCAGTACCTGCGCCGGACTGACGTCGTCGATGCCGAGCCGCATCAGCTCGGCGCGCAGAAGATCGAGGTAGCGCCGGTGCACGCGCTCGACCTCGCGGGCGAGGTCGAGGTGGCGGACGCTGGGGGGCGATCCCGGTTTCGGAGTTGATAATTCTTGAGGATAAGAAATATCTCTTTCGAGTACAAGTTTATCAGCCTGAATAGTCATCGCCGCTCCCCGTTGAGTTTCGTAGTTGCTTCAAAAATCGAAATACTTACGAAACTTTTAGCTCGACCACTATATACTTGTTTGTTCAGCCAGTTCGCGAACACTTGTTGCAACGCCGAACAAAACCTTTAGCCCTCACGATACATTGTAGAAATCTGCATCGACCGGGGGCGTTATGACCAGTGCCGTCGACCTGAACAGCAGCGACCAACCCCGCACTTTCGCCGCGCGAAGTGCGGCAAAACCCTCACCGAAAAAGACGACGGACGGCATCGCGCTCATCCGCGAGTGCCGGCGCGTGCTCATGCACGGCTTCGTCCTCGCCGGCATTCTCAGCGCCTTCATCAACACGCTGCAGCTCACCGTGCCGCTGTTCATGCTGCAGGTGCACGACCGCGTGATCCTGAGCCGCAGCGTCGATACGCTGAAGATGCTGGTCATCCTCGCGCTGGGCGCCCTCATCCTTTACGGGCTGCTCGAGTTCATCCGCTCGCTCGCCTTCCAGGCGCTCGCCGGGCAGTTGCTCAGCCGGCTCAACCTGCCGGCGATCGAGTCCGCGATGCAGACCGCGCTGGAGAAAGGCTCGACCCGCGCCACCGAAGTCCTGCGCGATCTCTCCGACCTGCGCAGCTTCATCACGGGCACCGCCTTCTCCGCCCCGTTCGAAGCGCTGTGGGCGCCGATCTTCCTTGCCGTGATGTTCGCGCTCCACCCGCTGTTCGGGCTGGCCGGGCTGATCGCGGTGGTAGTTCTGGTCAGCCTCAACATCCTTTCCGACGTCCTCTGCCGGCCGACGCTGAAGGAGGCGAACGAGGCGACCATCGAGAGCATCACCAGCATCGGCGGCACCATGCGTCACGCCGAGGTCATCGAGGCGATGGGCATGCTGCCCGCGCTCGCCGCGCGCTGGCGCCAGCTTCATTTCCATTCCATCGATCTCACCAATACCGGCAATCGCCGCAGCCGCGGCATGCACGCACTGACGCGCGCCGTGCGCTACTCCATGCAGATCGTGGTGCTGGCGATCGGCGCGTGGCTGGCGATCAACAACCTCGCCTCGGCGGGCTCGATGATCGGCGGCACGATGATCATGAGCCGCCTGCTGATGCCTTTCGACAGCCTCGCGGCCGACTGGCGCCAGTGGATCCTCGCGCGCGCCGCGTGGAAGCGCATCCGCGACGTCGTCGAGGTGCGCGGCTCGGTGCGCGAGAGTTTCCCGATCCCCAAGATTCCCGGCGACCTCGTCGTCGATCGCCTCGTCTACGCCGTTCCCGGCATGGACGTGCCGATCCTGCGCGGCATCTCGTTCAGCCTGTCGCCCGGCACCGTGCTGGGCATCGCCGGCCCCTCGGCCGCCGGCAAGTCGACGCTGGCGCGACTGCTGGTCGGGGTCACCAGGCCGACGGCGGGCGGCGTCTATTTCAACGGGCACAACGTCTACCTCTGGCAGCGCAGTTCGTTCGGCGACATTGCCGGCTACCTGCCGCAGTCGGTTTCCGTGCTCGAGGGAACGGTGCGCGAAAACATCGCGCGCATGCGCGACGCCGACCCGCGGCAGGTCATCGAGGCCGCCCGCGCCGCCGGCGTGCACGAGACCATCGGGCGCCTGCCGCTGGGCTACGACACGCCGATCGGCGACGGGCGGCTGACGCTGTCCGGCGGTCAGCGCCAGCGCATCGCGCTTGCCCGCGCATTGTTCGGCGAGCCGCTGCTGCTGGTGCTCGACGAGCCCAACTCCAACCTCGATGCCGAGGGCGAACAGGCGCTGATTGCCGCCATTACGGCGGCCAAGCGCAACGGCGCCATCGTCATCGTCATCGCCCACCGCCAGTCGATCATGGATTGCGTCGACAAGCTGCTGGTCCTCCAGGACGGGCGCATCGCCCAGTTCGGCGAGCGCACGCCGACTGCCAACGCCGTCCAGCCGATCCGCCGCGCTTCATCCGACGTCGTCGTCAAGCGCACTGCCGCAGGAGCCGAATCATGATCGATTTCGTCGAGTGGCGGCGGACGGCCGCGGCGCGCGTCGTCGCCGCGACGGCAATGGTCCCGCATCGCGCCGAGGCCGTCGTCTGGGAGGCGCCGATGGAGGTCGAGGCCTTCGAGCCGATGACGTCGCTGCGCCGCCCGGCCATCGCCGGCATCGCCGCGATTCTCATCGGCTTCGGCGGCTTCCTCGTCTGGGCCTTCACCGCCAATCTCGATAGCGCCTCGGTCGCCTCGGGTTCGGTCATCGCGGATTCCAAGAAAAAGACGGTGAGCCACCTCGAGGACGGCATCCTCTCCGAGCTGCTGGTCGCCGAGGGCGACAAGGTCAAGGCCGGCCAGCCGCTGTTGAAGCTCGACGACACCCGCGCGCGCTCCGATCTCGCGTCCGCCAGCGGCACCCGCATCGGCCTGCTCGCGCGCCTCGCGCGCCTGCGCGCCGAGCAGGCCAGCGCCGCCACGATCACCTTCCCCGCTGAGCTGCTCGCGGACCAGAGCGACATGGCGCAGTCGGTGATGAGCGACGAGACCCACGTCTTCGAAAATCGACGCGACATCTATCAGGGCAACCTCGCCGTCCAGCAGAAGCAGATCGACCAGTTCCAGACCGAGGCGGACGCCTATGACGCCCAGCTCACCGCCGCCACCCAGCAGGAGGCGATACTCAAGGAGCAGCTCGATAACATCCAGGACCTCGTCGACAAGGGCGTCGTGCCCAAGCGGCAGGCCACCGACCTGCAGGGGCAATTGAGTCAGGTGAGCGGCAACGTCGGCCAGTTCACCGCGCAACACGCCCGCTCCATCCAGGAGAAAGCCGCTGCCGAGCTGGCGCTGCTGTCGCTGCGCATGACATGGCAGGGCGACGTCGCCAACGACATCCAGGACACGCAGCTCAAGCTCAACGCCGCGACGCAACTTATGAAGGTCGCGGCCGACACGCTGGATCGGTTAACCGTGCGCGCACCCGAGGACGGCACCGTGCTCAACGTCCAGGTGCGCACGCAGGGCAGTGCGATTTCGGCAGGGCAGGCGCTGCTCGACATCGAGCCCGGCGACGAGCCGCTCATCGTCGAGGCCCGTCTCAGCCCGCTCGACATCGACTCGGTCAAGGTCGGCGAGCCGACCGAGGTGCGGCTGACCGCCTACGACCCGCGTACCTATCCCGTGCTTGACGGCAAGCTGCTGTACGTCGCCGCCGACCAGACCGAGGATCGCGACCGCGGCCTCATCTACTACACGGTGCGCGCCGAGATCGACGCCGCCGCGCTTGCCGCTCATCCGGAGATGCGCCTGCACCCCGGCATGCCGGCCGACCTCGTGGTCAAGCGCGCTCCGCGCAAGGCGATCGACTACATCCTGAGCCCGATCACCGCGACCTTCTACCGGGCTTTCCGCGAGGAGTAGGGCGGTCGCTTCGCGGTTGCGGGCTAACAAGTTCTAATCTCGAACCGGTTTGCCAGTATACTGACAACATCAAATAATAACTCGGCTTATAACTGTTTAGCGCGGCTTAACTCCGGAGTTAGATAGACGATCTCCAAGGGCAATTGGTAGTTTCGCGCATCGCACCATCGCTATACTGTCCGTAATAGCAATCGCAGGGGGATCCAACGGCGGTTGTGGCCCGGGCAGCAAGCCGAAGGCCTCACACAACGGAGACTGGGCGATGGCGACTCTAGAAGGCAGTGCCTACGACGACACCCTGAACGGAACCAGCAAGGCCGACGTCATTAACGGCGGCTCCGGTGACGACATCCTCAACGGCAACGCCGGCAACGACACGATCAACGGCGGCAGCGGCGACGATACCGTCCACGGCGGCACCGGCGAAGACCAGATCTACGGCGGTTCCGGCGACGACGTTCTGTTCGGCGACGAGCACAACGATCACATCTTCGGCGGCTCAGGCGACGATCAGATCTATGCCGGCAGCGGCGAAGACGTGATCGACGCCGGCAGCGGCGCCGACTATGTCGAAGGCAGCACCGGCAACGACACGATCGCGGGCGGCGACGGCGATGACACGCTCATCGGCGCCACCGGCCAGGACGTGATCGACGGCGGCGGTGGCGACGACCTCATCTTCGGCGGCGACCACAACGATACGCTGTCCGGCGGTTCCGGCGCCGACACCATCGACGGCGGCACCGGCGATGACACCATCGACGGCGGCACCGGCGACGATACGCTCACCGGCGGCACCGGCAACGACACCATTACCGGCGGCGACGGCGACGACGTCATCACCGGCGGCACCGGCCAGGACATCCTGTCCGGCGGCAATGGCGACGACCAGATCTTCGGCGGCGACCATTCCGACACCATCGACGGCGGTAGCGGCAACGACTACCTCGACGGCGGCACGGGCAACGACACCATCACCGGCGGCTCCGGCGACGACACGCTCGTTGGCGGCACCGGCAACGACAACCTCGATGGCGGCACCGGCGACGACACGCTCCTCGGCGGCACCGGCCACGACGTCCTCAACGGCGGGTCGGGCAACGACACGCTGGATGGCGGCGCCCATGCCGACACGCTCACCGGCGGCGCGGGTGACGACACGTTCGTCTTCACCGGCGGCGGCGGCCAGGATGTCATCGTCGACTTCACGGCCGGCGACGACATCATGCAGATCGCCAAGAACATCAACGGCACGAGCATCACGAGTGCCGACGATGTCGCGGCGCGGGCGACCCAGGTTGGCGGCGACACCGTCGTCGACCTCGGCAACGGCGACACGATCACCCTGCACAACGTCAACGCCGACGACGTGCACGCCGACCCGAGCCTCTACTTCAACGTCCACTAGCCATTCCGGGTGGCGCTTTCGGGCGCCACCCGTCCTTTCTCTCACCTGGGGGCAGGTTCATGAGTACCGCGACCGTAGAGACACCGGCCGATGGCGTTGTGGAAGTTCGCGCTCTCGGCGGCGGCGTTCTGGTGGTCGCGTGCGACATGGGCGTGCGGCTGCATTCCGCCGCTCGCCTCGAAACTCTATCCGGCGCCGCTCCGGCGCCGCTGACGACGCTGCGCCTGCCGCTCGCAAATGGTGGCACCAGAGTACTTTGGGCGTTTCGTCCGCCGGCATCGGAGCGGCCGCTGGTGCTCCGCGCCTTTACCGGCGTGCTTGCCGCCGGCCGGCTGATCGACCTCCAACCCGGCACGCGCTATCGCGCCGCCGACCTCGCTGCGCTCGCCGCCGGCCTCGAGCCCGCCGCCAGAATCTCGCTTGTCTCGGCGCTGTTCGGCGTCTGGTCGAGCGTCTTTCATCTTCGCCGCGATCCGGCATTCCTGCGTGCCATACGCCGCCTCACCGATACGCTGTCGCCGACCCCGGCGACGATCGGCATCGAGGCCGACATCGGCGACGGCCGCGGCCTGCACCGCACCCTTCTTCCGGCCGCGTTGGGCGACGTCCGCGCCGTCTACGCCGTATCGGCGAAGGGCATCGATCATCTGCCGCAGTCCTGGCATCTCGCCGATGCCCGGCAGGGCAAGCGCCTGCTGCGCCTCATCGCGCCGGCGGATCTCGCCGCCGCCGATCGGCTGATCGTGGTCGGCGAGGGCGGCATCGCCGTCCGCCGACCGCGCCGTGCTGCCACCGTCCGCGCGTTGCCGCAGTGGTGGCAGTCCGAGGTGACGACCGCCAGCGACCGCTTGCGCGAATTCATCGCCCGCGCGCTCGCCGAGACATCGCCGTCCGGCCGCGCCGCGTCGCTCGAGTTCCAGATGAAGACGCCGCTCCGGCCGCGCCAGCTCGCCGGCCGCAACGGCTCGCCGTCCTTCGCCGTCGAACTGGCGCTGGCCGAATCCTCCGGGCTGCTAGTGGCCGGCTGGATGCGCGATCCCGGCAACTTTGTCGAGGCGCTGGAGGCCGAGGACGAATCCGGCACGCGCCACGCGATCGACTGGCACCGGTTCCAGCTTGCGCCGACCGCCGCCAACCCCGTTCCGCCGACCGGCTTCGTCGGTCTCGCGGCGACCTACAGGTCGGCAACGCCGATCCTGCAGCCGCGCCTCTCCTTGAAGCTGACGTCGGGCACGCGCCACCGCATCGTGCCGCGTCCGCAGGCCGCGGATCCGGTCCCGCGCCGCGCGCTGCTGCTCCGCGCCCTGCCGCAGCAGCACCTCAGCGAAGCGCTGCTCGCCAAATACCTGGCGCCGATCCTGGGTGAGCTGCAGAAGACGATCCGCACCTCGCTCCCCGAACCGCGCATCGAGCAGATCGGCGCGCCGGTCGAGCGGCCGGCGGTCAGCGTCGTCGTCCCGCTCTATCGCAACCTGTCGTTCCTTCGCGCGCAGATAGCGGCCTTCGCCGCCGATCCGTCTTTCGCCGGCGCCGAGCTTATCTATGTCCTCGACTCGCCGGAGCAGGCGGCCGATGTGCTCCACCTGATGCAGGGGCTGCATCTGGTCTACGCGCTGCCGATGGCGCTGGTCGTGATGGCGCGGAACGGCGGCTACGCCGCCGCCTGCAACGCCGGCGCCCGCGTCGCGCGCGCCCCAACGCTGGCGATGCTCAACTCCGACGTCATCCCGGCCTCGTCCGGCTGGCTCGATCTGCTCGCCGCGCGCCTGTCGCCGAGGATCGGCATCTGCGGCCCGAAGCTGCTGTACGAGGACAACTCGATCCAGCACGCCGGCATGTACTTCTCGCTGAATCAGTTCGGCCGCTGGATCAACAATCATTTCTACAAGGGCCTGCCGCGCGCCTATGCGCCGGCGACGGTGGATCGCCTCGTGCCGGCGGTGACCGGCGCCTGCCTGTTCGTCCGTCGCGATGTCTTTGAGTCGGTCGGCGGCTTCACGGAGGACTACGTCATCGGCGACTATGAGGACAGCGACCTGTGCCTGAAGGTGCGGCGCGCCGGCTACGAGATCGCCTACGTCGCGAGCGCCGAGCTCTACCACCTCGAGCGCCAGTCCATCCGCCAGAACGAGGATTACATGCGCGGCTCGGCCGATCGCTACAACAGTTGGCTGCATGCCTCCCGCTGGGCGGACGACATGCGCCGACTGATGGCGGCGGCCGGCGGCGCGCCATTGAGGAGTGCCGCATGAGCGCCGCGCTGCAAGTCGTAACGACGCCGGAAGAATCCCCGCCGCCGATCCGCTGGCTCATCGACGCCGTCCGGCGCAATCGCTTCATGCCGTTCCCGCCGCAGGATCGCCTGTTCGTAGGCGACGGCGACTATCGCGCCATCGGCGCCGAGTTTCTCGGCCACGCGGTGGAGCTCGGCGGCCTGCGTCCCGATGCGCACGTGCTCGACATCGGCTGCGGCATCGGCCGGCTCGCGGTGCCCATGACCCAGTACCTCGATCCCGAGCGCGGCACCTACGACGGCGTCGATCCGGTCAAGGCCGGCATCGACTGGTGCGACGGCATCGTGACGCCGGCCTATCCTAACTTCCGCTTCCAGCACCTCGACATCCGGCACGCCATCTACAACCCGACGGGCACCGTCGCCGGCGCCGAGGTGACGCTGCCTTTCGCCGCTGCCGCCTTCGATTTCGTCGCGCTGATCTCGGTCGCGACGCACCTGCCGGCGGCGGAACTCCGCCGCTACGCCGTCGAGACCGCGCGCGTCCTGGCGCCGGGCGGCACCGTCATGCTGACCGCGTTCGTGATGACGCTGAATTCCGACGCGCCGTCGCGCACGCGCGACCCGCGTCTCGACTTCAAGCGCGTCGAGGGCGGGCCGGAGTGGCACGTCGACAAGGTCAATCCGCTGGGCGCCGTCGCCTTCGACGACGGTCTCATCGAGGAGGTCGTGGACGCCGCCGGTCTCGAGGTGCGGCGGAAGTCGCTCGGCCGCTGGCGCGGACGTCCGTCGGCGCATTTCCAGGACATCTTCATCATCGGCCACAAGCAGGCGAAATGACCAACCCGCGCATTCTCGTCGTCGCACACAATCACCCGGCGTTTCATCCCGGCGGGACCGAGATCGTCGCGCACGATCTGTTCCAGGCCTACAAGCGCGCCGGCTGGGACGCGCTGTTCCTCGCCGCGACCAACCAGATCCACCGCGAGCCGCGCCCCGGCACCAGCTTTCAGGCCGTCGGCGACGCCGCCGACGAGATCATCCTGTGGGCCGGCCACTTCGACCGTTTCGCCATCAGCCAGATCGACCTGCACGGCGTCGTGCCCGATCTGATCAACCTGCTCGAGCAGTTCCGTCCCGACGTCGTCGAGATCCATCATCTGCTGCTCGTCGGCGCGGAGTTTCCGGCGCTCGTCCGCCGCGTGCTGCCCAACGCGCGCATCGTCTTCATGCTGCACGACTACTACCCGATCTGCGCCAACGAGGGCCTGATGGTCCGCACCAAGGACCACGCGCGCTGCCTCGATGCGTCGCCGGATCGCTGCCACGCCTGCTTCACGGAGATATCGGCGGCGACGTTCCGGCTGCGCGAGCTGAACCTCAAATCGCACCTCGTCGCGGTCGACACCTTCATCAGCCCCAGCCAGTTCCTCAAGGATCGCTACATCGACTGGGGCATCCCGGCCGAGCGCATCGAGGTGATCGAGAACGGCCACCCGGCGGAGGATCCGGTGCCGCATCGCGGTCCGCCGTACGTGACGCGCAACGTCTTCGGTTATTTCGGCAATCTCAATCCGTGGAAGGGCGTCAATGTCCTCCTCGACGCCTGCCGCGAGCTCGCCGAATCCGGCGTCGAGTTCGAGCTGCGCGTCCACGGCGCCGCGCTGTTCCAGAGCGACGCCTTCACCGCCGATCTCGAATCGAAATTCGCGCGGGCCGGCGACAGCGTCAGCCGCCTCGGCCAGTACGGCCGCGCCGACGTGCCGTCGCTGATGGCGGAAGTCGATTGGGTCGTCGTGCCGTCGGTGTGGTGGGAGAATGCGCCGCTCACCATCGGCGAGGCCCGCTTCCACGGCCGCCCGGTGATCGCGTCGGGCATCGGCGGCATGGCCGAGCTGGTCGACGACGAGCGCGACGGCCTCCACGTCCGCCCCGGCGATGCGCGCGATCTCGCCCGCGTCATGCGCCGCTGCGCCGAGGATCCCGCCCTGTGGCGGCGGCTGGCGGCAGCATCGACGCGGCCGCCGACGACCGACGAAATCGCGGCGCGCCACATGGCGGCCTTCGGCCACCGGCGCGTGCGCGTCGGCGCGCTGGTGGCGGCCTAGGGAGCCCAGCCATGACCGCCGCCGCCAACAGTCTCTCCGTTCCCACCCCGCCGCCGCTGCCGCAGGTCGCGCCGCTGCGCGGCCGTATCGATGCCATCGACGGCACGCGCGTCTACGGTTGGGCCTGGTATCCGGCCGCGCCGCGCGAACGCATCAGCGTCCGCATCTTCGACGGCGACGAGCAGCTCGCCGTGGCCGTTGCCGACAAGCCGCGCATCGACCTCAGGCGGAACGGCGTCGGCGACGGCGCTCACGCCTTCGACATCGAGTTGCAGCGCCCGGTCTCGCGCGTGCTCCGCGTCGTCGCCATGCATCCGAGCGGTGGGCCCGACCTCGAACTCGACGTGCCGGTGTCGTCCGAACCGACGGCCGAGTCGGCCATCGCCGCATCCTTTGGCCCCATCCTCGACCGCCTCGAGGCGGCGATCGTGGCGCAGCGCCGCATCCAGGCCCGCCAGTCCGGATCGCTCGGCGAGCTGAACGCCGCCGCGCAGCGTCTCGCCGAGGTCGCGACCGCCGATGGCGGCCTCGTCGACTCGGTCAAGGGTCTTGGCGATCGGCAGCAGTCGATGGCCGACCGTATTTCCGAGCTCGAAGTTTTGCTCGTCCGCTTCGACGGCGTGACCCACACCTTCCACAACCGGCTGGAGGCGCTTGCCAAGCAGCACGTCCATCCGGTGAAGGGCCACCTCATGTGGCTCGCCGCCGCCGTCGGCCTGGTGATCGGCGTCGCCGTCACCGCGGCGATGAGGCTCTGACGTGGCCGAGCTGCCCGACATTCCGCGTCTCTCGCCCGACACCGGGCTCTGGGCGATGACCGAGGACGGCGCCGTAATCATGGCGGCGCTGGGCGATGGCGTACCCGCGACCGTCGATGTCTTCCCCAACGACGACGCGCGACTCAAGTGGCAGGCCGCAGCGGTAAGCTGGCCGCTTGCGCAACCGTCGGCCGGGCATCCGTCCGCGTTTGCCGCGGTCTTCCCGTTGCCGGCGCGCGAACGTAGCGCCCTGCGCTCGGTCTCGCTCGTGGTGCGCGGCCGCAAGATCGCGCTGGCATTGCAGCGGCCCGCGAGCCTCGACGCAATCTTTCGCGTCATCGCCGCCGAGTCCGGCTCCGCCTTCGGCGCGGTTGTCGATGGACTAGTCGAGGGCCTGCTCGGCGAATCGCCGTCGCCCTCGCGCGTCCGGGCCGCCGCAACTTTGATCCGCCTCGCCGCGCGCCGCACCGGCTTCATCGAAGTCTGCGGCGTCTCGGAAGGCGACGAAATCTTCCTGCAGGGCTGGGCTTCCGATCTCCCCGCCGGCCGCACGCGCATCGTCACCGCCGGCGAGCCGCCGGCCATCGCCGAGTTCGTGTCGGCCAGCTACGAGCGCGACGACCTCGGCGGTCGCGGCCGCGGCTTCGCCGGCATCATCGCGCCGGCGCCGCTCGGCGATCCCTCGCTGCTGACGCAGATCTTCTATCGCGGCGACGAAGGCTGGCGCGCCGTCGATGTCTATAACCAGCGCAAGCTCATCGCCGCCCGCGAAATCCCCGGCCACCTGCGCAGTTTGCTGCCGCGCGCCACCGCGCCGGAAGACGTGCTGATCCGCCTGCGCCGCACCGCGCACCGCTTCGACGGCCGCGAGACGGTATCGCAGCTTCAGGAGCCGGTGCGCCTCGGCATCGACGTGGCCGTCGCGGTGCCCGGCGCCGGCATTCTGGTCGCCGGGTGGCTGCTCGACCCGAAAAAGCGCGTCAGCGCCGTCCGCCTCCACGCCGGCCCCGAGACCGTCGTCATCAGCAGCGACTGGACGCGGTTGCCGCGCGCCGATGTTGCCGGCGCCTATGCCAGCGATCCACTGTTCCGCGATCTCGCCGGCGCCGGCAGGCAATCCGGCTTCCTTGCCTTCGCGCCGGTCGCCGAGGCCAACGCAGGTTCGGCCCACCTCGAGCTCGATCTCGGCGACGGCAATCCGCCGTCGTTCTTCCCGCTGACGTTCGCCGAGGCGCCGCCACGCGAGGTCATCGGCAAGCTGCTCAATTCGATCGACGTGCGCTCGGCTGCCGCCGACGCGATCGTCGATCGGCAGCTCGGCCCCATGCTGCGGGCCGCCGGCCGCGACGCGCCGCCGGCGGGTGAAGCGGCCGACGTCGGCGTGCCCGGCGCCTTCGACGATCCGGCCTCCATCGCCATTGTCATCGGCGCCGACGATCGTGCCGGCGACGCGCTCGCCCTTCTGCCGCTGCTCGCCATCGATCCGTTCGCGCGCCGCCTGCCCATCGTTTTCGCGGCGCCGGGCGAGACATTGTTCGCGGTCGCCGGCGAGGTCCGCCGCCTGGCGTCGTTCTACCGCCTCGCACTCCGCCTGGTTCCGACCGCGTCCGGCGACGACATGCTCGACGGGCTGGAGGCCGGCGCCGCCGCCACGCGGGCCGGGACCCTGGTCCTGCTCGCCGCCAACATGCTGCCCGCGTCGCCGGGCTGGCTGCAGCGCCTGATCGAGACTTACCGCCAGAACGGCAGCCGCCACCTCGTCTGCCCGACCGTCCTGTTCGACGACAATTCGGTCCGCTGGGCGGGCACGCATTTTTCCGAGCGCGACGGCAGGCGCGAGCTTCGCTTCGCGCACCGCGGCTTCCCGCGCGCGGTGCTGGCCGGCGCCGAGCTGGAGGAAGTCTCCGCCGGCACGCTGGAGTGCTGCGTCGTCTCACGCGCCGGCTTCGAAGCGGCGGGCGGCTTCGCCCGCGGCTACCTCGGGCCGGCGGCGCGCAATCTCGACATGGCGCTCCGCATACGCCTCGCCGGCACGCCAGCGCTGTGGCAGCCGCAGGCCGAGGTCGTCGCGGCCGAGGAACGCACGCTTGCGTCCGAGCCCGCGCTCGCCCGCCGCGTCGATCAGTGGGCCTTCGATCATCGCTGGGCGCTCGCCCTCGCCAACATGCGGAGATAGCCACGGTGGAACCGCTGCGCATCCTCGTCGTCTCGCACGGCCACCCGAAGATTTCGCTGGGCGGCGCCGAGGTCGCCTCACACAACCTGCACAAGGGCCTGAACGCCGTCGCCGGCGTCAGCTCCGCTTTCCTGGCGCGTGTCGGCACGCCGTTCCCGCGCCACGCCGACTCGGCATTGATGAGCCACGGCCTCGCCGACAACGAGATCCTGTTCCACACCGACCGCTACGATCACTTCATGCTGTCGAGCGCCGATACCGACGACATCGGCCGCGATCTCGTGCGCTACGTCGAGGCGACACGCCCGCACGTCATCCATTTCCACCACGTCATCGGCCTCGGCCTCGAGTCGCTCTACGCCGTCCGCGAGGCGGCGCCCGATGCCGCGCTGCTGATGACGTTCCACGAGTATCTCGCGCTCTGCCACCACCACGGCCAGATGGTGAAGAAGGGCGGCGCGCTCTGCACGCGCTCGACGCCGATCGACTGCAGCCAGTGCTTCCCCGACATCGCGCCGGCGAAATTCCTGCGCCGGGAAAAATTCATCCGCGGCATGCTGGAGCTCTGCGATCATTTCGTCTCGCCGAGCCATTTCCTCGCCGATCGCTATGTCGCCTGGGGCCTGCCGGCCGAGCGCATCTCGGTCATCGAGAACGGCCTCGACATCGCCGCGCCGGCGCCGGCGCGCGCGTTGAGCGGCCCTGAGCCGCGCCGGTCGCGCTTCGCCTTCTTCGGCCAGATGATCGAGTTCAAGGGCGCCGACGTGCTGCTCGACGCCGTCGCGCGCGTGCCCGCCGAAATCTGGGGCAGCGATGCCCGCGCCATGATTTTCGGCGGCCACATCGAGCGCGCCCCGCCCGAATATCGCGAGCGCATCGCGAAACTCGAGCTTGCCGCCGCCGGCCGCGCCCAGCTCTACGGCGCCTACCGCAACGACGACATGCCGCGCCTGATGCAGTCGTGCGACTGGGTCGTCGTGCCCTCGACGTGGTGGGAAAATTCGCCGGTCGTGATCCAGGAGGCGTTCTTCCACGGCCGCCCGGTGATCGCCTCGAACCTCGGCGGCATGGCCGAGAAGATCACCGACGGCATCGACGGCATGCACTTCCGCGCCAGGAGCGCCGAGGATCTCGCCGACCGCCTGATCCAGGCGCTGACCGAGCCCGGGCTGTGGGAGCGGCTGCGCGGCGGCATCCGCCGCCCGATGAATCACGTCGAATGCGCCGAGGCGCATCTCGATCTCTACCGCGACGTTTTGCGAACGCGCTCGCGCCCCGCCGCGCGCGGCCACTACGACGACGCCGCCACGATCGACCTTGGCTCACGCGAAAGGAGGGTCGCATGGCCCGCGCTCTAGTGATGATTCCCTCAGGCGAGGTGTACGACCACGACTGCGTGCGTTGGTACAGCTACCAGGAGGTCCAGCGGAACATCAACGGCTACCACAACATCGGCGACGCCTTCGTCTACGACTCGTCGCTGAAGCTGCTGAACTTCGACAAGCTCGCCGTGCTGCCGATCGCCGAGCCCAACATGGCCGACATCGACCGCATGCGCGAAGAATACGACTACGTCTTCATGCGCGGCTCGAACTACATCAACGAGACCATGAACTGGCGGCAGAGCGTCGCGGTGCTGCGCCGCCTCAAGCTGCCGGTCATCGCCTTCGGCATCGGCGCGCAGGCGCCGGTCAAGGGCAAGCTGACGCTGTCGAAGGAATCGCAGACGGCGTTCCGCATCATGGCCGACTCGACGACGTCGCTCGGCGTCCGCGGCGCCTATTCGGCGCAGGTGCTGTGGGACATCGGCGTGCGCAACGTGCGCATTGTCGGCTGCCCGACCGCCTTCCGCGGCAACGACCCGTATCTTCAGATCACGCTGCCGAAGCTCGAGGACGTGAGGAACGTCGGCGTGACGCTGCGCCGCGAGGTCTCGTCCGATTACGCCCAGGACATCGACCGCTATCTCAGCGTCCACCGCACGCTGATCAAGGACATGTCGGCGCGCTTCAACACCACGCTGATGGCGCAGGGCGAGATCGAGGAAAAGAAGCTGGTGATGGGCACCGACGAGCAGAAGGCCGAGGCGTGGGCGGCGCTGAAGGGCAACCCTCCGGTCGCCGCGCATTATCTCGACGACGAGGTCGAGCGGCTTTACCGCGAGCGCCTGTTCTATTCCGACGTGGTCAAGGACTACGAGGATCTCGTCCGCCGCCAGGACCTCGTGCTCGGCTATCGCCTGCACGGCAACCTGATGGCGTTGGCGAACGGCGTTCCGTCCGTCTACTTCACCTACGACAGCCGCACCGCCGAGTTCGCCGAGACCTTCCAGATCCCGAGCTTCGACGTCTTCTCGGGCAAGGACTTCGTCCTCGACGATTATTGGGATCAGGCGCTGTTCGACAGGTTCAACCGCGCCCGTTTCCAGACCTATCGCGAGATGCACGCGTTCCTGAACGAGAACGGCATCGACAACAAGATGGTCGACGTGATGGCCCGCCCGAGCGAGCCGTTGCGGAAGATCGCGTGACCGAGAGAAGCGCGGGAAGGCCGACCAAACCTGTAATCAGAGGAGTGCGTAGCGTGAAGAAAGCCAACCGTCGCCGCGAGCCGGCGAAGGCCAAGGTGGCCACGATTCCCGCCCGGCCTGCCAAGCTGAAGTTCGTTCCCCGCCGCGCCCCCGACCGGCCGGCGCGCATCGGCGTGATCAGCCCTGCCGGCAAGGTGGTCAACCACGACGAGGTCGTCACCTATGCGCACGGCGAGCCGGAGAAGTCGATCCGCCAGTTCATGAACATCGGCGACGGCTTCGTCTACGATTCGTCGCTGAAGATTCTCGATTTCTCGGAGCTGGTGCCGATCTATGTTTCGGAGACCGAGAAGGACCGCGACGCGCACATCGAGCAGATCAACCAGCTCGACTACCTGTTCCTGCGCGGCTCGAACTACATCAACACCAACGGCAAGTGGGACGGTGTTACCGCGCTCCTCGAGAAGACCACGGTGCCGATTATCGCCTTCGGCATCGGTCTGCAGGCGCCGGACAGCGCCACGGAATTCGTCAACGAATCGACGCGGCGTTTCCTGCAACTGATCTCGGATCGCTCCGTATCGCTGGGCGTTCGCGGCGAGCTGTCGCAAAAGGCGCTGGCCACGATCGGGATAAAGAATACGCGCATCTTCGGTTGCCCGACGATGTTCCGCGCCGGCCAGCCGGAGATCCATCTCCGCCAGGTCGATCCGGCCTCGATCGACCGGCTCGGCTTCACGCTTCGCCGCAATACGCACGGCCGCCAGACCTTGCAGCGCTATCTCATCCGCACGCTGTCGGAGCAGTATCACACGACCATCTTCTGTGCCGGCGAGCTGGAGGAGAAGGCGATCTACTACGCCGGCAAGGGCGAGCTGGACGACCGCGCCGCTGTCATGACCAACGCCGTCCAGGCGCTCACCGATCAGGACTGGGTGTTCGGCCCCGACGATCCGCTGCTCGCCCTCTATCGTTCTTCGCTCGCCGTCTTCGAGACGGTGACCGACTTCGAGAACGAGATGCGCAAGATGAGCGCCGTCACCGGGTTCCGTCTGCACGGTAACCTGATGGCGCTCGCCAACAGCATCCGGCCCTCTACGTCACCTACGACAGCCGCACGCGGGAGTTCGTCGAGACGCTCGGCATCCCGTTCGTCGAGTCGCGCCTGATGGACAAGTTCTCGTTCCGCAAGGAATGGGAGAAGGCCGACTTCGCGAAATTCGAGCGGACCTATGCCGCCCGCTTCCGCGATCTCGTCGCCTTCCTCGAGGAGAACGGCATGCCGCATCGCCTCAACGATGGCAGGGCGGAGGCGCTGGTTGCCGCAGAATAGCCGCCGTCGACCGCGCGCCCCCTCGTTGTTGACCCGGCTTGCGCTGGCGGCGGCCTTCCTGGTCGCCGCCAGCGTTACGTCTCGCGCGCTGGAGCTCGCCGTCGCGGGACCGGAGCGCGTGCTGTTCGATTCCGTGCGCGACGGCTGCGATGCGCACGATCTGCCCGACGCTCCCGCGCGCGCCTTCCGCAATGCCGCCGGCGAGATGGTGCTGTTCGCGCCCAACTATATCAACCGCGCACTGGTCGGCCCCGATCTCGAACACCTGACGCGCGATTGCACCGTCCGTTTCGCCGCCGCGGGCAGTGCGGTTCCCGCGCAACTCGACGACCGCACCTGGCTGCAGGCGTTCCACACCGACAACGGCCGCGACGTCTTCGCCTTCGCCAGCGCCAGCTTCATCCCGTATCGCCACGGCATGCTCTGCTCCGCCGGCCCGGCGCGCACCGACTGCTGGTACAACGGCATCGCCGCGCTGAGCTCCACTGATGGCGGTGCCACCTTCGGCTACCTCGGCGCGCCGCCACAGCAGATCGCGTTTCCCCCGCCGGCACCCTATGACTCCGGGGTGGCCGATCCCGCCGGCTTCATCACCGCCACCAACATCGTCGCGTGGCAGGGCGCGCTCTACACGATCCTCTGGCGGCGGGGCGAGGATGGCAAATCGCACAACTGCCTCGCGCGCGCGGAAGGCGGCGACCCGCTGCGCTGGCAAGTCTGGTCGGGCACCGGCTTCGTCCCCGCGACGGCGTTCGCCAGCAACGCGTGGCAGATCGCAACCGCCGACTGCGCCGCCATCGGCCCGAAGACGCAGCCCGTGATTCGCGGCCTGGTGCTGAACGAGAAGGATCGGACCTTCATCGCCGTCTTCCAGTACCGGACAGGCACGTCGGGCGAAGAGCACGGCTTCTACTACGCGACCTCGCCCGACCTCATCCGCTGGTCGGAGCCGAGTCTGCTTCTCGCCACCGACCTGCAGGCGGACGCCGCGCCGCGCGAAGGCTACGCCGGCTATCCGTCGATCATCGATGAGACGAGTCCCGACCGGAATTTCGGCACGGTCGGCGCCTCAGCCAGCCTCGTGTTTGTCCGCTTCGTTCCCTACGGCCAGAAGTCGGTGCGCCGCGAGCTCGTGTCCGTCCCCATCCGCATCGCAGATTGAGTCGCGGCGCCCGCCGCGTCGTCGTCCCCCTGACTAGAGGGAGGGCGCGGAGCGTTTTTCCGTTCGAAGCGAAGCCGGCCTAACCCTCCAGCCACGCGACATCCGCCGGCGACAAAGCGATATCCAGCGCCTCCAGCGAATCCTCCAGTTCCTGCAAGGTCAGCGGCCCGATCAGCGGCAGCACCGGAAAATCCTGCGCCAGGCAATAGGCGAGCGCCACGTGGATCGGCTTCTTGCCGAGGCGCCTGGCCAATTCCGCCGCCCGGTCGCGCCGAGCGAAATTCTTCTCGCTGTACCAGCAGCGCACCAGCTCCGGCTCGCCACGCCTGTCGCGCCCGGCGCGCTCGGTGAAGAAGCCTTGCGCCTGGCTCGACCACGCCAGCAGCGGCAGCCTGCGTTGCCTCAGCCACGCCTTCCACGCATCGTCGGACGACGCGATGCATCCCGCCCACGGCGCCTCGACCATCTCGGCCAGCGAGAAATTGTTCGAGATCGTCCCGGGCGGTGTCTTGCCGGTCTTCTTCGCGTAGTCGATGGCCGCGTCCATGCGCTCGCGGGTCCAGTTCGACCCGCCCCACACGCGGATGCGCCCGGCCTTCACCTCGCGGTCGATCGCATCGACGAACTCGCCGACCGGCACATCGGGGTTGTCTCGATGCATGACGTAGAGATCGGTGTAGCCGGTCCTGAGCCGCTCGAGCGACTCGGCCAACTGCCGCGCCACCACGTCGGGATAGTTGAGCGGCGTGTGCAGGCCCTTGGCGAGCACCACCATGTCCTCGCGCACGCCGCGCGTCTCCATCCAGCCGCCGACCACGCGGTCGGCGCGCCCCGCCCAATAATTCCACGCCGTGTCGACGACGGTGCCGCCGCGCTCGTAGAACGCGTCGAGCAGGATCGCCGCGTGCGCCGGCGTCTCCAGCCCGACGGCGCCGAGCGCCAGCACCGAGGTCGCCTTGTCGATGCCCGGAAATTTCATGCGCGCCATCGGCTTCGCCGGCTTCTTCAGCGCCCGCCCGGCGATCGTCGTTGTCCGCCGCTCGGCCTTCTCGATGCCGAACTGCAGCCCGACGTCGGCGCGCCACTTGTCGAGCACGCGCATGTTGCCGAGCGTATCGCCCCACGTCATGCCCGGCGGATCGAACTCCTGCCGGCCGGTGCGCACCGCCCGGCCCGCCGCCTCGATCTCGAAGGTGTAGAGCCAGCGCGGCTCGTTGACGATGATCGTCTCGCTCTTGCCGTCCGGCCGATGGATGACGATGTCGGCCGTGCCGCCCTGCCGACCGGTCGCGAACCACGGCGACTGCACCTCGAACCATCCCTCGGTGCCGAAGACGCGGACGACGTTGTCGTGCGCCAGCGCCACCGCGCCCGAAACCTCGGCGAGGATGTCGCCGGGAAACTGCAGCACAGCCGACGCCCACTCGTCGACGCCGGTGGCGCCGAGATGGCCGACGCCGTGCACCTTCACCGGATCGGCAAACGGCTTCCCCGTCGCCGCGCCGGCGATCAGCCGCGCCATCGAGACCGGATAGCAGCAGATATCCATGATGCCGCCGCCGGCCGTGTCGTTCGCGAGCAGCCGGTGCGCCGGGTCCGGGTTCCCCATGCGGAAGCCGAAACTGGTCTTGATCGTGCGCACCTCGCCGACCGCGCCGCTCGTCACGAGTTCGACGATCTTCGCCGTCTGCGGATGCAGCCGGTACATGAACGCTTCGCCGAGAAACGTCCCGGCCTTCCGCGCCGCATGGATCATCGCCTCGGCCTCATGGGCGGAGACCGCGATCGGCTTCTCGCAGAGCACGCCCTTGCCAGCCTCGGCCGCCTTTATCGCCCACTCGGCGTGGCCGGGATGCGGGGTCGCGATGTAGATCGCCTCCACCTCGGGATCGTCGAGCAGCGCCTGATATCCATGATGGATGCGCACGCCCGGAAACGCCTCCGCCAGCCCCGGCTTCTTCGCATCGCGCGAAGCGATGGCAACCAGCCTCGCGCCCTTGGACTGGGGCAGCGCTGCCGCAAACGCCCGGGCAATCGTGCCCGGCCCGAGAATCCCCCAGCGCACATCTTCCTGTGTCATCTTTTCTTGCCCTTGGAACGGAAGAGATGCGGGAGCCTAGCAGCGGTTACGCACCGCCGCACACCCCGCTCCCGAATGACGAGGGCGGAGAGACCCGACAGCGCAGCCACCACCCGCTGTCATGCCCGCGCAGGCGGGCACCCAGCAAACGCCGCCGGTCCCGTGTGTACTGGGTCCCCGCCTGCGCGGGGACGACAATTGTGTGTCCTAGCCCTTGCCCGGCGCCGGCGGAAAAAAACGCCTTCAGCGCCGCGACCTCATCTTTGCCGCCCGCAAAATCCTTCCCCAGCCGATCGTAGAGCTTCGCGAGCGCATCGTAGATCTCGTGCTCCGCCCGGTCCTTGCCGGCGAAGTTTGCGATCTCCTCCATCTCGGCGACCCAGCGGTACGCCTTGCCGAACATGTCGGGGATGCTCCTGGAGAATGCGGCGAGCACGTTCGCCTGGCTCGCCGCGAGTTCCGCGTAGAGCGCGTCGGCGATGCCGGCGCGGTGCGCGGCAAGGATCATCGACGAGCCCATGGCGATCATGCCCTTGGTGATGCCCGCGTACGACATCTTCAGCGCCGACGCGGCGCCGACCGGCAGGTCGAGCACGCCGATCCTGAGGCCGTATTCCTCCAGCACCTTCGCCCGCGCCGCGTCCGGCCCGGAGACGTAGTAGACCGGGCTGTAGCCATCCGCCTCGCGCGGCGGCCCGCCGATGATCCCGCCATCGAGGAAGCCGCACTTCGACGGCGCCACCACCATCTCGACCATCATCGCCGTGTCGGGGCTGATCGCGTTGAGGTCGATGTAGATCGGCTTCTTCGCCGACCGCATCAGGAAGGGCGCCAGCCGCTTGGCGAGCGGTATCGCCTCGCCCGGCGGCACGATCGAGAGAATAAAATCGGCCTGGACGAAGGCATCCTCGCTGACGGATTTCATGCCGGCCTTGGTGGCGCGCTCGATGCTCGCGGCGCTGCGCCCCGCGGTCACGGTCAGCACCTCGACCCCGCGCTGCGTCAGGCGGAGCGCGGTCGCGGCGCCCATGCCGCCTTGCGCCATGATTGCGACGACGGGTTTCATGCCGGCACCTCCCTGGTTTCGTGCGCCACCGATGCGATCAGCCGACGCAGTTCCTCTTCTTCGCCGCCGGTGAGATCGACCAGCGGCGGCCGCACCGGCCCCGCCGATTTGCCGACGGCGCGCAGCCCCGCCTTGATGATCGACACGGCGTAACCACGCCGACGGGCGCGGAGCTTCACCAGCGGAAGATAGAATCGATTCATCAGATTGTCCGCCGCCGCATCGTCGCCGTCGCGCACCGCGCGGAAGAAGCGGAGCGCCAGCTCCGGTAGAAACGCGAACACCGCCGAGGAATACGCCCGGATGCCGATGGCGAAGCACTGCCGCGCCAGGATCTCGGCCGTCGGCACGCCGTTGATCAGCACCAGCCGCTCGCCGGCATCGCGCTTCAGCGCGAACAGCGTCTCGAAATCGCCGGTGCCATCCTTGAGCCCGATCAGCTTCGGGCATTTTTCCGCCAGCCGCAGCACCGTTTCGACGGCGAAGATTCCGTTGTCGCGGCTGTAGACGATGACGCCGATGCCGACCGCCTTGCACACCGCCTCGACATAAGCCGCCAGCCCCGCCTGATCCGGCGTGATGAGATACGGCGGCAGCAGCAGCACCGCCGCGGCGCCGGCTTTCTCCGCCGCGCGCGCCTGCTCGATCGCGATGGCCGCGTTGTATCCGACGCCGGCGATCACCGGCACGTTGCCGGCGTTCCGCACCGTCGCCTGCACAACGGCCGCATGCTCGACCACCGACAGCGAGAATAATTCCCCGGCGCCGCCGGCAGGCACCAGCGCCACCGGCCTCGCCGCGGCAAGATCGGCGACATGCCGCTCCAGCGTCGCGACATCCAGCGCAAGGTCGGCGGTGAACGGCGTCGCCGGAAACGCGAGCACGCCCTCGCGCAACGTCTGCTGCAGGTCGGCGTTCACGCCCCGCCGTCCCATTCCAGAATGTAGAGCCCGGCGTTGAAGTCGGTGATGTACATCAGCCCGTTCGGCTGCACGTAGACGTCGCACGTGTGCAGGATCGCCTTCGACGTTCCCGGCCGTGGGTCCATCGAGCGGGCCGGCGGCGGCGGCACGAAATACGCGATCTCCTCCGGCCGGAACTGGTTGCGAATGTCGAACACCCGCACGCCGGCGTTCTGGTAGGTCGCGAAAATGATCTCGGAACTCTGATAGGCGTCGGGCCGGTTTTCCCAGAGATTGTGCGGCCCGAAATGCCCGCCCTTGGCGACGTAGTCCTGATCCGATGGGATCGGCACGGTGGCAATGGTCACCGGATTCTTGGGCTCGCGAATGTCGAGGATCCACGTGTGCTTCATCGGCTCGACGTCGATGTCCTGCACCGCCTCGTCGGCGACGACCAGCAGGCCGCGATCGACCAGGGGCAGGGCGCTGTGCGTCCCGCCCGCGAACGGCGGGCTCCAGTTGGTGTGCGAAATCATCTCCGGCTTGGCGCGGTTCTTGATGTCGAGCAGCACGACGCCGCCATCGCGCCATGAGCTGTACGCCGTGTCGCCCGAAACCAGCGCGTGGTGCAGCGCCGTGCGTCCTTTCCACGTCGGCTTTTCGCCGCCCGCCTTCCACATGCCGGGCATCCACCAGCGCCCGGCTTCCACCGGCCTGGTCGGATCCTTCATGTCGATGACGATGAGGATGTGGTCGGTGTATCCGTCGAGAAACGCCGAGGCGTAGGCGTAGCGGTCGCCGACCCACCACACGCGATGCAGCCCGAGCCCCTCGACCTCCATGAAGCCGATGGCGCGCGGCTCGGCCGGGTTGGAGATGTCGTAGACGCGAAGCCCGGCGGAATAATCCTCGCCGCGCTTGCCGTAGTCGGAGCTGGTGATGTCGTCGGCCGACTTGCCGTAGTACGACTTCTCGCTGTTGAAGACGGAGTAGAAGTTGAACTCCTCGACCACCAGCAGCAGGTCGCCGAATGCCTGCAGGTGCAGCGCCCACGAGGCTGGATGGCAGGGGAAAAATCCCGCCGCCTTCGGCTCGCGCGGATTGCGCACGTCGATCAGACTCCAGCCGCCGCTGAAGGCTTGCGAGACGAACGCGTAGCCCTTGTTGACCATGACCTGGACGCCGTCCGGCCGGCCGCCCTGGTCCGAGTAGCCGACGAACTTGATGTTCTTCGCGCTTTCCGGCTTCACGTTCGTCGCCATCCTGAAACTCCGAAAACTACCGCACCGCCGGCTTGGCGCCCGCCGCGACATATTCCTCGCGCCGCGGCGAATACACGTCGAGCATCACCGCCGGCTGGTCGCCGACCGCCACCGTCGCGCCATGCGGCACGTTCTTGTGGATGCGCATCACGTCGCCGGCCGAAAGCGTCACCACCTCGTCGCCGAGCCTGGTGCGCACCGTTCCGGAAAGCATGACGCAGAATTGTTCGTGGTCGGGATGCGAGTGCACCGGCGTCGCCGGCCGGCCGACCGGAAATTCCCAGCGCACCAGCGTCACCTTGTCGCCGCCCATCAGCACGCCTTCGAGGTCCGGCCTGATCTGGTGAAACGGGCCCTCGCCAGCCCGGAAGACGACCTGCTCGCTCATCGAAACTCACTCCCTGGGAAAGAGGGCGGCCGGCCATCGTGAAACCGGCCGCCCGTCTCGCTCAGGTTACTATTGCACGCCCCAGATCGCCTTGTAGTGATCGCGATAGTTGTTGGACGGATCGAAGCGGTTCTTGTCGCCGCCATCGGCGTCGACGTTGGCCTTGGTCACCAGATGCACCTTGGTGACGAAGCCCGACGGGCCTTCGCCGTTGAACGCGCGGTTCAGTTCGTCGACGAGCTGCCAGCCGTGCATGTAGGCCGGCTCCGGCACCGTCGCGACCTGGTACTGGCCGTTGCGGATGCGCTGGTAGGCCGACTCCGAGCCGTCGCCGGCGGCGACGAGATGCGGCGGGGCCGACGGGTCGATGCCCGCCGCCTTGAGCGTCGGCACGGCGAAGTCGAAGTACACCTCGTTGAAGGTGAGGATGTAGCCGAGGTTCGAGCCGAAACGCTGGAGCAGCGAGTTGATCAGGCCAGGCGTGCGCTGCGGCACTTCGCCGAACGGCGCGTTATCCTCCGACAGCAACTTGCAGCCGGTGCACTCGGCGATCGCCTTCTCGATGCCGTCCGACTTGGTGACGACGATCGGGTACTGCCGGTCGCTGATCACTTCCGCCTGCGCCGTGCCGTTCGAATCGACGACGGCGTATTCGCCGGCGGTATAAGCGATGTCGTACGGGTCGGTTCCGACGTTGGTGAACACCTTCGGGTCCGCAACCGGGCCCGGCTTGTCGGTGGCGTGCCAGCCGATGACGACGATGCCGGCGTCGTTGGCCTGCTTGATCAGCGCCTTGTTGTTCTCGATCGAGACCGAGCCGAGGATGATCGCGTCCGGCTTGAGCGCGATCGCCTGGTTGAGCGCGTCGGCGCCGCCGGTGGCCGTGCCCTTGCCGTCGAACAGCGTGAACTTCCAGCCCAGCACCTTGGCCGCCTCTTCCGCGCCCTTGGCCGAGTCGGCGTTGCCGCTCGAATTCTGGGTGAGCGAGACGTAGACGATCGACTTGTCCTTGGCCGCCTTCGGTCCGGTCGTCGGGCCGTCCCACGTCGTCTGCGGGCCGACCGAGCGGGCGATGTCCGCCTTCATGCGGTCGAGCACCGCGTCGGCATGCGCCGCCGAGACGAGCACGCCCGCGGCAACCACCGCGCCGAGCCCGCTCAACAGATGTTTGCGTAGTCCTGTCATGTTACTTCCTCCCATTACTTTCTTCGTTCATTTCCCTGGCACTTCGAGGCGGACCCCGCCTCATTCCCTCTAAGTTCAGCGTTTCCGTCGCCGCGCCGCGAAGCCCGCAAGCCCGACGGAAATGATCAGCGCCGCGCCCTGGAATATCGGCTCGGTGAAGAACG
Source organism: Bauldia sp. (assembly GCA_037200845.1). Classification (NCBI taxonomy): domain Bacteria; kingdom Pseudomonadati; phylum Pseudomonadota; class Alphaproteobacteria; order Hyphomicrobiales; family Kaistiaceae; genus Bauldia; species Bauldia sp. Next base: position 780,037 of record JBBCGQ010000001.1, read on the forward strand.
AGTTGCCGAGCTGCTGCAGGCCGGCGATGCCGACCGCGAGCACCAGCACCGCGACGATCGTGCCCCACGCGTTGACACGGCCGGGGCGGATGGTGGTGGCGCCGAGCAGCGCGCCGACGAACGCCGGCAGCAGGAACTCCGGCCCGACCGAGCTCTGCGCCACCTGCAGCCGCGCCGCGAGCAGCACGCCGGCAAGGCCAACGATGAGGCCCGACGCCACGAACGATCCCATGACGAGGCGCCGCGCCGGCACGCCGGTCAGTTCCGCCGCTCGTCGGTTGGAGCCGATGGCGTAGAGCCTTCGTCCTATCGGTATGTGCTCGAGGCAGATCCACGCGATGATCGCCACCGCCGCGACCATGTACGTCGGCAGCGGCAGCGTGAATAATTTGGCGTCGTTGAGGTCGGCGAACGCCTGCGGCACGTTGCCGACGAGCTGCGTGCCGTTCGTGTACCAGCTGCCGATGCCGTAGAGGATCGTGCCGACGCCGAGCGTCGCGATGAACGAGTCGATCTTGGCGTATTCGACCAGCGCGCCGTTGATCCAGCCGATGACGCCGCCGGCGGCGACGGTCAGCAGCACGACCAGCGGCCACGGCACATTGGCGTCGGTGAGCAGGCCCATCGCCACGATGTGCATGAGGCCGATGCCGTACGCGATGGAGAGGTCGTAGTTGCCGGTGGCGATGACCACCATCTCGGCCATCGCCAGCATGGCGACGGTGGTGTTGTTGCCGAGGATGGCGCGAATGTTCGAGCCGCCGGTGAAGGTTGAGGGCAGCAGCAGCGCGAACACCAGCACCAGCGCGATGCCGAACACCAGCAGGCCGTGGATCGACAGGATGTGCAGCGCGATGCCGCCGAGCGTGCGTTGCCTGGGCGGCTCCGGCGGCGGCACGTCGCCCGTCTTCACTTCCAGTTCCGGCGTGGCGGTCATGCGCTCCTCCGCGGTGCTTCCGCGATGCCGCCGACCGCGCGCGTCAGCGACTCGACGCTGATCTCGCCGCGGCTGAGCTCCGCAACGATGCGCCCGCGGCTGAAGGCCAGCACGCGGTCGCAGATCTGCACCATCTCTTCCATGTCGGAAGAGACGACCACGATCGCCGTGCCGTTGGCGGCGGCGTCGTCGGTCAGCATCTTGTAGATCTGCGCCTTGGCGCCGACATCGACGCCGATCGTCGGGTCCTCCAGCACCAGCACCTTGTAGTTCTGCCCCGCCCAGCGCGCGAGCACGACCTTCTGCTGGTTGCCGCCCGACAGCGTGTTGATGTCGCGCTCCGGCTCCGGCGGACGCACGTCGAAGCGGCGCAGAATCTCGCCGCAGGACTCGCGCTCGGCAGCGCGGCTGCGGAAGCCGAAGCTGGTCGCGCCGAAGTTCAGCGGGTTGAGGTAGAGATTCTCTTTTATCGTCATCGTCGGCGCCAGCGCCTCTTCGGCGCGCTTGCCGGTGGCGAACCCGATGCCGGCCGCGATGGCGTCGGCCGGCTTGCGGAAATCGCGCGTCCGGCCGCCGACGGTCAGCGTGCCGCTGGTGCGCGGCAATATTCCGGCGATGCCGCGGCCGGTCGCCTCGTGGCCCTGGCCGCGCAGTCCGGCAAGCCCGACGATCTCGCCGGCGCCGACCTCGAACGACACCGGCCCGAACAGGCCGACGCGGAAATCTTTCACCATGAGGGCAGGGGCTCCGGCCGCCGCGGCGCGCGCCCGCGTGCGGGTCACCGGCGTGCCGCCGACGATCTCCTTGACCAGTTGCTCCGGCGAAATATCGAGCGGCCGGTGCACCGCGATGGTGCGCCCGTCGCGCAGCACCGTCACCGCATCGCCGATGCGGAAGACTTCGTCGAGCCGGTGGCTGACGTAGATGACGCTGACGTCGTTGGCCTTGAGCCGCGCGATGATGCGGAACAGCCGCCCGACGTCCGCTTCGGGCAGCGACGCCGTCGGCTCGTCGAGCACCAGCAGCTCCGCCTTGCGCGAGAGGGCGCGCGCGATCGCGACGATGGATTTTTCCGCCCGCGACAGGTCCGAGATCGGCCGGTCGAGCGGCAGCGGCGAGCCGAGGAAATCGAGCGCCTTCTCGGCTTCCGCATCGACTTTCTTCCAGTCGATCAGCCGGCCCCAATGGCGCGGGTAGCCGTAGCCCATCGCCATGTTCTCGCCGACGCTCATCGACTCGATCAGGCCGAGATCCTGATGCACGAAGGCGATGCGCGGATCGCCCGGCCTCAGCGTCTCGCCGTTCAGCCGAATGTCGCCGGAGTCGGCGGAATAGAGGCCGGAGAGAATCTTGATCAGCGTCGATTTGCCGGCGCCGTTCGCGCCGAGCAGCGCGTGCACCTCGCCGCGCAGCACCGTGAAGTCGACCGCGCGGAGCGCCTGCGTGCCGCCGAAATGCTTGTTGAGCCCGGTCGCCAAAAGAATCGGCGCCTGCGTCTCGGGGCGGATCTGGGCGGCGGCGGCGGGCATCTAGGAAGCCTTCCCCAGAACGCGCGCCGGTTCCGCATCGCGGATCGGATTGGAGAGGACACCGATCCCCTCGATCTCGATCTCGCAGGTGTCGCCGTCGCGCATCCACAGCGGCGGCTTCCGCGCATGGCCGACGCCGGCCGGCGTGCCCATCGCGATCACGTCGCCCGGCTCCCACGTCATGATCTCGGAGAGCAGCGATATCGTCTTCGCCACGCCGAACATCATGTCGCTGGTGTTGCCGTCCTGCGTGACCTTGCCGTTGAGGCGCGACTGGATGCGCAGCCCCATCGCGCCCTTCGGCAGCTCGTCCGGCGTCACCAGCTCCGGACCGAACGCGCCGGTGCGGTCGAAATTCTTGCCCGGCGTCCACTGCGCCGTGATGCGCTGGTACTCGCGGATGGTCGCGTCGTTGAAGAGGGCATAGCCGCCGACGTGGTCGAGCGCCTTGTCCTCAGCGATATTCTTGCCGCCCTTGCCGATGACGACGGCCAGTTCCGCCTCGTAGTCCAGCGTCTCCGAGATCGCCGGCCGCGGGATCGGCTTGCCGGCCGCCTGCAGCGACGTCGGCCCGCGCATGAATAGAGTGGGATACGCCGGCAGGTCGTGATGCCCGCCTTCCTTGGCGTGGTCGACGTAGTTCAGTCCGAGGCAGATGAATTTTCCCGGGCGCGGAACGACCGGCAGCAGGTCGAGCGACTCGAACGGAATGGGCCGTTGCCCCTCACGCACGCGCGCATCCGCGCGGGCGGAAATCTGCGCCGGGCTCGATTGCAGAAGATCGGTGAGGGAGCCGGAAAGCTCGACGACGCCGGCCGGCGTGCGAACCCCGAAGGCCGCGCCGCTTCCGGCAGTCCGGAACGAGACGATACGCATGATGCTACGGCATTCCTCCCGGCGATCGTCTTATACCGATAAAATCCGTCCGCCAACATTTTTATCGATGATTTATGGAAACGGTCTTGTTTCTCGACAATGTGAAGAGGGCTGGATAGATTGGCGGCATGTCGAATGCCGAGCCCGCCGCGACCACGAGCCTTGCCCAGCTCGCGTATCGGAAGATCCGCGGCGACATCCTGCAGGGCGAGCTGAAGCCGGAAGAAAAGCTTAAAATTCATGCACTTAGACTGCGATACGGCACCGGCGCCAGCCCGCTCCGCGAGGCCCTGTCGCAGCTCACCGCCGACGGCCTCGTCACCCGCGTCGAGAAGCGCGGCTTCCGCGTCGCGCGGGCCAACAACGACGACCTCGACGAGCTGGTGCAGGCCCGCTGCTGGATAGAGTCTCAGGCGCTGCGCGAGTCGATGGAGCACGCCCGGCCCGAGTGGCAGCACGCGGTGGTCATCGCGATCTACGAGCTGACCCGCGCGCCGCGCTCGATCGGCACCGGCAAGGAATTCCAGAGCAACCCGGAATGGGAGCGCCTGCACAAGCGCTTCCACATGGCGCTCATCTCGGGCTGCGCCAACCGCATCGTCACCGACCTCTGCGACCAGTTCTACGACCGCGCCGTCCGCTACCGTGCCCTGTCGATTGCCCGCGCTTACCCGAAGCGCGACGTCCCGCGCGAGCATCAGGAGCTCGCCGACGCTGCGCTCGATCGCGACGTCGAGAAGGCGGTGACGCTGCTCAACGCCCACTACCAGCGCACCGCGACGCTGCTTACCGAGCCGCCCAAGCGGAAGGTCAAGTGATGGCCGACGTCGGCCAGATCTTCTGCGTCCCGGCGAGCTCGTACGTCAACGAGACGCACCGCGGCCAGGTGATAATTTCCGGCTCCTACGGCGGCGACTACAACGCCTTCCATGCCGGCAAGTGGGGCCTGCGCGGTGTCGTGCTGAACGACGCCGGCGTCGGCAAGGACAAGGCCGGCATCCACGGCATCGAGTATCTCGAACAGATCGGATTGGCGGCCGCCACCGCCGACGTGAACTCGTGCCACATCGCCGACGGCGAACACATGCTCGAGCACGGCGTCATCAGCTTCGTCAACCGCTACGCCATCGGTCTTGGCTGCAAGCGCGGCGACACCGTCCGCGCCGCCGCCGAGAAAATGCGCGAGGCGCCGATCGCCAGCGGCGAGCTGTCGCCGATCGCCGGCGGCAAGCGTTACACGCTGATCGAAACGCCGGGCAAGCCGAAGGTCATCGCGCTCGACGCCGCGCCGATGCTGGCGCCGGACGACGCCGGCGCCATCGCGATCACCGGCTCGCATGCCGCGCTGTTCCGCGGCCGCCCCGACAACGTCATCGCGATCCCGCTCCGCGCCGTGTTCTTCTCCGACGGCGGCGTCGGCATGGACAATGCCGGCGTCAGCCGCCTGCCCAACCTCGACGAGAAGGGCATCCCGGCCGGTGCCGCTGCCGCGATGAGCGCCCGCATCGGCGACGCGCGCAGCATCTACAACGACGGCGTCTTCTCCCACGTCAACGAGCTGGCTCGCGCCGAGGGTGCCAGGCGCGGCATGCCTGTCCGTGAGTTTGTCGCGGCGCTTCTCGCGCGGAGCTGAGACGCCTTCCTTGTCTGCCGCCGCGCGATCCGCAACTATCGCCGCCTCGCCGGTGGAGAAGGAAGACGACAGATGCGCGTTGCCGGGTGCCCCTACTGCGACGCTCCGGGCGGTCGGGCGCTGTGGATGGACCGGCGCTGCCGCGTCGTGCTCATCGAGGACACTGCGTTCGCCGGTTTCTGCCGCGTGGTGTGGAACGACCACGTCAAGGAGATGACCGACCTCGGCGACGCCGATCGCGCCCACGTCATGGACGTCGTCGCTGTCGTGGAGCGGGCGCTCCGCGATCTGCTCCAGCCCGACAAGATCAACCTCGCCGCAATGGGCACGCAGGTGCCGCACCTGCACTGGCACGTCATCCCGCGATTCCGCGACGACACGCACTATCCGGACGCGATCTGGGCGGCGCCGAAGCGGGCCGCGAACGGCCGCACGCTGCCGCCGGATTTCGTGGCCCGGCTGGGCGCCGCGCTGGCCGATAAACTCGGCGTCGTCTGACCCGATCGGCCGTTTTGCAGCCAGACCGTGGCGCGATGTGGTAGCCCGCTACCCGCAGGCAGGCTGAAGCCGCGCCTGGCGCCGAGCAGGCGCTGCTGCACGGCCTGCACGATCTTCGCTTAATGCTTGACGCAGCGGCGACCGATCCGGCGCTCGCGACATATGTCCCGATCATCGCCCGCCCGGTATCCGAGGTCGTCGATCTTGGCGGCCTCGTCGGCGACAAGGTAACGCAAGGCCGCCGGTAGTGCTGCTTACTGCTCCAGCGCGCGAATTTCATCGTTGGCGCGCCGCAGCCGCTCCGAAAATTCGCGCATCATGTTGCCGAGGATCGTGCCGTAGAGGCGCGGGTGTGTCAGGCCGAGATCGCGCAGCGCGTTGACCGAGAAGCCGTAGCAGACGACGCGTTCTTCGGCGACGACGTCGGCCGAGCGGTGGCCGCCGTCGATGAGCGCCATCTCGCCGAACGACAGCCCCGGACCGAGCGCCGCGACGCGGACGACGCGCGCATTGTCGCCTTCGCCGACGTGAAGCTGCACCGTCGCCGTGCCGCGCGCGATGATGAAGAAGAGATGCGCCGCGTCGCCTTCCTTCACGATTGCCTCGCCGGCTTCGAATACAAGCGGATGCACGAGGCTCTCCAGGATCTTGAGATCGGCGGGCTCCAGTCCCTTGAACACGTCGAGGGCGCCGAGCGCGAATTTCGTGCGGTCGCGGTCGGCGGCGAGGCTTGCGATCAACTGATTCTCGCAATGCTCCAGCGCCTCGTCGCGATGCGCGAAGATCGCCGCGCTGGTCGCGTGCGTGGCGACCAGCGTGTGCAGATCGGCGAGCCGACCGGTGTCGGTGAGGTGCGTGAAGTAGAGATGGCTGCCGCGCTTCGCCAGCCACTGGAACGCCTCCATCAGCAGCCGCCCGGCCGCCTGGTCGGCGTCGTGCACGCGGCGGAGATCGAGGATCAGGTAGTCGGAGGTTTCCGCCAGCATGTCGAGCCGGCGCAGCAGCCGCTCGGTCGAGCCGAAGAACAGCGCGCCCTGCACCTCGACCAGCACGATGCGCCGCTCGCAGGCGTCGAGCATCTGCCGCTCCTCCGGCGTGCGAAGCCGCTTGGAGCGGATGACGTCCCCGTGCAGCTCGCGCCGGATGACCGCGCCGCTGTTGGTGTGGTTGCGGAAGATGTGGAGGCCGAAAGTCTCGGAGATTTCCTTGCAGATGGCGACGCCGCGCACGCTGTGGCCGTGCGGGTCGAGCTTCGGTGAGAAAACGCCGATGCCGATCTGGCCGGGGATGACGGCGATGATGCCGCCGGCGACGCCGCTCTTCGCCGCCATGCCGACCTCGTACGACCACTGGCCGGCATAGTTGTACATGCCGCACGAGTTCATCACCGTCAGCACGTCCTTGATGAATTCGCGCGGCACCGCGACCTTGCCGGTGAGCGGGTTGACGCCGTCGTTGGCGAGCGTCGCCGCCATGACGGCGAGGTCGCGCGCCGTGACGCGCACCGCGCACTGGCGGAAGTAGATGTCGAGGATCGCTTCCGGTGAAGTGTGGATCATGCCCGAGTTGAGCATCATGTAGGCGATGGCGCGGTTGCGGTGGCCGGTTGCCTGCTCGGAGCGGAAGACGTCCTCGTCGATGACCAGGCTGCGTCCGGCAAAGCGCGACAGGATGTCGAGCATGGTGGCGATGCGCGCCTCCATCGTGTCGCCCTTGATCAGCTCGGCCGCCGCCATCGCGCCGGCGTTGACCATCGGGTTGAACGGACGGTTGTGCTCGTTGTCGAGCACGATCGAGTTGAACGCCTCGCCGGTCGGTTCGACGCCGACATGCTTCAGCACCGCCTCGCGGCCGTATTCGGCGAGCGCGTAGGCGTAGACGAAGGCCTTCGAGATCGACTGGATCGTGAACAGTTCCTCCTCGTCGCCGGCGCTGTAGATCTGCCCGTCGACGGTCGCGATCGCGAGGCCGAACAGGCCCGGGTCGGCCTTGGCGAGCTCGGGGATGTAGGTCGCGACCTCGCCGCCGGCGTTGTCCGCGACGCGGCCGTAGAGGCCGGCGAGATATTGCTCGATCGGCCCGCGATGCTCGACAGCCTTGTCCATTTTGCCCCCTCCCGCAGTCGGCTCCAGCCTGGATCAACCAAGGATCGTGCCATCGTTGCATATGAGGCGGGCGATGGTCATGTGCAGGGGCGCGAGCCGCTCGGTGCCTGCCGAATGGGCAGGTCAGGCGGCCGGCGGCTGGTGCGGGCCGCCGCCAGCACGGGAGCGGTTGCCAGCCGCCGCGCAAAATTTGCACGAAAGCGTACCGCAGAATGACGGTCGCAAAGTTCCGTCGCGAGGCATCAATTTTTCAGCGCGAACCCATCAACTTTGCGAGGAACTTTAGATGGCGCGTCCGGTTGCTTCGGTGCCGCCGCGGGACGACGGAGGCAAACGGCAACGGGGGGCAAGAACCCGTTGGAGAGAATCCCATGAAGAAGCAACTCGTACTTTCGATTTCCGCTCTCGCCCTGGTCGGCTCGCTCGCGCTGCCGGCTTTCGCGGCGAGCACGACCGCCACCACCGGCGCGACCGTCAACGGCACCGTCACCACCCCGGCAGCCGACGCCAATGCCAGTGTCGCGGCCAACAGCTCGACCACGCTGACCGTCAACGACGTCACCAAGGACAAGCCCTTCGGCGACATCGTCATCGACAAGACCAAGCAGCCGGCCGACGCCGACCTCGCGGCGCTCACCGATGCGCAGAAGCTCGAACTCAACAGCCGCTGCGACATCATCAACACCAACACGGCGAACTACGACGCCGACACGTCGTTCTGGTGCAAGAGCTACGCCGACTGGTACAAGAAGAGCCATCCGGCGGGCTAGTTTCGCCGCCGCTTCGTCTGACGGAAATGGCTGGGCTCACCGCCCGGCCATTTCTGTTTCAGCCGTACTTGGCGACGAACGCCTCGACGGTGAGCGCGCGGAAATCGGGCAGCGCCGCCTGCAGCCGCGCGTGGTCCCAGTCCCACCACGCGAGCGCCATCAGCGCCTCGGCGGTCGGCTCCGGAAAACGTCGCCGGATGACCTTCGCCGGCACGCCGCCGACGATCTCGTAGGCGCCGACATCCTTGGTCACCACCGCGCCCGCCGCGACGATCGCACCGGTACCGATGCTGACACCGGGCAGGATCACGGCGCCGTGTCCGACCCAGACATCGTGCCCGAGCTTCACCGCATCGGCGCGCCGCCAGTCGAAGAACGATTCCTCGTCAGCTTCATCGTCGAAATATTCCGATGCGCGGTAGACGAAATGCGCTTGCGAGGCGCGCCAGTAGGGATGGTTGCCGGGATTGATGCGCGTGTGCGCGGCGATCGAGCAGAATTTGCCGATGATCGAATAGATGATGTCGGAATCGTTCACCACGTACGAGTAGTCGCCGAGCGTCGTCTCGGCGACATGCGTGCGCTCGCCAACTTCCGTGTAGCGCCCGAGCGTCGAGCGCAGCACGCGCGCGGTGTCGTGGATCACCGGCGCCTCACCCAGCCGCTTCTTCACGTGCATGGTCCCCTCAACGTCCGGCCGCGCGAGGGAATGGCAATGTCATGCGACACCCGCATGACGAAGCCGGCAAACTGATTTTGCCGAGTGAAAATAGATGCATCGGCGCGCCGCGCCCTGTGGATCGCCGCGTCACACAGATTTTGCACAGATGACGGAGCATCCCCCCGTCAACAGGGGACGCCATAGGCATGCTCGTACTCGACGCCGTCACCCGGCGGTTCGACAACAAGATTGCAGTGTCGAACGTCAATCTCAAGATTGAGCCGGGCAGCTTCGTCGGCGTCATCGGCCGTTCCGGCGCGGGCAAGTCGACGCTGTTGCGCATGATCAACCGCCTGCTCGATCCGAGCGAGGGCGGCATCCACTACGACGGCATCGACGTCGCCAGACTGCGCGGCAAGGACCTGCGCCGCTGGCGCGCCCGGTGCGCCATGATCTTCCAGCAGTTCAATCTCGTCGGCCGGCTCGACGTCATGACCAACGTCCTGATGGGCCGCCTCAACACGGTCGGCACCGCCCGCGCGCTGCTCCGCGCCTGGCGCGAGGAAGACCGCGCCATCGCCCTTTCCGCCCTCGACCAGTTCGACATCGCCGGCATCGCCGCGCAGCGCGCCGACAGCCTGTCCGGCGGCCAGCAGCAGCGCGTCGCCATCGCCCGCGCCCTGGTCCAGGAGCCGGACATCATCCTCGCCGACGAGCCGATCGCCTCGCTCGATCCGCGCAACACGCGCGTCGTCATGGACGCGCTGCTGCGCATCAACAAGCACTACGGCATCACCGTGCTGTGCAATCTGCACGCCCTCGATATCGCCCGTCAGTATTGCGACCGCCTGGTCGGCATGTCGGCCGGCCGCGTCGTGTTCGACGGGCTGCCTTCCGCTCTCACCGAGGATGTGGCGCGCGACCTCTACGGCCTTGAGGCCGGCGAGGTGCTCGACACACCGCCTGAACCCGCTCCCGAAATCGCCAATGGCGCCGCAGTCGCCATGGCGTTGTAAGCCCGCTTCCCCGGGCTATTCCCCCTGGCGCTATTGGGGCGCCGCTGAAACTTAGGAGACGTCAATGTTTAACCGCCGCACCGTGCTGGGCGCCGCTGCTTTCGCGGCCGTCGCACTCGCCGGTGGCCTCCAGGCCGCCGTCGCCGCTGATTGGAAGACGCAGTATCCGGAACTGACCTTCGCCGTCATCCCGAACGAGAACGCATCGACGACCCTCGATCGCTACACCCCGCTTGCCGACTACCTCGGCAAGGAACTCGGCGTGCCGGTCAAGGTGCAGGTCGCCAACGACTACGCCGCCGTGATCGAGGCCCAGCGCGCCGGTAACGCGCAGATCGCCTTCTACGGCCCGGCCTCCTACGCCCGCGCCGTCATCACCGGCGTCGCTACCGAGCCGGTGATCGTGCAGCGTCACGAGACCGGCCTCACGGGCTACTACTCGGTCATCTACGTCGCCAAGGACAGCCCCTACCAGAAGATCGAAGACCTGAAGGGCAAGAAGCTCGCCCTCGTCGATCCGAATTCGACCTCGGGCAACCAGGCGCCGCGCTTCTTCCTGCATGAAGCCGGTGTCGACGTTGACACCTTCTTCGGCCAGACCATCTTCGCCGGCAGCCACGACAACGCCGCTCTCGCGCTCGCGCAGGGCACCGTCGATGCCGCCGCGAACTCGTGGAACTCGGACACCGACTCCAACGTCACCCGCATGGTCACCAAGCACCTGCTGAAGGACGCCAGCGGCAAGGAGCTGACCTACCAGGACTTCCGCATCATCTTTAAGTCGCCGCTGCTCTTCGAGGGCCCGTTCGCCGTTCTCTCCTCGCTGCCGCAGGACCTGAAGGACGCGATCAAGACCGCGTTCCTCGAGATGCCGAAGAAGGACAAGGTCGCGTTCGACAACCTGTCCGACGGCCATGACATCGAGTTCGTCGCCACCCAGGCGTCCGACTACGATGCCATCGTCGGCATGGTGAAGTTCAACGACGCCCAGCACAAGTCGGGCTCGTAAATCGATCTGGGTTCGGGGCGGGAGACATCTCCCGCCCCGTTCTCCGCTTCCGGGGGCGTTCCGTTGGCTACTGCCATATCAACTCTGCCGGAGCGGCAGCTCAAGCCGCTGGTATCGGCCTACCTCGCCGGCGCGCGCGCACGCCGGCTGCGCACCGTCGGCATCATACTCATCACCATCGTCCTGCTGTTCCTCTCGGCCAACGCCGCCGACATTCGCCCGGCGACGTTCTTCGCCAAGATCGGCAACTTCGGCAACTACATCCTCCGCATCACCCCGCACATCACCATCGAGAATTTCTTCGGCGACATCCGCGACTGGTACTGGGATTTCCGCAAGTGGACGGTGCTGCTCCTGCAGACGCTGCTCATCGCCTATCTCGGCACGCTGCTCGGGTTTCTCGGCGCCTTCTGTCTCTGCTTCATCGCCTCCGCCAACTTGACGCAGCATAGCGCCGCCCGCTTCGTGGCGCGCCGCTTCCTCGAATTCTGCCGCACCGTTCCCGACATCGTCTTCGCGCTGATCTTCGTCATCGCGTTCGGCCTCGGCCCGATGGCCGGTGTGCTGGCGCTTGCCATCCACACCATGGGCGCCCTCGGCAAGCTGTTCGCCGAGGTGATCGAGAACATCGACATGAAGCCGGTCGACGGCATCCGCGCCACCGGCGGCAACTGGCTTGAGATCGTGCGCTTCGCCGCGCTGCCGCAGGTGCTGCCCGGCTTCGCCAGCTACGCGCTGCTACGCTTCGAGATCAACGTGCGCGGCGCCGGTGTCATGGGCTTCGTCGGCGCCGGCGGCATCGGCCAGGAGTTCCTGGTCGCCATCCGCAGCTTCTACTACAGCGACGTCAGCGCCATCCTGGTGATGATCGCCATCACCGTCATCGCGATCGACATGCTGACCGAGCGGCTGCGCCATCGCCTGGTCTCGGTGGAGAAGCTGCAATGAGCGCCACCCAGCTTCGCCAGGAAGCGCTCGCCGGCATGAGCGACCTGCGCGCCCGCTATCCCGAGCAGTTCAGCATCGGCTGGGCGCGCCGCCTTCCGCGGATCGTCATCCCGCTGCTGCTCGTCGCGCTCGCCGGCTACGCCTTCGTCACGCTCGACGTGTCGCCCGAGCGGTTCTGGCGCGGCCTCGGCCGTCTTGGCACGCTGATCGTCCCGATGTTCCCGCCCGATCCCGGCCCGCGCCTGTGGCCGCTGTTCGAGGCGATGGGCGAGACGCTGGCGATCGCGTTCCTCGGCACGCTCACCGCCGCGGTCCTCGCGTTTCCCTTCGCGCTGCTCGCCGCCAAGAACGTCATCCCCAACATCTTCGTCCATTTTGGCGTGCGCCGCGTCTTCGACGTCATCCGCTCGATCGACGTCCTCATCTGGGCGCTGATGTGGATCAGCGTCGTCGGCCTCGGTCCTTTCGCCGGCGTGCTCGCGGTCGCGACGTCGGATTTCGGCTCGTTCGGCAAGCTGTTTTCCGAGGCGATCGAGGCGACCGACCGCAAGGCCGCCGAAGGCGTCGCCGCATCGGGCGGCTCCCGCCTGCACCAGGTGCGCTTCGGCCTGCTGCCGCAGGTGCTGCCGGTGATCGCCAGCCAGATCCTCTACTTCTTCGAATCGAACACGCGCTCGGCGACCATCATCGGCATCGTCGGCGCCGGCGGCATCGGCGTCTATCTTTCCGAGGCGATCCGCGTGCTCGAGCTGCAGGAGCTGCTCTTCACCATCCTGATGATCCTGGTGGTGGTGTCGATCATCGACTTCGTCTCCACCCGGCTGCGCATGTCGATCATCGGCCGCCAGCGGATCGAGATGTAACGCGTTATCGACGAGCGACCCTACCCGCCTCGCCGCGCGATGAAGCGATGGCGGGTCGGGGGCTCTGCCTGGCCTAAGACTCGATCAGCAGTTCCGTCCGGTCCGCCACGAACACCGCGTGCGTGAACTGGATCGGCACGCCCGCCGGATCGACGTTGATCGAGGTCACCGTCAGCACGGGCCGGCCGGCCGCGAGATCGAGCAGCCGCGCCTCCTCCGCCCTCGGCGGCCGCGCCGAGACGCGCGTCTCCGCCCGCGTGTAGTCGGCCACCCCACACAGCTTCAGCGCCTTGGTCGTGGAGCCGGTCTTGCGATGCGCCGCGGCGAGCTTGGCGAAACGCGGCAGCGGAAAATAGGCCGTGCCCATCGAGATCGGCGTGCCGTCGGCGGAACGCACCGTCTCCAGCCGCAGCACTGCCGTCCCCTTGGCGAGGTCGAGCGCCGTCGCTGTCTCGGCATCGGCGCTGACTTTGCCCGACGTGATCAGCTTGCCGCCCGCCTCGCGCCCGGCGCGCTGCACGAGTTCGGAGAAGCGCGTCCGCGTGCCGATCGGGTAGGGCAGGGGCTTCGCCTCGACGAAGGTGCCGCGTCCCTGCGTCGCGCGCACCAGGCCGCCGGCGGCGAGCGCCGCCAGCGCCCGGCGCACCGTGTGCCGGTTGACGGCGAAGTCGGCGGCGAGCGTCGCCTCCACCGGCAACTGCTCGCCGGGCTGGAAGCGTCCGTGCGCGATGTCGGCGGAGAGCCGGTCGGCAATCTGCCGCCACGCCGCCACGCCATCGCCCCGCAAGATGTCTGTCACGCCGCTGTCGCCTTGAGAGTGGAGGATTCTGCTTCTGTCATTCAATTGTCGCTGGATTTCGATGATATAGTTGTCTATACGAATAGACAACAACAAAACGGATTCGCCCTATGATGCCCGCTGCCGATCACGCCGCCCGCCGCCAGGTGATGGCAATCTGCGCCGGCGCGACCCGCAAGGAGCTCGACGCGGCGCTCGCCGGCATGCGCAAATTGCCCTCGGCGACCGACCTGCGCCCCGGCGAATCGGGTCTGGTCATGCTGCGCGGCCGCATGGGCGGCGACGGCCGCGCCTTCAACGTCGGCGAGGCGAGCGTGACGCGCGCCGCCGTCCGCCTCGACGATGGCCGCACCGGCTTCGCCTACCAGCTCGGCCGCGACAAGGACCGCGCCCGCTCCGCCGCGCTGCTCGATGCGCTGTGGCAGGGCGCCGAGCGCGATTCGGTCGAGGCCGCGCTGCAGCCGATCCGTGCCCGCATCGCCGCCGACGCCGCCCTGCAGGCGCGCCGCGTCGCCGCCACGCGCGTCGACTTCTTCACCATGGTGCGCGGGGAGGATTGATGACCGCAGCGCCGCCCCATTCCGGCTTCGCCGATTCCGTCCGCGAATCGCAGTCGGTGTTCCACGCCGTGATGATGGCGCTCGCCCGCCCGGGCTCGCTGCAGCCGCTGGCGCTGACGCTGTCGCCGCCGAAGCCGCTGACGGCGGAGCTTGCTGCCGTCGCGCTGGCGCTCGCCGATCATGAGGCCGCGCTCTGGCTCGACGGACCGCTCGCCGCCTCCGCCGAAGTGACGGAGTTCCTCAAGTTCCACACCGGCGCCCGCCAGGTGACCGACCCGACCGCCGCCGGCTTCGCGCTGATCAGCGATCCGCGCACGATGCCGGCGATGGCGGAGTTCGCTCAAGGCACCGACGAGTATCCCGACCGCTCGACGACGCTGGTGATCTCGGTCGCCGCCATCGCCGCCAACGGGCCGCTCACGCTGGAAGGCCCCGGCATCAAGGGCGCCGCGCGCCTCGCGCTCTCGCGCCTGCCGGCAAATTTCGCCGCCGAGCGCGCAGAAAATCACGCGCTGTTCCCGCGCGGCGTCGATTGCGTCTTCGTCGCACCGGGTTTCGTCTCCGCGCTGCCGCGCACCACCACCGTGCGGGGGGCCTGAGTCATGTATGTCGCGGTCAAGGGCGGCGAGCAGGCGATCGACAACGCGCATGTGTTGCTGGCGCACGCGCGCCGCGGCCCGGCCGGGGTCGCCGACCTCACGCCGGAGCAGATCGGCACGCAGTTGGCGCTCGCCGTCGATCGCGTCATGGCCGAGGGCTCGCTCTACGATCCGGAGCTCGCTGCGCTCGCCATCAAACAGGCGCGCGGCGATCTCATCGAGGCGATCTTCCTCGTCCGCGCCTTCCGCACGACGCTGCCGCGCTTCGGCGCCTCCGAGCCCATGGATACGGCCGAGATGGCGATCAGCCGCCGCGTCTCCGCCACCTTCAAGGATCTGCCCGGCGGACAGGTGCTCGGGCCGACCTTCGACTACACCCACCGCCTGATCGACTTCATGCTCGCCGCCGGCGCCGAGCCGCCGGCGCCGCGCGAGACGCCGGCCGAGCCCGGTGCGCCGATGCCGCGCGTCACCGATCTGCTGGGCGACGAAGGTCTGATCGAGCGCGAACCCGCCGGCGAGCCCGACGCGCCGGTCAACGACCTGACGCGCGAGCCGCTCGATTTTCCCGCCGAGCGCGATCTCCGGCTGCAGGCGCTGGCGCGCGGCGACGAAGGCTTCCTGCTGGCGCTCGGCTACTCGACGCAGCGCGGTTTCGGCCGTACGCATCCCTTCGTCGGCGAAATCCGCTTCGGCACCATCGAGGTTGAGTTCGTGCCGGAGGAGCTGGGCTTCGCCGTGCCGCTCGGCACGATCGCGGTCACCGAATGCCAGATGGTGACGCAGTTCCACGGCTCGGCCGAAGTGCCGCCGCAGTTCACCCGCGGCTACGGCCTCGTCTTCGGCCAGAGCGAGCGCAAGGCGATGTCGGTCGCGCTGGTCGACCGCAGCTTGCGCGCCCGCGAGCTCGGCGAGGAGATCGGCAACCCGGCGCAGGACGAGGAATTCGTGCTGTCCCATTGCGACAACGTCGCCGCCACCGGCTTCGTCGAGCACCTGAAGTTGCCGCACTACGTCGATTTCCAGGCCGAGCTCGGCCTCGTGCGCGCCATGCGCGCCGAGCATGCCGGGCGCACCGAGCTGGCGGAGGCCGCCGAATGAACGCGCCCGCCACCCAGGCCAACGGCTACAACTTCGCCTACCTCGACGAGCAGACCAAGCGGATGATCCGCCGCGCCATCCTCAAGGCGATCGCCATCCCCGGCTACCAGGTGCCGTTCGCCAGCCGCGAGATGCCGATGCCCTACGGCTGGGGCACCGGCGGCGTCCAGGTGACAGCGTCGATCATCGGCCCCGACGATGTGCTGAAGGTCATCGACCAGGGCAGCGACGACACCACCAACGCCGTCTCGATCCGCAAATTCTTCGCCAAGACCGCCGGCGTCGCGACGACCACGGCGACCGCCGACGCAACCATCATCCAGACGCGCCATCGTATCCCGGAAGCGAAGCTGGGGCCGGACCAGATCATCGTGTTCCAGGTGCCGATCCCGGAGCCGCTGCGCTTCCTCGAGCCGCGCGAGACCGAGACGCGCAAGCTGCACGCGCTCGCCGACTACGGCCTGATGCACGTGAAGCTGTACGAGGACATCTCGCGCCACGGCCACATCGCCACGACCTACGCCTATCCGGTCGAGGTCGCCGGCCGCTACGTCATGGACCCGTCGCCGACGCCGAAGTTCGACAATCCCAAGATGGACGACTGCGAGGCGCTGCAGTTGTTCGGCGCCGGCCGCGAGAAGCGCATCTATGCGGTGCCGCCGCACACGAAAGTGCGCAGCCTCGATTTCGAGGATCATCCTTTCCGCGTGCAGACGTTCAGCCAGCCCTGCGGCCTCTGCGCCGCCGAAGGCGTCTACCTCGACGAGGTCGTGCTGGATGACAAGGGCGGCCGCATGTTCGTCTGCTCCGACACCGACTACTGCGAAGGCCGCCGCGCCGACGGCCACCGCGGCGCGCTGCTTGCCGCGGCCCCGAAGGCAATCGCGGGAGGCGCGGCATGAGCGACGACGCGCCGCTGCTCTCCGCCCGCGGATTGACGAAACATTACGGCCGCCGCATCGGCTGCCAGGACGTTTCGTTCGACCTGTACGAGGGCGAAGTCCTTGCCGTGGTTGGCGAATCCGGCTCCGGCAAGTCGACGCTGCTGGGCCTGCTGGCGACCGAGGTGGCGCCGACCGCCGGTGCCGTGCATTACCGCATGCGCGACGGCGAGACGCGCGACCTGTTCACGCTCAGCGAAGCATCGCGCCGCTTCCTCTTTCGCACCGACTGGGGGTTCGTGCGCCAGGATGCGCGCGACGGCCTGCGCATGGGCGTCTCGGCCGGCGGCAACGTCGGCGAGCGGCTGATGGCCGTCGGCGCCCGCCACTACGGCAACATCCGCGCCGCGGCGACCGACTGGCTGGCGCGCGTCGAGATCGATCCCGAGCGCATCGACGAGATGCCGGACGCATTCTCCGGCGGCATGCGGCAGCGCCTGCAGATCGCGCGCAATCTCGTCACCCATCCGCGCCTCGTCTTCATGGACGAGCCGACCTCCGGCCTCGACGTGTCGGTGCAGGCGCGCCTGCTCGACCTGATCCGCGGGCTCGTCGCCAACCTCGGCCTCGCCGCGATCGTGGTGACGCACGATCTCGCTGTCGCGCGCCTCCTGTCGCATCGCATCGTCGTCATGCATCAGGGCCGCATCATCGAGACCGGGCTCACCGATCAGGTGCTCGACGATCCGCACGAGGCCTATACGCAGTTGCTCGTTTCCTCGGTGCTTGCCGCATGACCGCCGCCGTCGCGCTTGAACACGTCTCGAAGTCGTTCACGCTGCATCTCCGCGATGGCCGCTCGATCGGCGTCGTCCGCGATGTCAGCTTCGACGTCAACCCCGGCGAATGCGTCGTGCTCGGCGGCCCCTCCGGCGCCGGCAAATCGTCGATGCTCAAGATGATCTACGGCAACTACCGCGTCGATGCCGGCGCAATCCGCGTCCGCGACGGCGCAACCACGGTGGACGTCGCCACCGCCGAGCCGCGCCGCATCATCGCGCTCCGCCGCCGCGTCATGGGCTACGTCAGCCAGTTTCTGCGCGTCATCCCGCGCGTCGGCGCCTTCGACATCGTCCGCGATGCGGCGATAGACGGCGGCGCCACGCGCGATGATGCCGAGGCGCGCGCCGCGCGCCTCCTCGCCATACTCAACGTGCCGGAGCGGCTGTGGCAGCTTCCGCCCGCGACCTTCTCCGGCGGCGAGCAGCAGCGCATCAACATCGCCCGCGGCCTCGCCGCCGGTCACCCGATCCTGCTGCTCGACGAGCCGACCGCGTCGCTGGACCGCGAGAATCGCGCCGTCGTCGTCGATCTGATCAACGAGAAAAAGCGCACCGGCGCGGCTGTCGTCGGCGTATTCCACGACGAGGACGTGCGCGAGCGCGTCGCCGACCGCATCGTCGATGTCCGTTTCTTTGCCGAATCCGCGCCTGTGCCAGAGTCCGTGTGATGACCGAGCCCGCCAGTTTTATCGCCACCAATGCCGTCGTCGTCCTCGCCGATCGCGTCATCGACCGCGGCTGGGTCGCGGTCGAAGACGGCCGCATCGCGGAGATCGGCGAAGGCAAGGCGCCGGAAGCCGGCATCGATTTCGCCGGCGACACGCTGATCCCCGGCCTCGTGGAGCTCCACACCGATCATCTGGAAAGCCATTACGCCCCGCGGCCGCACGTACGCTGGAATGCGCTGGCCGCCGTGATGGCCTACGACGCCCAGATCGCGGCCGCCGGCATCACCACCGTGTTCGACTCGCTCCGCGTCGGCTCCGATGCGGACGCGACCTCCGTCGGCAAGGACCTGACCGAGCTCGCCGCTGCCATCGAGACCGCGCGCGGCACCGGCTTCCTCCG
Organism: Bauldia sp.; assembly: GCA_037200845.1. Classification (NCBI taxonomy): domain Bacteria; kingdom Pseudomonadati; phylum Pseudomonadota; class Alphaproteobacteria; order Hyphomicrobiales; family Kaistiaceae; genus Bauldia; species Bauldia sp. Next base: position 798,732 of record JBBCGQ010000001.1, read on the forward strand.
CGCCGAGCACCGCACGCACCTGCGTTGCGAGATCGCCTCGCTCGACGTCATCGAGCAGGCCGAGGGCTACGCCGCGCAATACCCGATCAACATGATGTCGCTGATGGACCACACCCCCGGCCAGCGCCAGTTCCGCAACATCGAGACATGGCGCCGCTTCTACATGCGCCGCACGCCGCTGTCCGACGTCGAGGTCGACGAGTTCGTGCGCCGGCGGCTTGAGTTGCACGAGAAGAACGCCGCCGCCCATCGCCGCCGCCTGGTCGAGATCGCGCGTGAGAAGGGCGCCGTGCTCGCGAGCCACGACGATGCCACCGCCGCGCATGTCGCCGAAGCCGTCGCCGAAAACGTCGCCATCGCCGAGTTCCCGACCACGGTCGAGGCCGCGCTCGCCTCGCGCGACGCCGGCATCCGCGTGATGATGGGCGGGCCGAACGTCGTGCGCGGCGGTTCTCATTCCGGCAACGTCGCGGCGGAGGACCTCGCCAAGGCCGGCGCGCTCGACATCCTGTCGTCCGACTACGTGCCGGCGAGCCTGATGATGGCGGCGTTCGAGTTGCCGAAGCGCGCCTCCAACATCGACCTCCCGGCCGCCATCGCCACCGTTACGCGTGCGCCGGCCGAGGCCACCGGCCTCACCGACCGCGGCACGATCGCGCCGGGTTTCCGCGCCGATCTCGTCCGCGTCTCGCGCGTGAGCGAAGCGCCGATCGTGCGCCGCGTCTGGCGGGAAGGGCGCCCCGTGTCATGATCCGTGGCGCGCTGGTAGCGGTGGTCGGGCCGAGCGGTGCCGGCAAGGACACGTTGATCTCGCACGCGCGCGACACGCTTCTCGGCGACGCGCGCTATCTGTTCGTCCGCCGCGTCGTCACGCGCCCCGCCGGTCCCTTCGAGGATCACGATACGACGACCGAGGCCGAATTCACCCGCCGCGAGGCGAATGGCGACTTCGCCCTCTCGTGGCGTGCGCACGGCCTCTCCTACGGCGTGCCGCTCGCCGTGCTGGGCGCCGTCGAGGGCGGCGTCATCGCGGTGTGCAACCTCTCGCGCGGCGCGCTCTCCGACGCGCGCCGGAGATTCCCGCGCGTCGTCACGCTGCTGGTCACCGCGCCGAACGCCGTCATCGCCGCGCGGCTCGCCGCCCGCGGCCGCGAGAGCGAGGAGGAGGCGGCGCGCCGCCTCGACCGCGAATCGCGCGTCAGCAAGGCGATCTCCGCCGATCGCGTCGTCTCCAACGACAGCACGCGCGAGGAGGGCGGCCGCAAGTTCGTGCTGTGCCTCGAGCGCATCCGCAGCGAGATCGCCGCGTCGGTGGCGGAGCCGCCGCGCCCCGGCGCCGCCGCCCGCCCGCTCACCACCTGATGCGTTACGCGCTGTATTTCGCGCCGGCCGCCGCCAGCGACCTCTGGCGCTTCGGCTCCGCCGTCCTCGGCTACGACGCCGCGACCGGGCACGAGATGGCGCAGTTCGTGCCGGCGGGTGTGGCGCCTGGTGAATGGCGCCGGCTCACCGCGGAGCCGCGCCGCTACGGCTTCCACGCCACGCTGAAGGCGCCGTTCCGCCTCGCCGACGGTCTGAGCGAAACGGCGCTGTCGGATGCCGCGGCGAAATTCGCCGCGGCGGTTGCGCCTTTCGATCTGCCGCTGCACCTGACGCCGCTCGATGGCTTCACCGCCGTCATGCCGACGTTTGTTCCGCCGGCGTTGACGGCGGTGGAGAACGCCGTCGTGGCCGGCTTCGACAGCTTCCGCGCGCCACTCGACGAGGCCGAGATGGCGAAGCGCCTGCGCGCGCCGCTCACGCCGCGCCAGCGCGGCTACCTCGATCGCTACGGCTACCCCTACGTCCACGACGAGTTCCGTTTCCACATGACGCTGTCGAGCCGCCTGCCGGAGGCCCTGATCCCGCCCGTGGTCGCTTCCCTCAAGGCCGAGTTCGCCGCCCGCTGCCCGCCTTCAGTGGCTATCGACCAGCTCGTTCTTTTCCGTGAAGAAATCGACCGATTTCGGATAGTGGCGCGCTTCCCCTTCGGCTAGTTTCGCGAGCCCGGTTGGCCGGTGAATTGCATCGCCGGCCGCAGGTTTCGACGGTCGAGGAACAGTTGGCATGGCGGACTTCGAACTGGACATCGGCCGGTTGCACGCGGCCTATGCGGCGGGTGCGGACCCGGCCATGGCCATCGACACGGTCTACCGCCGTCTCGCCGCCGCTGCCGACCCCGGCATCTTCATCGCGCTGGTGGACGAAAGCGCCGCCCGCGCCGCGGCGAGCGCGCTGCCGAAATTCGACCCCGCCCGCTACCCGCTGTGGGGCGTGCCCTTCGCCGTGAAGGACAACATCGACGTTGCCGGCATCCCGACTACCGCCGGCTGCCGCGAGTTCGCCTACACGCCAACGGCCAGCGCACCGGTCGTCGACCGCCTGCTCGCCGCCGGCGCCATCCTCATCGGCAAGACCAACCTCGACCAGTTCGCCGCCGGCCTCGTCGGCGTCCGCACGCCGTACCCTGTGCCGCGGAATGCCATCGACCCGAGCATCGTGCCGGGCGGCTCGTCGTCCGGTTCCGCCGTCGCGGTGGCGCGCGGCATCGTCTCGTTCGCGCTCGGCACCGACACGGCCGGCTCGGGCCGCATCCCCGCGGCGCTGAACAATATCGTCGGCCTCAAGCCCAGCCGCGGCGCGCTATCGACGCGCGGCGTCGTGCCCGCCTGCCGCACGCTCGATTGCGTGTCGGTCTTCGCCACCACGGTCGACGACGCCTGGCGCATCGCCAACATCGCCGCCGTCTACGACGCCGAGGACGGCTACGCCCGGCGCATTCCGCTCGGCGCCGCGACGCGCCCGCCGGTCGTCCGCCTCGGCGTGCCGGACGACGCCAGCATCGTCTTCGGCAGCGATACCGCGAGGGACGCCTTCGCCGCCGCGCTCGCCGCGTTCCCGAATTTCGGCGGCAAGCCGAAGCCGGTCGATCTCGCGCCGTTCTACGCCGCGGCGGTCCGCCTCTACGAAGGCTCGTGGGTCGCCGAGCGCTACGCCGCGATCCGCGAATTCATCGAGAAGCAGCCCGGGGCGCTGTTCCCGGTGACGCGCACGATCATCGAAAGCGCGCGCCGCCTCTCCGCCGCCGATGCCTTCGCCGACCAGTACCGCCTCGCCGATCTCGCGCGCAAGACATCCGCCGTGTGGAACGACATCGACGTCCTGGTCGTGCCGTCGATGCCCGACGTCTGCACCGTCGATGAGGTTGCCGCCGATCCGCTGGTGCCGAACCGCCGCCTCGGCACCTATACCAACTTCGTCAATCTGCTCGACCTTTGCGCGATCGCTGTGCCCGGCCCATTCCGCAGCGACCGCCGCCCCGCCGGCGTCACTCTGATCGCGCCCGCCGGCCGCGACGGCCTGCTTGCGGCGCTCGCCGCCGAGATCCACGCCGCCGCCGGCGTGCCCGTCGGCGCCACCGGCCGCCCGCTGCCCAAGGCGCCGCTGCCGCGCGTGCAGTCGGCCGAGCAGATCCCGGTCGTCGTCATCGGCGCGCATCTCTCGGGCATGGCGCTGAACCACGAGTTGACGGCGCGCGGCGCGACCTTCGTCAAGGCCGTGACCACCGAGCCGGTCTACCGCCTCTACGCCTTGCCCGGCGGCCCGCCGCAGCGCCCCGGACTCGTGCGCGTCGCCGGCAGCGGCGCCGCGATTGAGACCGAGGTGTGGTCGCTGCCCACCGCCGGCTTCGGCGAGTTCGTCGCCGGCATCCCATTGCCGCTCGGCATCGGCACGGTCCGCCTTGCCGACGGCACGACGGCGAAAGGCTTCCTCTGCGAAGCGGTCGCGACCGAAGGCGCGCGCGACATCACCGGCTTCGGCGGCTGGCGCAATTATGTCGCGAGCCTCTAGCGCTGAGGAGGGAGGAGGAGAGACACCCCTCCCCAAAACCGCGAAGCGGTTTTGGCCCTCCCGCAAGGGGAGGGCTCATCCTTGTTGCAGCACCGCGCTTCAACAAACTCCGCTTTTTGAACCCTCCCCTTGCGGGAGGGTCAAAACGCCGAAGGCGTTTTGGGGAGGGGTGTCTCCCTCCTCACGAACCTAGGTCCACGGCCGCTACGTCTCGTCGATAGTCGAAACATGCGCCGCGGCGACCCGCCAACCCGCGGCAGTCTTCACCCACGTCTGCATCTGGCGCCCGATCTTGCCCGGCGCATTCGCCCGGCGGAACAGCGTCGCCGCCACCGCGAACTCGCGCCCATACGTCGTGATGACCGTGCGCTCCAGCGTCCGCGCCAGGCCAACCGCGGAGCGCGCCTTGCGGAACGCCGCGATCTCCTCCGGCCCGTAGAGATTCTCCGCCATGCCGTAGCGGATGGTCGAGGGATGATCGAGGAAGAACCGGTCGAGCGCCGCGACGTCGTTGCCGACCAGCGCCTGCTCATAGGCCGCGAACGCCGCCTCGACCTCGGCCTTCACCGTCGGGATGTTGATGTCGAGGCTCATCGCGCCAGGCGCTGGCGCAGCGACTTGAGGAACGGAATGTTCTCGTACTGGTCCGCCTGCACGCGCTCCCAATCGACGCCGGAAGGCTGCGGGTAGGGCGTGCGCGTGGTGATCAGCTCGGTCTCGGTCGCGATGTAGTTCAGCGCCGAGTCGTGCGGCATCATCGGCAGCCGGCGGTCGTCGACCACCTGGCTCGAATGCACGGTGGTCGCGATCGGCGTCGTCGGCCCGACCTTGCCGAGCTCGCGGAAGATGCCGAGTTCCAGGTCGGCGAAGCCGCCGCCCTTGCCGGTCCGCCCGCCGGCGCGCGTCACCGCCACGCAGCCGACGACGACGAAGTCCAGCGTCTCCATCTCCTCGAACTCGACCGGCTGGCCGTGTGCCAGAAATCCCTGCGCCGCGGCGGCGGTTTCGAATTCGACGCCCTTCGCCTTGAGCTCGGCCGGATCGAGTCGCACGAACGGAAATCCGCGCGTCAGTTCCGGCACCGGCGCGTAGACGATCTTGCCGTCGTAGAGGGCGCGGAGCCGCACCGGTATCTGCGGCGGGTCGGGGTTGCACTTGACCACGCGCGCCGCCTTCCACGCCGGCACGCGCGCGAGATGCCAGGCCGCGAGATCGGCGCCGGCGAAATTCGGGATGCGGCTCCATACCGGACCGACGTTGACCGCGTTGGTCTCCAGCCGTGACCACACATCGTTGCGCAGCGCGTCCTTGTCTTCGTTACGGCCTTCCCAGCGCGCGTGTTCGCTCATGCCGCCACCGGCGCGGCGACCGCGCCCTCCCGTTCGAGATAACGCGCCACCCGCAGCGCCAGGTCCTCGCGCCACGCCGGCGCGATCACCTGCACGCCGATCGGCAGCTTGGCGCCCGGCAGCCACACCGGCACCGCCACCACCGGCAGTCCGATGAAACTGATCGGCTGCGCGTAGAGGCCGATGTTCGGCCGCGCCGGCAGCGTCACGCCGTCGAGCGTCACGGTCTTGGTGCCCGAGGGCAGCGCGTGGAACGGCGTCGCCGGCGCGAGGACGACGTCAACGTCGCGGAACACGTCGCGCATCGCGGCGCGGAACCACGAGCGGAAGCGCTGCGCCTGGATCACCCACGCTGCCGGCACCATCGCGCCGGAGAGCAGGCGGTCGCGCGTGTCGGGATCGAAATCGGCCGCGCGCGTCCTGAGGCGCGTGAGATGCAGCGTCGAGGACTCCGCCGTCGTGATGATGTACGCCGCCGCCCGCGCCCGTGCCGCCTCGGGGATCGTGACCGTGCGGCTGACGCTCAGCGCCGCCGCGACGTGATCGACCGCGGCGTAGGCCTCGGGCATGCCCGACTTGCGGAAATAATCGTCGGCGACCGCGATGCGGATGCCGGTGATGCCCTTATCGACATCCTTCATTGCCGCGATCGCCGGCCGCGACACCTGCGCCGGGTCGTTCTCATCGTCGCCCTGCAGCGCGTCGAGGATGAGCGCGAGGTCGGTCACCGAGCGTGCGATGGGACCCAGATGATCGAGGCTGGCGCAGAACGGGAACGTGCCGGCGCGCGACAGGCGGCCGAAGGTCGGCTTCAGCCCGAACAGGCCGCAGAACGAGGCAGGTACGCGGATCGAGCCGTTGGTGTCGGAGCCGAGAGAGGCCGCGACCATGCCCGCGGCGACCGCGGTGCCCGAGCCGCCCGACGATCCGCCCGACATCCGCGTCGGGTCGTGCGGGTTGAGCGAGTTGCCGTCGTGCGCATTCTCGCCGGTGAAGTCGTAGGCGTATTCGCCCATGTTGAGCGCGCCGAGCAGCACCGCGCCGCGCGCCGCCATGCGCAGGATGAGCGTCGCGTCGTCGGTCGCCGCCCGGTTGTCGCGGTTGATCTTCGAGCCGGCTCGCGTCGTCACGTCGGCGACGTCGAACAGATTCTTGACGCCGTAGGGTACGCCGGCGAGCGTCGGCGCGTCGTCCTCGTCGACCGCAGTGTCGACGGCGTCGGCTTCGGCCAAGGCGCGGGCGAAGGTCATGTCGGTGAAGGCGTGCAGGCGCGCGTTCTTCGCCTCGATGTGGGCGATGGCCGCGAGCGTCACCTCGCGCGCCGAGACGCGCCGTGCCTTCACCGCCGCCGCGATGACATGGGCGGGCTGCAGGAGCAACGCGTCGGTCACGGGATAAACACCGGCGCGGGTTCGACGTGATCTTCCAGCGGATACGCCAGCAGCAGCTCGGCCGCGGCGGCCGTCGCCTTGAGGTTGGCGACCACCGTCGGCTTCCACTGCGGCGGAATGGTCAGGTCCAGCGCCCGCGCCATCAGGTCGGCGTGCGCTTCCGGGTCGAATTGTTGGGTCACGCGGCTACGGCCCCGGCGACCGCCGCCTCCAGCGCCGACAGCGGCGCAGTGCTGCCGACGATGCCGCCCTGCGCGGTGATCATCGCCAGCGTCGCCGCCTTGAATTCGGGGAAGTAGGACTCCGTCGCATCCTCGATCAGCAGGCACTCGTACCCGCGATCGTTCGCCTCGCGCATCGTCGTCTGCACGCACACCTCCGTCGTCACCCCGGCGACGACCAGGTGCGTAATCTTGCGCGCCTTCAACGTGTCGCCGAGCGGAGTCGCATAAAACGATCCTTTGCCCGGCTTGTCGATAACCAGTTCGCTGGGCAGCGGCGCCAATTCGGCAACGATGCCGTGTCCCGGCTCGCCGTGGATCAGGATACGCCCCATCGGACCCTTGTCGCCGATGCGCAGCGTCGGGTTGCCGCGCAGCCGCTTGGCCGGCGGGCAGTCGGAAAGATCGGCCTTGTGCCCCTCGCGCGTATGGATCACCGGCCAGCCCGCCTTGCGGAACAGGCGGATGAGACGCCCGACGGTCGGCACGATCGCCTGCAGCCGCATCACGTCGTTGCCGAGCGTCGCGCCGAAGCCGCCCGGCTCGACGAAATCGCGCTGCATGTCGATGACGATCAGCGCCACGCCATCCGGCGGAAAGGAATACGCGAACGGCTTCGCCGCGACCGAAATCATGACGTCGCTCTCTCGGCCCTGCCGTGACCGTAGTTGCCGCGGTCCTCCCCCGTGAAACGGGGGAGGGGGACCATGCGGAGCATGGTGGAGGGGGCGGCCCCCTCCGTCGGCGCTGCGCGCCGCCACCTCCCCCGTAAACGGGGGAGGACCGAACCAGCCGTGATCCTCCCCCGTTTACGGGGGAGGGGGACCGCGCGAAGCGCGGTGGAGGGGGTCGCGCGCCGCATCAATGCCCCGCCATCGCGCGGCCGATGGACGTGCGGTCGGCATCCGCCGCCGGCACGATATAGTCGATGCGCCCGCCCGACATCACCGCGATGCGGTCGGCAAGCTCCAGAATCTCGTCGAGGTCCTCGGAGACCAGCAGCACTGCGGCGCCACGGTTGCGCTGCTCCATGATCTGCGACCGGATCTCGGCGACCGACGCGAAATCGAGTCCGAAGCAGGGGTTGGCGACCACCAGCACCTCCACCGGCGACGACAGCTCGCGCGCCAGCACCGCGCGCTGCACGTTGCCGCCCGAAAGATTCTCCATGAATTCTTCCGTCGACGGCGTCTTGACGCGATAGGCCGTGATCAGTTCGCGCGCCCGCTGCCGCATCGGCCCGGGCGACAGCCACCAGCCGAGCGTCGTGATCGGCGGCTTGTCGAACGTGCGGAACGAGATGTTCTCCGCCACCGTCATGCGAGGCACCGCAGCGTTCCGGAGCGGCTCCTCCTGCAGCGAGAACACCTTGAATTTGTCCATGTGATCGCGGATCGGCTCGAACGGCTGCCCGTCCACAAAGATGCGGCCGCTGGTCGGTTCGCGCTGCCCGGACAGCACCTCGATCAGCTGGGATTGCCCATTGCCCGAGACGCCGGCGATGCCGACGATCTCGCCCTCGTGCACCTTGAGGTTCACTTCCTCGACCGCCGGCAGGCCCTGGTCGTCGTTGGCAAAGATCGCGGCGAGCTCCAGCGTCAGCGGCTGCGGCGTCGGCATGACTTTGCGCGCCGCGCGTTCGCGGATCTTGGTCTCGCCGATCATCATGCGGCTCATCTCATCGACGGTCGTGTCGGCGACCTTGCCGCCGCCGGTGTACTTGCCGTGGCGGAGCACGCTGAAATCGTCGGCGAATGCCTTCACCTCGCGGAACTTGTGGCTGATCATCAGGATCGTCAGGTCGCCCGCCTGCGTCATGCCGCGCAGGAGTCCCAGCACCTCGTCCGCCTCGCCGGGCGTCAGCACCGACGTCGGCTCGTCGAGGATGAGGAAATGCTGGTCGAGATAAAGCTGCTTGAGAATTTCGAGCTTCTGCTTCTCGCCCGCCGCCAGCCCCGACACCGGAACGTCGAGCGGCACCTTGAACGGCATACGCTCGAGGAACTCGCCGAGGTCGCGCTTCTCCTTCCGCCAGTCGATGATCGCCGGCGGATCGGCGCGGCTGATCACGAGATTCTCCGCCGCGGTCAGCGACGGCACCAGCGTGAAGTGCTGGTAGACCATGCCGATGCCGTGCGCATGCGCGTCGCGCGGATTGCGGATCTCGGCTTCCTTGCCGTCGACCAGCACGGTGCCGCGCGTCGGCTGGTAGAAGCCCATGATGCACTTGACCAGCGTCGACTTGCCGGCGCCGTTCTCGCCGAGCAGCGCGTGCAGCGTGCCCGAATTGACCTTGATCGAGACGTCGTCGAGCGCCGTGAGCGAGGCGAAAACCTTGGTCATGCCGACGGTTTCGAGACCGATCGCGCGGCGCGTCACGTGGGCAGCGTCGTATGCAGCGCTCATGTTTCGATCTCCGGCGCACCCCACCCACCGCCCTTCGGGCGGTCCCCCCTCCCCGTGCCGGGGAGGGATTCCGGAGGGGACGCCGCGTACTCCAATCCCTCCCCGGCACGGGGAGGGGGGACCATGCCGAAGGCATGGTGGGTGGGGACCCCCGTCATGGCAACGCCTCGATCAATTGTTGTGACGCCGACACGGCGCCGAACACGCCGCCCTGCATCTTGATCATCTTGATCGCGGCAAGGTGGTTGCCGACGTCGGTCGCCGCGCAGCAATCCTCCAGCAGCAGGCACTCGTAGCCGAGATCGTTGGCGTCGCGCATCGTCGTGTGCACACAGACGTCGGTGGTCACGCCGGTCAGGATGATGTTGCGGATGCCGGCATTCTTCAGCACCAGCTCGAGGTCGGTGGCGACGAACGAGCCCTTGCCCGGCTTGTCGATGATGTTTTCGCCGGGCAGCGGCTTGAGCTCCGGGATGATCTCCCAGCCCGGCTCGCCGCGCACGAGGATGCGGCCGCACGGCCCCTGATCGCCGATGCCCGCGCCGATGCGCTGCGAGCGCCAGCGCTTGTTGGCGGGCAGGTCGGAGAGGTCCGGCTTGTGGCCCTCGCGCGTGTGGATAATCTTGTAGCCCTTGGCGCGCATCGCGGAGAGCACGCGCTGGATCGGCTCGATCGGCCGGCGCGTCAGCGAGATGTCGTAGCCCATCGAGTCGACGTAGCCGCCGGGCGCGCAGAAATCGACCTGCATGTCGATCACGATCAGCGCCGTGTTGCCGACGCGGAGGTCGCCGTCGAACGGCCACGGGTAGGGGTCTGCCGCGATGGTGCGCCCGCCCGGCACCATCGCCGCGGCGACCCGTTCGTCCAGTGTCGGCAGGGTGGCGCTGCTGGCTGTCACGCGCGCCTCACTTGGTGATCGACAGTTCCGCCGGCGCGCCTTTCAGCGAGCGCTTGGGCGAGGACGACGCGATCATGATGAGCAGCGTCAGCACGTAAGGTGCCGCGTTGAAGAAGTAGTACCCCTGCGTGATGCCGACCGACTGCAGTGCCGGCCCGATGGCGCCGGCCGCGCCGAAAAGCAGCGCCGCGCCGCAGCAGGCAAGCGGGTTCCAGCGCGCGAAGATGACCAGCGCCACCGCCATCAGGCCCTGGCCCGACGACAGGCCCTCGTTCCAGGCGCCGGGATAATAGAGCGACAGGAACGCGCCGCCGACACCCGCCGAGAAGCCGCCGATGGTCGTCGCAACGAAGCGCACGAGGTTGACCGAGTAGCCCATCGCCAGCGCCGCCGGCGCGGAGTCGCCGGTCATGCGCACGATCAGGCCCCACTTCGTGTTGCGAAACGCCCACCACAGCAGGAACGCCAGCGCCACGCCGACGAAGAACAGCGGGTTGATCTGCAGCGCCGAGCGGACGGCGGGGTTGTCCGACCAGGCGCCGAGCGTCAGCGACGGCAACTGCGGCGCGTGCGGCTGGATGAACGACTTGCCGAGGAAGAATGCCAGGCCCGTGCCGAACAGCATCATCGCGATGCCGATGGCGATGTCGTTCACCTTCGGCAGCTTGCAGATATAGCCGTGGATCGCGCCGAACGCCGATCCGGCGACGCCGGCGGCGAGCACGCCCAGCCACGGCGACCCGCTCATGTAGGAGATGGCGTAGCCGGTCATCGCCCCGAAGACGAGCGTGCCTTCCAGCCCGAGGTTGATGCGCCCGGATTTCTCCGTCAGGCATTCGCCGAGGCTGACGAACAGGAACGGCGTCGACACGCGGATGGCGCCGGCGAACATCGCCAGCAGAACGATGGACAGGCTGTTGTCGCTCATCGTCCCCCTGCCTTGCCGGTGAGGCCAAGCCGGCCCTGCAGCGTGTCGGAAACCAGCAGCACCACGAACATCAGGCCCTGCAGCACCGCGACGGTGGCGTCAGGCATGCCCATGCGGCGCTGGATCAGGCCGCCGGCAGCGGCGATGCCGCCGAGGAAGATCGAGACCGGAACGATCGCCAGCGGATTCTGCTTGGCGAGGAAGGCGACCAGGATGCCGGTGAAGCCGTAGCCTGCCGCGATCGAGGCGTTGGCCTTGCCCTGGATGGCCGCGACCTCGAAATAGCCGGCGAGGCCGGCCGAGGCGCCGGCGATCGCGCACGACGTGACGATCAGCCGCCCGACCGGCAGGCCCTGTGCCCGCGCCGCGCGCACGTTGCCGCCGGTGATGCGCGCGGCAAATCCGAATTTGGTTCTGTTCATGAGCACCCACAGGGCAACGGCGAGCACGATGCCGAACGCGAGGCCCCAGTGCACGCCGAGGCCCGGGATGTCGCCGACCATGTTGGCCTCGCCGATCGCCTTGGTCGACGGCTTGTTCGGGTTCGCCGGGTCGCGCAGCGCGCCCTCGACGAAGAAATTCATGATCGCCACGGCGATGTAGTAGAGCAACAGCGACGCGATGGTTTCGTTGACGCCGCGGTAGTAGCGCAGCACGCCGACGAAGCCGATCCAGATCGCGCCCGCGAGCGCCGCCGAAAGGAACATCGCCGGCATCACGATGAAAGATGACGTCCCCCATCCGATGAACGGGATCGCGACCGCCGCCGCGACGAAGCCGCCGAGCACCAGCGCGCCTTCCCCGCCGATGATGACCATGCCGAGCCGCGCCGGGACCGCGACGCAGAGCGCCGTGAAGATCAGCGGCGCCGCGCGTACCAGCGTGTTCTGCCACGAGAACGCCGTGCCGAATCCGCCCTGCCAGAGAAGCGCGAAAAACTGCAGCGGTGACTTGCCGAGGATGAACAGGAAGATGGAGAACAGCGCCGCTGCAATGAGGATCGCGATCACCGGGATGACCACCGCCTCAAGCGAGCGCCCGAGCCGCCGCGTCCAGTCGCCGCCGACATCGGCCGACGGCGCCATTGCTACCTTGGTGTCGGTGGACACTGCCACGTTTGATCCGAGCCTCGGCTAGTGGAACACCGTAAATCCGCGAGAAACAGAAGCGGCGGCCGCGCTGTTGCCCGGCCGCCGCGAATTCGTCTCAGGTGATCGAGCCGACCACGCCTTCCGCCAGGAAGTTGATCTGGTCGATCCACGGATCGTACGGCGGGTGCTCGGTGCCGGCGGCGATGACTTCCTTGCCGGTGTTGTCCTTGAGCGGGCCGACGTAATAGGCCTTCTTCGCCTTGAGATCGGCCTTGGCAGCGTCCGCCGCGGCGATCGCTTCCGGTGTCGCGCCGGCGCCGTACGGCGTGTTCTGCACGAAGTCGAGATCGTAGCCGCCGGTCACGAAGTTGGGCAGCGTGCCGCCGCCGGCCAGTGTCTTGGCGTACTGCTCGTAGATCGTGATCCACTTGTACTCGGCGCCGGTGATGAAGCCCTTCGGCGCGAGCGGCGCCTGCGAAGCGTTGTGGCCGAGCGTCTTCACGCCGCGGCTCTCGGCCGTCTGGATGACGACCTTCGGGCTGTCGACGTGGCAGGTGATGATGTCGCAACCGGCATCGACCAGGGCGTTGGTGGCTTCCGCCTCGCGCACCGGCAGCGACCAGTCGCCGGTGAAGATCACCTGCACGGTGACGTTCGGGTTGGTCTTCTTGGCGCCGAGCACCAGCGAGTTGATATTGGAGAGCACCGACGAGATCGGCTTGGCGGCGACGAAGCCGATCTTGTTCGACTTGGTCGACAGGCCGCCGGCGACGCCGTTGATGTAGTGGCCCTGGTCGAGGTAGCCGAAGTAGCTGCCGGCGTTGATCGGGTCCTTGTCCTTGTTCCACAGCGGCGCGGCATGACGGAACTGCACGTCCGGATATTTCTTGGCGAGGTCCACCATGAACGGCGAGTAGTAGCCGAACGACGTCGCGAAGATCAGGCCGGCGCCGTCGAGCTGGATCATCGACTCCATGGTCTTGGAGACGGCGTCGGTCTCCGGCACGTTTTCTTCCTCGACGACCTTGACGCCGGGGATCGACTTCAGCGCCTCGGCGGCGACGGCATGCGCCTGGTTCCAGCCGAAGTCGTCGCGCGGGCCGACGTAGACGATGCCGATGGTGAGGCCCTCGGCGGCGAGCGCCGAGCGGAACGGAAGCGACCCGGCGATGCCCATCGCGCCGAGCGCAGCGCCGCCTTGCAGAAGCTTGCGGCGGGAGACAATGAACTGAGACATCTTTGAAAACCCCCTGAGAGAAACGACGCGGGGAGGCGGATACCCGACTCCTTCTTCTCGTGTCTCTCGCAACCGCCGTGCCAATCGCGCTGCGCTGCAGCGAGCGATGTCGGAGGCTCGGTCGGTAAGGCGTTGATTCACAAAGCGGCAGGCGCGATTTCAGCGCTGCGCAAACGGCCCACGGGACGGCGGACTCAAGCCAAAGCCATGGCCGGCAACGCTTTCGCCAACTGGCGGTATTGTATGCAACGATGTAAAATGTGCCGAACTATTGGGCGGTGCCGCCAGGCAGGACAGGCTCGGCGCCCGTCGGCTCGGTCCGGCGGATCACGCCGCCGGCCACCGCATCGACGGCATCGCGCACCACGGCGATGTGCGCCCGCATCGCCCGGGCCGCGCCCTCGGCATCGCCGCGCTGGATCGCGGTGACCACCGCCCCATGCTCGGCGTGCGATTTCGCCAGCCGCCCCAGCGTCTCGAACTGTGCGCGGCGGAAGGGCGCGCAGCGCTTGCGCACCGTCACGGCAAGCTCGGCGAGGAAAGCGTTATGCGCCCCGCCGTAGATCGCCTCGTGGAAGCGATTGTTGAAGGCGACGTAGTCCTCGCGGCTGCCGGCCGAAACCAGCCGCTCGCTCTCAGCCTGCAGCAGCAGCAGATTGCGCCGCTCGTTCGCCGTCATGGCGACTGCCGACCACCGCGCGCACAGCGCCTCGATCTCGGCCATCACGGCGAACATCTCGTCGAGCTGCCGCTCCGACAGCGCCGCCACCACCGCGCCCTTCGGCGCCCGCGCCTCGACCAGGCCGATGGCTTCCAGTTGCCGGATCGCCTCGCGGATCGGCGTCCGCGACACGCCGAACGTCGCCGCGATCACCGTCTCGTCGAGCGCCGCGCCCGGCGCCAGGCGGCCGTGCACGATGTCGTCGGCGATCGCCTGGTGGATCAGCTTGGCCTTGGTGAGCTTTGCCATCAGCCCATCTTACCATAGGTGGCGTCCAGCCGCCCGCGCAGGTAGTCCGCGCCGGTCACCGGCTGGTAGCGCGCCGGCCGCTCGGCCGAAACGCAGGTCGGCAGGCAGGCAACGACGGCATCCGGGTTGGGATCGAGGAAAAAGGCCACCGAATAGCGCTCGCGGCCGCCGCGATTGACCACGCGGTGCGGCGTCGAGACATAGACGTCGTTGGTCCACCGCATCAGGCAATCGCCGATGTTGCAGATGAACGCGCCGGGCATGTACGGCGCCGCAATCCATCCGCCGTCGCGCCGCTTCACCTCGAGCCCGCCGACTTCGTCGGTCAGCAGCAGCGTGATGTCGCCATAGTCAGTGTGCTCGCCGGCGCCGATCTGACCGGCAGCGGCACCTGCCGGCTGCGGTGGATAGTGCAGCAGCCGCAGCGTCGCCATCGGCTGGTCGAGCTTGTCCTCGAAATAATCCGGCTTGAGCTTCAGGTCGCGCGCGATGCCCTCGTGCAGGCGCCGCCCTACGCCCCACACCGCATCGAAATACGACAGCATCGTCCCGCGCCAGCCGGGCAGGGCGGGCCACAGGTTGACGCCGCGGAACGGCTCGCCGCGCACGACGCGCGGATCGTCCGCCGGCAGCTCCAGCCCTACGTTGTAGGCCTCCTTCAGGTCGGGCGCCTTGGTCGGATCGAGACTCTCGCCCTTCATGCCGACATAGCCGCGATTGTGCGGCGAGGTGCGGATCGAGACCTCGTCCTTGGTCGCCGCCGGCAGCGCAAAAAACTGTCGCGACCCGGCAAACACCTCCGCGATCAGCCCCGCGCTGACGCCATGCCCGGTGACATAGAAGAACCCGACCCCTCTCGCCGCCGCGCCGATCGCGGCGGCAAGATCGGCGGGCTTGGCCGACAGGTCGATGACGGGCAGGGATTCGGTCACGCGAGATTCTCCGTTCCGACAACCCCGAGCAAATTGCGCGCCATCTACCCGCACTCCCTCGTCACTTCGGCCATAGCCCGGTGACCGAGGGAAGCTAGCCGCGGGCGAACACAATCGCCGTATGCGTCACATGAAAGACGAGGAACACCGCCGAAAGCGCCAGATACATCCAGTACCGATAGGGAATCCTCGCAACGAACAGCCGCCCGCCGACCAGCCCGATCCCGCCAAGCCACAGCGCCGGCGTATAGGCCGGCGCAAGCTGCCCTGCCGCGCTCAGGCTCCAGCCGCTGTCCGGGCAAGCGATCAGCGCCACCCATGCCGCGAGATAGACCGCGATGCCGGCGAGGTAGAGCGCCAGCCCGGCGCGCTGCCGCGCCGAGACGACATCGAGCGGCATCAGCACGGGCAGCACCAGCACGACGGTGCGGAATATATTCTCCGGCACGCCGACGAACGCCGGAATGTCGCGCCAGAAATTCTCCATCTGGAACTGCGCCGGCAGCCGCCCGGTGAACAGCAGATCGAACGCCAGCACCGGCACGATCAGCCAGAAGCAGTTGCGGAGGTACATCGCGGCGCGACCGAGCATCGCCGCTGTCTACTGCCTCGCGGCCGCGCGTCGCTTGATCTGCCGCAACACCGCGGCCCTAAGTCTCGGCAAACACGAGCACCGACCGCTCCGGCAACGTGAACCGCATCTCCGCCGTCCGCGCGCTCGCCTTCGGCTCGGACGTATCGAGCGCGAGTTGCCACTGCCGCCCCACCCGCGCGTCCGGCAACCAGCCCGGCGCCGCGTCGCCGCCGTTGATCCATATCGCGGTCCGGTCGCCGCCGGCAAACAGCGCCAGCCCGACCGAGCGCCGTCCATCGTTCCACTTCTCCGGCGTCATCGCGCCGCCGTCGCCCGCGAGCCACATCGCGTCCGGCAGCGGCTCGCCCTGACCGCTGAGGAACGCGTCGGCCGCCAGCGACGGATGCGCCTTGCGCAGTGCCACCAGCCGCGCCGCGAATGCTGCCAGATCCATGTCCGCGCCGGCCCAGTCGAGCCATGTCGTCGCGTTGTCCTGCGCGTAGGCGTTGTTGTTGCCGCCCTGCGTCCGCCCGAATTCGTCGCCGGCCGTCAGCATCGGCAGCCCGCGCGAGACGAACAGCGTCGCCAGCAGCGCGCGCACGTCGCGCCCCCGCGCCGCGATGATCGCGGTCTGCGCGGTCACGCCCTCGACACCGTTGTTCCACGAGAAATCCGCGTTGCCCCCGTCGCGGTTGTTCTCGCCGTTGGCGACGTTATGCTTCTCCGCGTAGGCGACAAGATCGGCCAGCGCGAAGCCGTCGTGTGCCGCGATGAAATTGACGCTGGCCGAAGGCCGGCGTGCGCCGAATACGTCTGCCGATCCGGCAAGCCGCGTCGCCAGCGTCCCCAACGCGCCCGCATCGCCGCGCCAGAAGCGGCGCACGTCGTCGCGGAAGCGATCGTTCCACTCGCTCCACCGCGCCGGAAAATTCCCGAGCTGGTAGCCGCCGAGCCCGACGTCCCACGGCTCGGCGATCATCGTGAGCTGCGACAGCACCGGGTCCGCTTCGACGGCGGAAAACAGCGGCGCATCGCGCGTGAAGCCGCCGTCGCGCCGGCCAAGCACCGAGGCGAGATCGAGCCGGAAGCCGGCGACGCCGGTGCCGGCCCAGTGACGCATGGCGTCCACCATCAGCCGCACGACCTCCGGCCGCTCGGCGGCGAGCGTGTTGCCCGTGCCCGCGTCGTTCGCCAGCGTGCCGTCGTCGTGGTGGCGATAGTAGAGCGCGTTGTCGAGGCCGCGCAGCGACAGCGTCGGCCCCTGCACGTCGCTCTCGCCGGTGTGGTTGAACACCACGTCGAGGATGACGCCGATGCCCGCCGCGCGCAGCGCCGTCGCCGCGCGGCGGATCTCGTCGGCGCCGCCCGGCATCAGGCGCGGATCGCCGGCCATGAAGCCGACCGGGTTGTAGCCCCACGCGTTGGTCAGCCCGAGCGGCGGCAGATGGCGCTCGTCGATCCACGCCGCGATCGGCATCAGCTCGACGGTATCGACGCCGAGTTTCACGAGATGATCGATCACCTTCGGCTCGGCAAGAGCCGCGACGGTGCCGCGCAGCTTCTCCGGCACGCCGGGATGCAGCTTGGTGAACGCCCGGACGCCGATCTCGTAAATGAAGCCCGGCTTCCGTGGCGCGATCTCCGGCGCGGCGCTCGCGGCGACGATCGCCTTCGGCATCAGCTCCGCCGTGTCGATCTCGGTGGAGCGCGGCGCCGACAGCGCCTGGTGCAGGGCGAACGGCCGGTCGATCGCCACCGCATGAGGGTCGAGCAGCAGCTTCGCCGGATCGAACCGGTGCGCCGTCTCGGGTCCATAGGGGCCGTCGGCGCGCAGGCCATAGCGTGCGCCGGGCTTCACGCCCGCGACAAAGCCGCTCCATACGTCGCCGGTGCGCGAGGGCAGGGGAAGCCGCGCGATTTCCCGGTCGCGGTCGTCGAACAGGCAGAACCAGATCGCGTCGGCGTTGCGCGAGACGACGGCGATGTTGATGCCGTCGTCCCACACCGTCACGCCGAGCGGCTCCGGCGAGCCGGACGCGATGGTGAGCCGCGCCGTCATGCCGTCACGTGATGACCGAAGGCGCCTCGCGCCTGGTCCGCGTCCTGATCTCGGCGAGTTCGCCGGCGATCGCGATCAGCGGCGCCAGCGCCTTCTGCGTGTCGATGTCGTGCCGCGCCGGATCGGCCTCGTAATGCTCGATATAGATGCGCAGCGTCGCGCCGACCGTGCCGGTGCCCGACAGGCGATAGACGATCCGCGAGCCGCCGGTGAAGATGACGCGGATGCCCTGGCCGGTGGTCTTCGATCCATCGACCGGATCGTCGTATTTAAAATCGTCGGCCGCATCGACGTGCAGCCCGTCGAGCACGCGTCCGTCGAGCGTCGGCAACTGCGCCTTGAGATGCGCCATGACGCCGTTGGCGCGCTCGGCATCGACGTCCTCGTAATCATGGCGCGTGTAATAGTTGCGGCCGAATTCGCGCCAGTGCGCGCGCATGATCTCGCGCACGCTCTGCTTCCGCTTGGCCACGATCGACAGCCACAGCAACACGGCCCACAATCCGTCCTTCTCGCGCACGTGGTTGGACCCGGTGCCGGCGCTCTCCTCGCCGCACAGCGTCGCCAGCCCCGCATCGAGCAGGTTGCCGAAAAATTTCCACCCCGTCGGCGTTTCGAAATGCCGGATGCCGAGCTTCGCCGCGACCCGGTCGGCCGCCGCGCTGGTCGGCATTGAGCGCGCCACGCCGGCGAGCCCGCCGGCATAGGCCGGCGCAAGCTGCGCGTTGGCGGCGAGCACCGCCAGCGAATCCGACGGCGTCACGAACTGCCCGCGCCCGATGATCAGGTTGCGGTCGCCGTCGCCGTCCGACGCGGCGCCGAAATCCGGCGCATCGCCCGACATCATCAGATCGTACAGCGCCTTGGCATGGACGAGATTGGGGTCCGGATGATGCCCGCCGAAATCCGGCAGCGGCACGCCGTTGACGACGGTGCCTGCCGGAGCGCCGAGCGCGCCTTCGAGGATGGCGTGCGCATAGGGCCCGGTGATCGCGTGCATCGCGTCGAACTGCATCCGGAAGCCCGAGGCGAACAGCGCCTTCAGCGCCGCGAAGTCGAACAGGTCCGCCATCAGCGTCTGGTAGTCGGCGACCGGATCGATGACCGATACCGTCATCGCCTCGACGGTGGTCGTGCCGATCTTGTCGAGGTCGACGTCGGCCGCGTCCGAGATGCGGTAGCGGCTGATCGTTTTCGTCTGCGCGAAGATCGCGTCAGTGATTTTCTCCGGCGCCGGCCCGCCGTTGCCGGTGTTGTACTTGATGCCGAAGTCGCCGTCCGGTCCGCCCGGGTTGTGGCTGGCCGAGAGAATGATGCCGCCGAAGGTCGCGTACTTGCGGATGAGGTTCGAGGTCGCCGGCGTCGACATCAGCCCGCCCTTGCCGACCATGACGCGGCCGAAGCCGGCAGCCGCCGCCATCTTGATGCAGATCTGGACCGCTTCGCGGTTGAAATAGCGGCCGTCGCCGCCGATCACCAGCGTCTTGCCGGCGTATCCGTCGAGCGAATCGAAGATCGACTGGACGAAATTCGCGAGGTAGTGCGGCGCCTGGAAGACGCCGACCTTCTTGCGCAGCCCCGACGTGCCAGGTTTCTGCCCGTCGATGGGTTTCGTCTCGATCGTGAGGATCATACCGCCCTCGTCAGGCCCGCGTAGAGGCTAGCATAGCGCGCCGCACTTTTCGCCCACGACACGTCGGCCTTCATGCCGCGCTTCTGCAGCGTCCGCCACGTCTTGCGGTCGCCGTAGAGCGCGCCGGCGCGGCCGATCGCGCGGCTGAGCGCGGCGACCTCGACCGGCGCGAACTGGATGCCGGTCGCAACGCCCGCCGCCAGTGCCGCGTCGTTCGCATCGATGATCGTGTCGGCGAGGCCGCCGACGCGCGCCACCACCGGCACGTTGCCGTAGCGCAGGCCGTGGAACTGCGTCAGCCCGCACGGCTCGAAGCGCGACGGGATCAGGATCGCGTCGGCGCCGCCCTGCATCAGGTGCGCGAGATTCTCGTCGTAGCCGGTGACGATGCCGACCGCGCCGCGATGCCGTGAAGATGCCGCGCGGAACAGACCCTCCAGCGCCGCCTCGCCGGAGCCCAGCACCGCCAGCCGCGCACCGGCGGACACCAGACCGTCGATACAGGCGCCAAGAATGTCCATGCCCTTCTGCCACGCCAGCCGCGACACGACGGAGAGGATCATGCCGTTGCCGGGCGTCAGCCCGAAGCGCTCCTCCAGCGCCCGCTTGTTGGCCGCGCGCGCGTTGATCGTCTTGGCGTCATAGGGCGCGGCCAGCGTCGCATCCGCCGCCGGGTTCCAGATCTCGACGTCGATGCCGTTGACGATGCCGGAGAGCACGCCGCGCCGCTGCCGCAGCAGCCCGTCGAGCCCCATGCCGCCGGCCGGCGTGCAGATTTCGTCGGCGTAGGTCGGCGACACGGTCGTGATTGCATCGGCGAACTGCAGGCCGCCCTTGAGGTATCCGACGCCGCCGTAATACTCGACGCCGTCGATGGCGAACGCCGATTGCGGCAGCCCGAGCTCGGCGAAAATCGCCGCCGGAAAATTCCCCTGGAAGGCGAGGTTGTGGATGGTCAGTACCGTCTTCGGCGCCGGCTGCGCTCCGGTCCTGAGATAGACCGCCGCCAGCGCCGCCTGCCAGTCGTGCACGTGGACCACGTCCGGCACGAACGCCGGCAGCGCGCCACGCCCGACCTCCGCCGCGACATACGACAGCGCCGCAAACCGCCGCCAGTTGTCGGGCCAGTCGGCCCCGTCCGGCCCGAGGTACGGATTGCCCGGCCGGCCGAAAAGATGCGGCGCGTCGAGCACGAGAAGATCCATCCCCGCGGCCTTGCCGGCGATGAGCCGCGCCGGTCCGCCGTGCAGATTCTTCTGCTGCCACACCGGCTCGCCGGCCTTGAGCGCCGCAAGCGCCGCCGGATAGCCCGGCATCATTACGCGCATCGTCACGCCGTGCGAGCGCACCGCCGCCGGCAGCGCGCCGACGACATCGGCAAGCCCGCCCGTCTTGACCAGCGGGAAGACCTCCGAGGCGACCGCGAGTACCGACGTCATTCCGCCTCGGCGAGCCCGTTGATCATCTTCTGCGTAATCAGGCAGACGCCGGTTTCCGTGCGCCGGAAGCGCTTGGCGTCGGCAACCGGATCCTCGCCGACCACCATGCCTTCCGGAATCCGCACGCCGCGGTCGATCACGACCTTAGTCAGCCGCGCCGAGCGCCCGATCTGCACATACGGCAGCACCACCGCCTCATCGATCGTCGAATACGAATTGGCGCGCACGCCCGTCGACAGCAGCGAGCGGTGCACCGAGGCGCCCGACACGATGCAGTCGCCCGCGATCAGCGACGACACCGCCGAGCCGCGCCGCCCGTCGACGTCGTGCACGAATTTTGCCGGCGCGGTCAGCTCGGCATACGTCCAGATCGGCCAGTTGCGGTCGTAAAGGTCGAGGGCAGGGACCACGTCGGTGAGATCGATGTTCGCCTGCCAGTACGCATCGACCGTGCCGACGTCGCGCCAGTAGGCCTGCGTCTCGTTCCTGGAGCGCACGCACGACTGCGTGAAGCGATGCGCCACGGCTTTGCCGGTCGTCACGATCTTGGGGATGATGTCCTTGCCGAAGTCATGGCTGGAGTTCGGATCTTCCGCGTCCTGGCGCAGCAGCTCGAACAGCAGCTTGGTCTCGAAGACGTAGATGCCCATCGAGGCGAGCGCGAGTTCCGGGTTGCCGGGAATGCCCGGCGGGTCCTTCGGCTTCTCCAGAAACGAGACGATCCCATCCTTGTCGTCGACGTGCATCACGCCGAAGCCCACCGCCTCCATGCGCGGCACCTCGAGGCAGCCGATGGTCACGTCGGCCCTGGCATCGACGTGCTGCTGCAGCATCAGTTCGTAGTCCATCTTGTAGATGTGGTCGCCGGCAAGCACCACGATGTACGACGGACGATAGCTGCCGATGATGTCGATGTTTTGATAGATCGCGTCGGCCGTGCCCGAGTACCACGCCGACTCCGACAGGCGCTGCGAGGCGGGCAGCACGTCGAAACTCTCGTTGCGCTCCGGCCGCAGAAAATTCCAGCCGCGGCCGAGATGGCGGATCAGGCTGTGCGCCTTGTACTGCGTCGCGACGCCGATGCGGCGGATGCCGGAGTTCAGCGCGTTCGACAGCGCGAAGTCGATGATGCGCGTCTTGCCGCCGAAGAACACCGCCGGCTTGGCGCGCTTGTCGGTCAGCTCCATCAGGCGCGAGCCGCGTCCGCCCGCCAGCACGTAGGCCATCGCATCGCGCGCCAGCGGCGCGTGCTTGCCCGGTTCCGAATCGACCATCTCCCAGTCCTCCCCTAGCCCTCCAGTACGAACATCAGCGTTGCCAGCGGCGGCAACGTGATTTCCGCGCTCGCCGGTTTTCCGTGCGACGGATTGTTGTTGGCCGTGATCGCGCCGAGGTTCCCCCTGCCGCTGCCGCCATAGACGGCGGCGTCGGTGTTGATCACCTCGCGCCAGCGCCCCGCCCGCGGCAAGGGCAGAACGTAGCGCTCGCGCACCACCGGCGTGAAGTTGGAAATAACCGCGACCGGCGGCTCGTTGCCGCCGGAAAGCCTGAGCCACGCGAAGACGGAGTTGGCCGAGTCATCGACCACCAGCCACTCGAAACCGTGCCCCTCGCAATCGCGCGCGTGGAGCGCCGGCAGGTCGCGATAGGCGCGGTTGACGTCGCGCAAGAGGTCGCGCACGCCCCGGTGCGGTGCGCTGTCGAGCAGGTGCCAATCCAGCCCCTTCGCCTCGTTCCATTCCTCCCACGGCGCGAATTCCTGCCCCATGAACAGGAGCTTCTTGCCGGGATACCCCCACATGAAGGCGTAGTAGGCCCTGAGCGTCGCGAATTTCTGCCAGTCGTCCCCGGCCATCTTCCTGAGCAGCGTGCCTTTGCCGTGCACGACTTCGTCGTGCGACAGCGGCAGCACGAAATTTTCCGAGAACGCGTAGAGCAGGCCGAACGTCAGATCGTTGTGATGAAACTTCCGGTGCACCGCCTCGCGCGACAGATAGCGCAGCGTGTCGTGCATGAATCCCATGTTCCACTTGAAGCCGAAGCCGAGCCCGCCGGCATACGTCGGCTGCGACACGCCCGGCCAGGCGGTGGATTCCTCCGCGATCGTCATCGTGCCGGGATGCTGGCCGTAGGTGGCGGCGTTGGTGCGGCGCAGGAACGCGACCGCCTCGAGATTCTCGTTGCCGCCCTCCTTGTTGGGCAGCCACTCGCCCTTCTTCCGCGAATAATCGAGGTAGAGCATCGAGGCGACCGCATCGACGCGCAGCCCGTCGACGTGAAATCTTTCCAGCCAGAACAGCGCCGAGTTGACCAGGAACTCCGCCACTTCCTTCCGCCCGAAATTGTAGATCGCGGTGTTCCAGTCCGGGTGAAACCCGCGCCGCGGATCCTCGTGCTCGTAAAGCGCGGTGCCGTCGAAACGCGACAGCCCGTGCGGGTCGGTCGGAAAATGCGCCGGCACCCAGTCGAGGATCACGCCGATGCCCGCCCGATGCGCCCGATCGACCAGCCGCGCAAATCCGTCCGGCGATCCGAAGCGCGCCGTCGCCGCAAACAGCCCGGTCGGCTGGTAGCCCCACGACGCATCGAACGGATGCTCGGTGATCGGCAAAAATTCGATATGCGTGAAGCCGAGGTCGGCGACGTACGGGATCAACTGGTCGGCGATCTCGTCATACGACAGGAAGGCTTCCCCGTTCCGCCGCCACGAGCCGAGGTGCACCTCGTAGATCGACACCGGCGCGCGACGATGATCGATCTGCCGCGCCCGCATGTGGATGGCGTCGTCCCACGGATAGGGGCGGGGGTCGGCGACCACCGACGCCGTCTTCGGCCGCATCTCCGAGGCAAAGGCGAATGGATCGGCCTTGAGCGCCAGCAGCTTCCCGTCGACGCCGACGATCTCGAATTTATAGACCGTGCCCGGGCCGATATCGGGCAGGAAAATCTCCCACACGCCGGAGGTCCGCCGGCGCATGATGTGCCGCCGCCCGTCCCACTGGTTGAAGTCGCCGACGACCGAGACGCGCCGCGCACTCGGCGCCCATACTGCGAAGTTAACGCCGGTCGCGCCTTCATGCTCCAGCACATGCGCGCCGAGCTTGTCGAACAGCCGGAGATGCGTCCCCTCGGCCGAGTAATAATCGTCCATCGGCCCGAGGATCGGCCCGAACGAATACGGGTCGATCAGCGACCACGTCCCGCCGCCATTGGCAGCGTTGAGCCGCACCGGCTGCTGGCCGGCAAGTTTCGCCGTGCCCTCGAAGAATCCGGCCGGATCGCGCCGTTCCAGCGTGCCGAGCACCGCGCCGCCGAGATCGGCCACCGCGAGCGTATCGGCGCCGGGCACGAACGCCCGCACCACCCACTCGTCGCCGGTTTTATGGGGCCCGAGCACGGCAAAAGGATCGGCATGCGTCCCGGAAACGATCGCCGCTATCGCGGCTGCATCGAGACGCCAAGCCTCCCTACGCTGAGCTCCCTTCATCGCCCCTATGCTACAGGGACGCCCCAGATGTCGCGAGCATATTCGCTGATCGTGCGATCGGCGGAGAACCACGCCGAGTTGGCGGTGTTGCGGATGGTCTTGCCGTACCAGGCGCGCTTGTCCTGCCACATCGCGTCGATCGAGCGCTGCGCCGCGACATAGGCGGCGTAGTCGGCCGTAACCAGGAACCAGTCGGTCGTCATCAGGTTATCGACCAGCCCCTTGTAGCGCCCCGGCTCCTCCGGCGAGAACACGCCGGCGCCGATGGTGTCGAGCGCCTCGGCAAGCTGCGGGTTGGCGCCGATGATCGAGCGCGGGTTGTGGCCCGTGCGCCGGCGCTCGTCCACCTCCTCCGCCGTCAGGCCGAAGATGACGATGTTGTCCGCCCCGACATGCTCCAGAATCTCGACGTTGGCGCCGTCGAGCGTGCCGATGGTCAGCGCCCCGTTCATCATGAACTTCATGTTGCCGGTGCCGGAAGCCTCCAGCCCGGCGGTAGAAATCTGCTCGGAGAGGTCGGCCGCCGGGATGATCACCTCGGCCAGGCTGACGTTGTAGTTCGGCATGAACACGATCTTGAGCAGCCCGTGCACCGCCGGGTCGCTGTTCACGATCCGCGCCACGTCGTTGATCAGGTGGATGATCAGCTTCGCCTGCCAGTAGCTCGGCGCCGCCTTGCCGCCGAAGATTTTCACCCGCGGCGTCCAGTTCTTCTCCGGGTGCGCGCGGATCTGGTCGTAGAGCGCGATCGCCTCGAGGATGTTGAGAAGCTGGCGCTTGTATTCGTGGATGCGCTTGACCTGCACGTCGAACAGCGCGCCGGGATCTACGCTGATGCCCATGGTCTCGCGGATCGCGCTCGCCAGCCGCACTTTATTGCCGCGCTTCACCTCCGCGAATTTTTCCTGGAAGGCGCTGTCGTCGGCGAATTTGTTAAGGTCGGCGATCAGGTCGAGCTTGTCGAGGAAGCCGTCGCCGATCGTCTCGCGCACGAGATGCGTGAGGCCCGCATTCGCCTGCATCAGCCAGCGCCGCGGCGTCACGCCGTTGGTCTTGTTGTTGATGCGGCCGGGGAACAGCCGGTTGAGATCGCGGAACACCGTCTTCTTCATCAATTCGGTGTGCAGCGCCGAGACGCCGTTGACCGAGTGCGAGCCGACGAAGGCGAGCTGCCCCATGCGCACCCGCCGCCCGTTGTGCTCGTCGATCAGCGACAGCCCGGAGAGGTCGGCGTCCTCGTGGAACTTCTCGTTCGCTTCCTCGAGAAGCTGCGCGTTGATCTCGTAGATGATCTGCATGTGCCGCGGCAGCATCCGCTCGAACAGCGACACCGGCCACGACTCCAGCGCCTCCGGCAGCAGCGTGTGGTTGGTATAGGAAAGCGTCTCGCGGGTGAGTTTGAACGCCGCGTCCCATTCGAGGCCGTTGAGATCGACGAGGATACGCATCAGCTCGGCCACCGCTACCGCCGGGTGCGTATCGTTCATCTGGATCGCGACCTTCTCCGACAGGTTGGCGAAGGTGCCGAACTGCTGGACATGCCGCCGTGTCAGGTCCTGCATCGAGGCCGACACGAAGAAATATTCCTGGCGCAGCCGCAATTCCTGTCCCGCCGGCGTCGAGTCGGCCGGGTAGAGCACGCGCGTTATCGTCTCCGCCCGTGTGCGGTCGGCAAGCGCGCCGACATGGTCGCCGCGGTTGAAGGCATCGAGCCGGATCGGGTCGATCGCCTGCGCGCTCCACAGGCGGAGCGTATTCACCCGGTGCCCGCGCCAGCCTACGATCGGCGTGTCGTACGCCACCGCCATCACCTTCTCCTGCGCCTTCCACGTCTGCCGCGCCGGCGCGCCGTCCTTGCCGGGCTCGGCCGTCACCATGCCGCCGAAGTTGATTTCGTACGCCGCCTCGCGCCGCTCGAATTCCCACAGGTTGCCGTGGCTGAGCCAGTCTTCGGGCATCTCGATCTGGTTGCCGTCCCGGATCTCCTGCCGGAAAAGGCCGTGGACGTAGCGGATGCCGTAGCCGTAGGCGGGTATGGCCAGCGTCGCCATCGACTCCATGAAGCAGGCGGCGAGCCGCCCGAGGCCGCCGTTGCCGAGCGCCGCATCCGGCTCCAGCGTCTCGATCTCGTCGAGGTCGACGCCCAGCCCGACCAGCGCCTGCTCCATCGGCTCCATCAGGTCGAGGTTCGACATCGCGTCGCGGAGCAAGCGGCCGATCAGGAACTCGAGGCTGAAATAATAGACGCGCTTCGCGCCGGTCGTGTACGCCGCCCGCGTCGATTCCATCCACCGGTCGATCGCCCGGTCGCGCACCACCAGGATCGCCGCCGCCAGCCAGTCGTGCGACTTGGCCACGATCGGATCCTTGCCGACCGAATAGGCGAGCTTGTCGATGATTTCAGCCTTCAGCGTCTCCGCATCGACCTTGCGGGGCAGCGGCTCGATGTTCGTGGTGGGTGCGTTCATGGCGGGGACCTGACGGATACTCGGTTGCAGCTTAGCACCATGCATAAGGAATGCCGCGTGTGGAGTTACCCCAGCATACGGTGATGTCATCCCCGCGAAGGCGCGTGGGGGAGAGACACCCCTCCCCAAAACGCCTTCGGCGTTTTGACCCTCCCACAAGGGGAGGGTTCATCCTTGTTGAAACATCACGCTCCAACAAACTCCACTTGAGCCCCCCCTTGCGGGAAGGCCAAAACCGCAAAGCGGTTTTGGGGAGGGGTGTCTCTCCTCCCAATGCGTTGAGCCTGCCGCACCGCGCCTTGCCAGCACCGCAACCGCAAGGCTAGCCTCCGCGGCTTTTTCACGCCGCTGGGGAGGGGCGCCGCATGGCCAGTCACGGAAAGAACGCCGATCACCTCGGCCGCGCCCGCGAATTGCTGGCGCGCATGACGCAGACCGAAAAGGTCGCGCAGCTCCGCTCCGTCTGGCTGGCCTACGATCACAAGGCCGGCGACTTCATCCTCGATCCGTCATTCCCGCAAGGCAGTGACCTCAAGACCGCCCTGAAGGACGGCATCGGCCACTTCACGCGCCCCTACGGCACCAGCCAGGTCACCTTCAAGGACGGCGTCCGCGCGCTGAACGCCACGCAAAAATTTCTGGTCGAGGAGACCCGCCTCGGCATCCCCGCCATCGCGCACGAGGAGTCGCTTGCCGGCCTGATGGCGCTGGAGGGCACGCAGTTTCCCGCCGCGCTCAATCTCGGCCAGACGTGGGACCCCGATCTCGCCTTCCGCATCGCCGACACCATCCGCCGCCTGATGCGCAGCGTCGGCACGCATCAGTCGCTCGGCCCCGTCTGCGACGTGGTGCGCGACGCGCGCTGGGGCCGCGTCGAGGAAACCATCGGCGAGGACCCGTATCTGGTCGGCGCCATGGTCACCAGCACCGTGCGCGGCCTGCAGGGCGAGTCGCTCGCCGACGGCGTCGTCTCGACGCCAAAGCATTTCGCCGGCCACAGCTACGGCGAAGGCGGCCGCAACCACGCGCCGGTCCACGTCGGCGTCCGCGAGCTGACCGATATTTTCCTCACCCCCTTCGAGATGGCGGTGAAGAAGGCCAACGCCCAGTCGATCATGTCCTGCTACCACGACATCGACGGCGTGCCGGGCACCGCCTCGCGCTTCCTCCTGACCGAGGTGCTGCGCGACCGGTGGGGCTTCGAAGGCACCGTCGTCTCCGATTATTTCGCCGTCCGCTTCCTCGAGACGCGCCACCGCATCGTCGCCGACACGGCCGATGCCGCCGGCCGCGCCCTCCACGCCGGCATGGACGTCGAGCTGCCGTGGTCGGATTGCTACACCGAGGGCCTCCCGGAAGCCTTGAGGCGCGGCAAGATCACCCAAGCCGAGATCGACCTGTCGTGCGAGCGCATCCTCGCCCAGAAATTTGCGCTGGGACTGTTCGAGCAGCCCTACGTCGAGGAGCGGACGCAATACGTCCTGCAGGGCGACCGCGACGTCAATCGCGAGGCCGCCGAACATTCCATCGTGCTGCTCAAGAATGACGCCATCCTGCCGCTTGCGGGGCGGAAGAAGATCGCGCTGATCGGCCCCGGCGCCGATGACCAGCTCGCCCTGTTCGGCAACTATCATTTCCCGGTCACGCAGCGTTGGGGCGGTGCCGGCCGCACCGTCCCCGTCGTCGCCAAGACGCTGAAGGCGGAGATGGAAGCCGAGTTCGGCGCCGCCAACATCGCCTACGCGCAAGGCTGCAACGTCCTGCCCGACACCAATCAGCGCACCGTCTATTTCGAGAACGGCGAGCCGATGGCCGATCCTTCGAAGCCGCTGCTCGATCTCTCCACGGCCGGCATCCCCGCCGCCGTCGCGCTGGCGAGAGAGAGCGACATCGCCATCGTCGCGGTCGGCGACCGCGCCGGCCTGTGGGCGACCGGCACCGTCGGCGAGGGCTGCGACGTCGACGACCTGCGCCTCCCCGGCGTCCAGGCCGATCTCGTCGAGGCGATCCTCGCGACCGGAACGCCGACCGTCGTCGTGCTGCTCGCCGGCCGCCCGTACGACCTGACCGACATCGCCAACCGCGCCAACGCCGTGATCTTCGCCGGCTTCCCCGGCGAGGAAGGCGCAGGCGCCATCGCTCGCGTGCTGTCCGGCAAGGTCAACCCGAGCGGCAAGCTCACCGTCACCTTCCCGGCGACCGCCGGCTCGCAGCCGATGTTCTACAACCGCAAGATCCTCTCCGCCGGCCTGCCGCGCGCCGAGTACTACAACGCGGTCTATCCCTTCGGCTTCGGCGCCAGCTACACGACCTTCGCCTACGCCGACCTCAAGCTCGACAAGCGCGACTGGCCGGTCGGCTCCCGCCTGTCGGTCTCCTGCACCGTCACCAACACCGGCAAGGTCGCCGGCGATGAGATCGTGCAGCTTTACGTCAGCGATCCGGTGGCGAGCATCGTGCGCCCGATCATCGAGCTGAAAGGCTTCCGCCGTGTGTCGCTGAAGCCCGGCGAATCCCGCCGCGTCACCTTCGATCTGCACGCCGACCTCATGTCCTTCACCGGCGAGGATCTCCGCCGCGTCGTCGAGCCGGGCGAGGTCCGGATCAAGCTCGGCGCCTCGTCCGCCGACATCCGCCTGGAGGCCACGGTGCAGATGACCGGTGTGATGGCCTTCACTCCGCCGGACCGCGAGATGTTCGCCCATGTGTCCGACACACCGTTTCCCGCCTAGGAAACGGCCAAATCCCGCCGATTTGAGACTGCCATTCCGGCAGTGTTGCAGCCATGTCCCACCGGCCGAACAAAGACGCCGGCCAATGGCGTCCGCGCCCCGTACGCATTAAATTCGCCTGAATTGTCTTCCCAATATTCCCGGGGCGTGCGGACTGTTCAGCGGATCACCATGACCATTCATCGTATAGTTTCGGGCGGCGTCAGCGCCGTCGTCGTTGCCATGTCCCTCGGCCTCGCGGCCGCGCCGGCGCGCGCCGACAATCCCTTCTCCCAGCTCGTCGGTCAGTGGAACGGCAAGGGCACGGTCACCTACGCCAGCGGCACCAAGGAGCGCCTGACCTGCCGCGTGCGCTACGACCAGAACGCGTCGGACACCATCCTCCAGACGCTCCGCTGCGCCAGCGACAGCTACAAGTTCCAGATCAACGCCTTCTATCGCAACGCCGACGGCAAGCTGAACGGCCACTGGGAGGAACTCACCCTCCAGATCTCCGGCTCGATCTCAGGCGACGTAACGTCGGCCGGCAAGATCACCGGCAACCTGCACGGCCCCGGCTTCGAGGCCACGGTTCTCGTCGACACCAAGGGCGACGAGCAGACGGTAAGCATCGCCGCCGAGAACCAGGACATCCGCCAGGTTTCGGTGTCGGTGAAGCGGTAGCCGATAGCGCCCCGTCACCCTCTTTCTCTAGTCTCGCTGCGCTCGCTAAGAGAAAGAGCCCTCTCCCACCAGGGGAGAGGGAACATGCTGCGCTGTCCATGTGTCCCCTCTCGCCTTGTGGGAGAGGGCTCCGCCTCTTGAGAGCGAAGCGAACTAGAGGCGAAGGGTGAGGGGGCCGCTGCCTCCTTACCGGGCGGTCGCCACGCCGCAGCGCACCACGACGTTCATTTGAACGTCGCGCGCGAGTTCGCCAAAGTCAGCCGCGGCGATTCGCTTGGGGGGTTGGGGCAATGGCATCCGGTTCGGATGATGAGCACTCGGGCGTCGGCATTGCGCTGGGTGTCGAGAAGATCGGCCTGCTGTCGCTGAAGAGCCCGATCGTCGCCGCCGTCGTTGCGATCCTCATCTCCGTTGCCGCCGTCTTCGGCCTTGCGCGCATCAAGGTCGACGATTCGCTCAGCCAGTTGTTCCGCTCCGACTCCGCCGAGTTCAAGCAGTACGAGGAGGTGACGCGCCGCTTCCCCTCCGCCGAGTTCGACGTGCTGGTCGTGGTCGAGGGCGACATCCTCGATCGCGACGCGCTCTCCGCGCTTCGCGAAATGACCACCGATCTGCAGCTCATCGACGGCACCAAGAGCATCATCTCGCTCTTCTCGGCGCGCCAGCCGCCCGATGCCGGCGGCGTCCCCGAGCCGCTTTTCCCGGAAGACCTGCCCGCCGATCCCGCCGCCTACAAGGCGCTCACCGATCGCGCCCTCAACAACGACATCATCCGCGGCAAGCTGCTCTCCGAGGATGGCTCGCTGGCGCTGATCGTGCTGGCACTCGACCCAACCGTTGTCGATGGCAAGGCGCTCGGCGACGTCGTCGGCGAAATCCGCAAGACCGTCGACGACGACCTCGCCGGCACCGCCGTCCGCGGCCGCCTAGCCGGCGTCCCGGTCATGCAGCTCGAGATCCGCAACGCGGTCGAAAAGGATCGCGTCGTCTACAACCTGCTCGGCTTCATCGCCGGCTGCGTCATCGCGGTCATCTTCTTCCGCCGCGTCTCGTTCATGCTCATCGCCGCGGCGCCACCGCTGCTCGCCATGCTGTGGGCGCTGGGCGCGCTCGGCTGGCTCGATTTCCGCCTCAACATGTTCCTCAACATCATGACGCCGCTGATCATGGTGATGGGCTTCTCCGACTCGATGCAGTTGACGTTCGCCTACCGCGACCGCCTGCTTGCCGGCCAGCCGAAATACGAGGCGATGCGCGGCGCGCTCCTCGTTGTCGGGCCGGCCGTGGTGCTGACCTCGCTCGCCGCCGCGCTCTCCTTCGTCGCGCTCATGCTTTTTTCGAATTCGAGCCTCATCCGCATCTTCGGCATGGCCGGCGCCATCTCCGCCGGCGTCGCCTTCCTGTGCGTCATCCTGCTGGTGCCGTTGCTCGGCGTCCTGCTCGTGCGCAACGAGGCGAGCTTCGCCAGCAAGGTCGCGGCCAGCGACGTCGGCGTCAACGCGCTGCGCTCGTTCTGCTACTGGATCGCCGGCAGGATGGCCCGCCATCCCGTGCCCTACAGCATCATCTCGATCGTCGCGGTGCTTGGCCTCGCCTTCCTCTATTCCAGCCTCGACCCGCGCTATCGCCTCGCCGATCAGGTGCCCGACAAGCAGCAGGCCGTCGCCGCCTCGCAGTCGCTGGATGAGAAGCTCGCCGGCGCCAACCCGATCGACGTGCTGATCCGCTTCCCCGCCGGCGCGCAGCTTTACGATGACGAGACGCTCGCCGTGATCGCCGAGGCCCACGCCGTCGTCGAGAAGCAGGCCGGCGTCGGCAACGTCTGGTCGCTCGAAAGCCTGCGCCGCTGGCTCGCCGAACAGGCCGGCAAGCATGACGTCGAGACCTTGAAGGAATACGTCAGCTACCTGCCGATCGATCTCGTCCGCCGCTTCGTCTCCGCCGAGGGCGATTCGGTCGTCGTCTCCGGCCGCATCCCCGACAAGGACGCCAGCGCGCTGCTCCCGGTGATCACCGAGCTCGACGCGGCGCTGCAGAAGATCCACGACGCCCATCCCGGCTATACGCTATCGGTCACCGGCCTCTCGGCGATCGCCGCGCGCAACAGCGCCACCATGATCGGCGAGTTGTCGAAGGGCCTCACCATCGAGATGGCCTTCGTCGCGGTGCTGCTCGGCCTCGCCTTCCGCTCGGTGTTCGTCGCCGCGGTCGCGGTCCTCCCCGGCATCTTCCCGATCGTCATCGCCGGCGGCGTGCTCTGGTATTTCGGCCAAGGCCTGCAGTTCGCCTCGATCGTCGCGCTGACGGTCGCCTTCGGCCTGGGCCTCAGCGCCACCATCCACTACCTGAACCGCCTGCGCCTCGAGTACCGCCCCGGCGAAGACCCGGAAACCGGCGTCCGCCGCGCCACCGCGCTTGTCGGCCCGGCACTCATCCTCACGTCGCTGGTGCTCGCCTTCGGCCTCGGCGTGACGATCTTCTCCGACCTGCCGTCGCTGCGTCTTTTCGGCTGGCTCGGATCGTTCACCCTTATCGCCGCACTCGCCGGCGATCTGCTGATCCTGCCGTCAACGGCGGTCTTCTTGCGCCGCCTGATCCGCAAGGCGAGGGGCACGGACCACGCGCCGGTCAGCCCGGCAGCTTGAAATGGCGCGCGTCACCGGCATCGGCGGTATCTTCTTCCGAGCCCGCGCACCCGAAGCGCTGGCGGCCTGGTATCTGACCCACTTCGACATCACCTTTCCGTGGAATCAGGACGCCGGCCCCACGGTCTTTGCGCCCTTCAACGAGAAGACCGACTATTTCCCCGCGGCCAAGCAATGGATGATCAACCTCCGCGTCGACGACATCGACGCGGTCGTTGCACGCCTCAAGGCAGCCGGTATCGCGGTAGAGAC
Source organism: Bauldia sp. (assembly GCA_037200845.1). NCBI lineage: Bacteria > Pseudomonadati > Pseudomonadota > Alphaproteobacteria > Hyphomicrobiales > Kaistiaceae > Bauldia > Bauldia sp. The sequence continues at coordinate 831,998 of JBBCGQ010000001.1, forward strand.
GCGTGCCGAATGGGACACGCCCGACACCGGCCGTTTCGCCCGCATTGCCGATCCCGATGGCAACCCGGTCGAACTCTGGCAACCGCCTGCCTAGGAAGACGGCCGAGGCCGCAGTGCCTCACATATTCGGATAGTTCGGTCCCCCGCCGCCCTCCGGCGGCACCCAGTCGATGTTCTGGTTGGGATCCTTGATGTCGCACGTCTTGCAGTGGACGCAGTTCGCCGCGTTGATCACGTACTTCGGCCCGTCCGCGCCCTCGACCCACTCGTAGACGGCGGCGGGGCAATAGAGCGCCGAGGGCCCGTCGTAGACGCGGAGCTCCGATTCCTTCTGCAACTCCATGTCGCGCACCTTGAGGTGCACCGGCTGGTCCTCCTCGTGCAGCGTGTTCGACAGGAACACCGACGACAGCCGGTCGAAGCGCACTACGCCGTCGGCCTTGGTGTATGGGGCAGGGGGCGCGGCGACGCCGGCCTCGGTCGCCGCATGGTCCTCGCCGCCGTGCGGCAGCGTGCCGAACAGCGAGAAGCCGAAAGTATTGGTCCACATGTCGAGCCCACCGAGCGCGATGCCGCGGATCGTCCCGTGCTTCGACCACAGCGGCTTGACGTTGCGCACCGGCGCAAGGTCGCGGCCGATCGCGCTGGTGCGCCAGTTCTCGTCGTAGCCCGAGATTTCGTCATGCGAGCGGTCGTCGGCGAGAGCCACCGCGACGTGGTCGGCCGCCTGGATGCCCGAGAGGATCGCGTTGTGGCTGCCCTTGATGCGCGGCACGTTGACGAAGCCCGCCGCGCAGCCGATCAGCGCCCCGCCCGGGAACGTCAGCTTCGGCACCGACTGGAAGCCGCCCTCGCTGATCGCCCGCGCGCCGCACGCCAGCCGCTTGCCGCCGGCGAAGAGCGGCGCGATCGCCGGATGCGACTTGAACTTCTGGAACTCCTCGAACGGCGACAGGTGCGGGTTCTTGTAGTTGAGATGCACAACGAACCCGACCGCCACCTGGTTGTCGTCGAGGTGATAGAGAAACGAGCCGCCGCCGGTGCGGTTGTCGAGCGGCCAGCCGAAGGTGTGCTGCACCGTTCCCTGCCGGTGGCGCGACGGATCGACCTGCCACAGCTCCTTGATCCCGATGCCGTACTTCTGCGGCTCGCGTCCGAGGTCGAGCCCGAAGCGCCGCGTCAGCCGCTTGGTCAGCGATCCGCGTGCGCCCTCCGCGATCAGCGTGTAGCGCGCATGCAGCGCAATGCCCCGCTGGTAGGTCGCCTTGTGCGATCCGTCGCGCGCCACGCCCATGTCGCCGGTGGCGATGCCGATCACCGCGCCGTGCTTGTCGTAGAGCACCTCGCTCGCCGCGAAGCCGGGGAAGATCTCGACGCCGAGTTCCTCCGCCTTCTTCGCCAGCCACCGGCAGACGTTGCCGAGCGAGGCGATGAAGTTGCCGTGGTTCGACATCAGCGGCGGCATGACGAAATTCGGAATGCGGATCGCGCCCGCTTCGCCAAGCCACAGGAACCGGTCGCGCTTCACCGGCACGGTCAGCGGATGGCCGCCCTCCCGCCGCCACCCGGGCAGCAGCGTGTCGAGCCCGATCGGATCGATCACGGCGCCCGACAGGATGTGCGCTCCCACCTCCGATCCCTTTTCCACGATCGCGACGGTGCAGTCGGGCAGGCGCTGCTTCAGCCGTATCGCCGCGCCCAGCCCCGCCGGCCCCGCGCCGACGATGACGACGTCGAATTCCATCACCTCGCGTTCGGCGCTCATGCGATGGCACTCACGCGCGTGCGCCGCATTTCTTCGTGCAGCCGCTGCACGTCGCCCAGCGCGCACACCTTCGACTGCGGCGTCAGCGCCGTCGCCGCGCCCGCCGCCGTGCCGAGGATCAATGCATCGTCCAGCGTCTCGCCGCGCGACAGCGCCAGCGTCATCGCGCCGACGAATGCGTCGCCGGCGCCGACCGCCGAGCGCGTCTCGACCTTCGGCGCCTCGACGCGCAGCACCTGATCCTCGGTCACGACCAGCGCCCCCGCCGCGCCCATGGTGACCGCGACGATCTCCGCCCGCCCGCGCCTGACCAGATCCTTCGCCGCTTCTTCGGCGGTGGCGTTGTCGAGCCGCCGCCCGACCAGCGCCTCGAGCTCCGTCATGCTCGGCTTCACGAGATACGCGTGGCTCCTCTCCAGCGTGACGCTCAGCCCCGCGCCGGAGGAATCGAGCACGAACCGCGCGCCCTTCTTTGCCACGATGTCGCCGACCTGCGCCAGGATGTCGGTCGGCGCCCCCATCGGCACGCTGCCCGACGCGACGAAATAGTCGAAGTCGGCGGCGCGGATGGCGTCGAGGCAGGCTGCGATCTCCGCCTCGGAAAGCTTTGGCCCGTTCGGGGTAAAGCGGAACTCGTTGCCGGTTTTCCGTTCGAACACGGTAAACGAAATGCGTGTATCGCCCGCGATCGGCACGATCCTGCGCGGGATCGGAATGGCGCCCAGAAGCTCGTCCAGCATCCGGCCCGGAAAGCCGCCCGCCGGGCAGATCACGGTCGCCTGACCGCCCAGTTCGACCACCACCCGCGCGACATTAACCCCGCCGCCACCCGGCTCATATTCCTCGTTCGACGTGCGGATCTTGTGGGTCGGCAGCACGCGGTCCGTCTCGCTCGAAACGTCGATCGCCGGGTTCAGCGAGAGGGTGACGATGGCCATGGCGTGCGGCGACTCCGGTACGGGCGATTCTACCGAGACTACCCGGGAAATTGCCTAGGAAACGAGGGCGTCATGATGACCGGCTGTTTACTGTTTGCAGTGCAGGATGACAGCCATGGGACGGGCCGAAAACGTGTGTGTGTAACCAAGGAAGTAAGCATCGCATGGATGCCGTTTCTCCGAAGTCGTCCGCAGTAGCGGTCGCCGCGCCGCCCCCGCTTGGCCGCATCACCGGTATCAGCGGCTCGGGCGCCGTCGCCCGCCTGTTCAAGGCCAACACCGCCGATGCCGATTCCGCCGTCACCATCGGCCGCCTCATCGGCATTGCTGCCGATACGTCGCTGATCATCGGCGCGGTCGTCCGCATGTCGGTGTCGCCGCCGGCCGCCGACGACCACGAATCGGGCAGCCTCGTCACCGACATCGACTTCATGGGCGAGATCAAGAATTACGGCACCGAGCAGGCTTCTTTCCAGCGCGGCGTGTCGACCTATCCGACCATCGGCAACATGATCCAGCGCCTTGCCTCCGGCGACGTCGCCACCATCCATCACGTCAGCGGCGGCGAGACCATCGAGGTCGGCCGCCTGCGCCTCGACCCGACCGTTCCCGCCTACATCAATTTCGACGAGCTGCTGCGCAAGCACTTCGCCGTCGTCGGCACAACCGGCGTCGGCAAGTCGACCTCGGTCGCGCTCATCCTGCAGGAGATTCTGGCGAAGAAGGCGAACCTCCGCATCTTCCTGATCGACCCGCACAACGAATACGGCCAGTGCTTCGGCGACCTCGCCCATGTGGTCAGCCCGAAGAACCTGATGCTGCCGTTCTGGCTGTTCAACTTCGAGGAGATCGTCGACGTCTTCTTCCGCGGCCGTCCGGGCGTCGAGGAGGAAATGGAAATCCTCCAGGAGCTCATCCCGCTCGCCAAGGCGCAGTTCGCCGCCGGCTCCAAGGGCGACCGCCTGCTGCTTCGCCGCCAGGGCGCCGGCTACACCGCCGACACGCCGGTGCCGTACCGCATCTCCGATCTGGTCAAGCTGATCGACGAGCGCATGGGCAAGCTCGAGAACCGCTCGATCTGGACCAAGTATCACCGCCTCATCGCGCGCATCGAAACGCTCGGCCACGACTCGCGCTACAACTTCATGTTCAACAATCTTTTCATCGAGGACCTGATGGTGCAGGTCCTCGGCGACCTGTTCCGCCTGCCGCTCAATGGCAAGCCGATCACCGTCATCCAGTTGGCCGGCTTCCCGGCCGAGGTGCTGGATTCGGTCGTGTCGGTGATGTGCCGCATGGCCTTCGAGTTCGGCGTGTGGAGCGACGGCGCCGCGCCGCTGCTCGTTGCCTGCGAAGAGGCCCACCGTTACGCCCCGGCCGACAAGAAGCAGGGCTTCGGCCCGACCTTGAAGGCGCTGTCGCGCATCGCCAAGGAAGGCCGCAAGTACGGCGTCTTCCTCGGCTGCATCACGCAGCGCCCGGCCGATCTCGACGCGACCATCCTGTCCCAATGCTCGACGGTCTTCGCGATGCGCCTTTCCAACGACCGCGACCAGGCGATCATACGTTCGGCCGTGCCCGACGCCGGCTCAAGCCTCGTCGCCTTCCTCCCGTCGCTGGGAAATCGCGAGGGCATCGCCTTCGGCGAAGGCGTGCCGCTGCCCACCCGCTTTCGCTTCAAGGACGTGCCCGCTGATCGCCGCCCGCGCAGCCAGTCCGGCAACCAGGTGCAACTCGACGCAAGCGGCGAGGTCGACGCCGATTTCATCCATGCGGTCGTCGACCGCTGGCGCGAGGCAACCACCACCAACCAGCGCCCGCGCACCTCGCTGATGGGCATGGACGCCGACGGTATCCCCGAAAATTTCGACGACGGCCTGGGCGCGCCGCTGATCCCGCGCAAGGGCGCCGGATAGGGGCGAGAGACCCTCACCCCTCGCCTCTAACTCGCTGCGCTCGCAAGAGCCGAAGACCTCTACCCGTTGCGGAGAGGGGACGATGCTTCGCCGGCAGTTTGCATGCCGCTCCGCAGGTAGAGGAAATGTGCTCGCCGTCAGTTGTCCCCTCTCCCCAAGGGGGAGAGGGCTGCGCCTCTTGAGAGCGAAGCGAACTAGAGGCGCAGGGTGAGGGTGGTCACGCCCTCAAAGCGCGCACCGCCCGCTCCACCCCGCGTATCTCCGCAATCCCCTTGAGCCGCCCGAGATACGAATACCCCGGATTGGCATTCTTCACCGGATCAGCCGCAAGCAGATGCCCGTGGTCCGGCCGGAAGGGAATCGCCGCCCCGCGCCGCGCCTCCTCATCCAGCACGGCCGCGACGATCGCAACCATGTCGGCGTCGCCCTCGAGATGCTCGTCCTCATAGAACGACCCCGCCGCCTGCCGCGTCACGTTGCGCATGTGGAGAAAATGAATGCGCGGCGCGAACCGCGTCACCATGCGCACCAGATCGTTGTCGCCGCGCGATCCATACGACCCGACGCAGAACGTCAGCCCGTTGGCGATGCTGTCGACCGCACCGAGCAGCGCCGCCGCATCGTCCTCGGTCGACACCACCCGCGGCAACCCGAACAGCGGCATCGGTGGATCGTCGGGATGGATGGCGAGGCGAATCCCCATCTCCTCCGCCACCGGCACCACCTCGCGGTGAAAATCCGCAAGGCTGGCGCGGAGATCCGCCGGCGTCATCCCGGCATAGTCCCGGAGCAGCGCAAGAAACGCCGCGCGGTCGTAGCCGAAGTCCGAGCCGGGCAGGCCGGCGAGGATGATCTTCTCCAGCTCCGCTTTCCGCGCCTCGCCCATCGCCGCGAACCGCGCCTCCGCCTGCCGCACGACGTCGGCGTCATAGTCGCTGTCCGCACCCTGCCGCCCGAGCACGAATGCGTCGTAGGCAACGAAGTCGACGACATCGAATCGCAGCGCCAGTCCCGACTTCAGCGGGTAGGCCAGTTCGGTCCGCGTCCAGTCGACGATCGGCATGAAGTTGTAGCAGACGGTCCCGATCCCGGCCGCGCCGAGCGCCCGGAGCGACGCCTTCCACGCCTCGACGTCGCTCCGCCAGTTCGCCGTCCGCGCCTTGATCGCGTTGGTGACCGGAATGCTTTCCACCACCGACCACGTCAGTCCCGCCGCCGCGATCATCGCCTGCCGCTCGGCGACAGCGTCAACGGTCCACGCCGTCCCGCCGGGGATCTGATGCAACGCCGTGACGATCCCCGTCGCCCCCGCCTCGGCAACATGCTTCAGCGCAATCGGATCCTTCGGCCCGAACCACCGCCACGTCTGTTCCAAGTCGCCCTCCCTCGCTGCGGCGGCATCCTAAGCACGGCGCCGCGAGAGCGCGAAACTTCGGAGGAGGACAGACACCCCTCCCCAAAACGCCTTCGGCGTTTTGACCTCCGCTTGTTGAGCCCTCCTCTTGCGGGAGGGCCAAAACCGCGAAGCGGTTTTGGGGAGGGGTGTGCCTCAACAAACGCCGCCGACAGGCACTGGCCACAGCCATGCCCACGGCCGCGCCAGTGCATCGCAACATGAATCAAAAACCAATCCGCCCTACTGTGCGCGGAGGAGACCGAATCAAATGCTCCGCGCCATCCGCCTGATCCTCATCGGCGTCCCCCTTGTGCTCGGCGCAACGCTGGCCTCGGCGATGGGCCTGACGCTGGTCACCTCGGCCGGCGTCCCGGTCGCGGTCGTGGCCCGCGGCGGCCTTGCCCCGGCGCTGGCGGCAGTGGCCGGCGCCAACGGCGCCATCCTCCAGGTCCGCGGCGACACCGTCATCGCGATTGCCGACGACGCCGGCTTCGTCGCCCGCCTTTATCGTGCCGGCGCCATGCTGGTGGTCCGCGCCGATGGCGGTTGCGGCTTCGCTGCGCCCGTAAAGGCCGCGATCTAGGCTCGCCCCGTTCCGCCCGCTAGGATGCAGCGGCACACGATCGGGCGAGACCAGCTTCCATGCCAAGCCTCCTCTGCTACGGCGACTCCAACACCTGGGGCTCCGCCACCGTTACCCGCCCCGACGGCCGCTACGGTCCGGCCGAGCGCTGGCCAGGCATTGTGCGCGCCGCGCTTGGTCCCGCCTGGCTGGTGACGGAGGAGGGGCTCGGCGGCCGCACCACCGTCAGCGACGATCCGGTCGAGGGCGCCGAGAAGAACGGCCTAGCCTACCTGCTGCCCTGCCTGCTGAGCCACAAGCCGCTCGACGTCATCGTCATCATGCTCGGCACCAACGACCTCAAAGCGCGCTTCAACAAGTCGCCGTGGGAGGTCGCCGCCGGCATGGCGAAGCTGGTCGAGCTGGCGAAGCAGCCGCAGTTCGGCCGCGCCGGCAAGCCGGCCGAGATTCTGGTCGTGTCGCCGCCGCCCTTCCTGCCGCTCACCGAGGCCCACGCCGAGATGTTCGCCGGCGCCGTCGAGAAGTCGCCGCATCTCGCCGCCGAGTTCCGCAAGGTCGCCGCCACCGCCGGCCTCCGCTTCTTCGACGCCGGCAGCGTCATCAGGTCGAGCAAGGTCGACGGCTTCCATCTCGACCCCGACGCCCACGCCGCGCTGGGCAAGGCGATCGCCGCCGAAGTTACAAGGATCGCGCTGTGAGAGTCGGGATCGTCGGTGGCGGCATCGTCGGCTCGGCCGCGGCAGCCTGGCTGCTCGCCGACGGCGTCGATGTCACCGTCTTCGAGCGCGACCCCGAAGGCCGCCCGGCTTCCACCGGCAATGCCGGCCTGCTCAACCTGCCGGAAATCTCGCCGCTCGCCCGGCCCGCCATTCTGGCGTCCGTGCCCGGCTGGCTGCTCGATCCGCTGGGGCCGTTGACGCTGCGCGCCCGCGATCTCCCGTCGCTGACGCCGTTCCTGGCGCGTTTCGTCTGGTCCGCGCGCCCGGCTCAGGTCGAGCGCGCCACCGAGGCGCTCGCCTTCATCATGAAGACCGCGCTGATCGACCATCAGGAGCTCGCCCGCCGCGCCAACCTGCCGATGTACATGCGCCGCAACGGCGCCATCTACCTCTACGACACCGAGGCCGCGTACCGCTCCGCGCAGGCCGAGTGGCAGGACCGCGGCCGCCACGGCGCCGAGTACGAGGAGATGTCGATCGAGGACGCGAAAGCGATGGTGCCCGCCCTCGGCGGCGGCTTCGAGCGCGTCGTCTTCACGCCCGACCAGTGGTCGGTGACCAGCCCGCTCGAGGTGCTGCTCGGCCTCCGCGATGCCGTCCGCGCCCGCGGCAAATTTCTGACCGGCACGGTCACCGACATCCGCCCGGAAGGCGACGGCGTCGCCGTCGTCACGAAAGACGGCGCGGCCAAATTCGATCGCGTCCTTCTCTCTGGCGGCGTCTGGTCGCGCGATCTCGTCCGCAAGCTGGGCTTGCGCGTCCTGCTCGAGGCCGAGCGCGGCTACAACACGACCTACCCCGATCCCGGCTTCAGCATCACGGTGCCGGTGTTCCTGTCCAGCCACGGCTTCGTCGTCTCGCCGCTGAACGATGGCCTGCGCGTCGGCGGCGCCGTCGAGCTCGCCGCCGTCGATGCGCCGCCCAATTTCGCCCGCGCCGCCGCCATGCGGAAGAAGGCCCGGCGCTATTTCCCCGACCTGCCGGAGGAGGGCGGCCGCGAATGGATGGGCGCCCGCCCTGCCACGCCCGACTCGATGGCGGTCATCGGCCCCTATCCGAAGGATCCGCGCGTCGTCTTCGCCTTCGGCCACGGCCACCTCGGCCTGACCCTGTCGGCCGCCACGGCGCGTCACGTCGCCGGCTTGCTCACCACCGGCCGGCGTGAAAAGAATCTCGAACCCTTCGGCATCGAGCGCTTCCAATGAGCCGCCAGACATTTTTCTGCATCGACGCCCACACGGCGGGCAATCCGGTCCGCGTCGTCGCCGGCGGCGGCCCGCCGCTCAGGGGCGCCGACATGAGCGAGAAGCGCCAGCATTTCGTCCGCGACTACGATTACATCCGCACCGGCCTGATGTTCGAGCCGCGCGGCCACGACGTCATGTCCGGCTCTATTCTCTACGAGCCGATCCGCGAGGACAGCGACGCCGCCCTCATCTTCATCGAGACCAGCGGCTGCCTGCCGATGTGCGGCCACGGCACTATCGGCACCGTCACGGTGATGCTGGAGGAGGGGCTGGTGAAGCCGAGGGTCGAGGGCAAGCTCCGCCTCGAGGTTCCCGCCGGCATCGTCGATGCCGAATACACGCGCGACAACCACGGCAACGTCGTCGACGTGCGCATAAAGAACGTGCCGTCGTTCCTCTACATGACCGATCTCACCGTCGACGTGCCTGATTTCGGCACGATCAAATTCGACGTCGCTTACGGCGGCAACTTCTACGCCATCATCGAGCCGCAGGAGTCGTATCGCGGCCTCGACGACTTCACCGCCTTCGACATCCAGAAGCTGTCGCCGGTTGTCCGCCGCCTGATCAACGAGAAATACAAATTCGTCCACCCGGAGAACCCGACCATCACCGGCCTCCGCCACGTGCTGTGGGCGGGCAAGGCGAGGGACCCGCGGGCGGACGCCCGCAACGCCGTCTTCTACGGCGAAAAGGCCATCGACCGTTCGCCCTGCGGCACCGGCACCTCCGCCCGCATCGCGCAATTGGCGGCGCGCGGCGACCTCAAAGTCGGCGACGACTTCGTCCACGAATCGATCATCGGCAGTCTGTTCTACGGCCGCGTCGAGTCCGCTACCAAGGTCGGCGGCTACGACGCCGTCGTCCCGTCGATCGCCGGCCAGGCCTGGATCACCGGCCACAACACCATCTTCCTCGACGACCGCGATCCCTTCGTGAAAGGCTTCTCCGTCCTGTAAGAAAGACGGGGTATCACGCTTCCATGCCTGCTCCGCGCTTCGCCTTCGGCTCGTTCGTGCTCGACGAACACGGCACCCTGTCGCGGAGCGGCTCGCCCGTTTCGCTGAGCAGCCGCGCCATCGCGCTGCTCCGTGCGCTGCTGGCCGCGAACGGCACGCCGGTGAGCAAGGCCGCGCTGATGGACGCCGCCTGGCCGGGCGCCAACGTCGAGGAGAGCAACCTCACCGTCCAGATCGCTGCGCTGCGCAAGGCGCTCGGCGCCTCGTCCAGCAACGAGGACTGGATCGCCACCGTGCCCCGCGTCGGCTACCGCCTGGTGCACGCCCCCGCGGCGGAAGCGGAGGCGGCGGAAGAGAAGCCCGCCATCGCCGTGCTGCCGTTCACCAACATGAGCAGCGACCCCGAGCAGGAATTCTTCGCCGACGGCCTCGCCGAGGATCTGATCAGCGACCTGTCGCGCGTGCCGGGCCTGCTGGTCATCGCGCGCAATTCGTCGTTCACCTACAAGGGCAAGCCGGTGAACCTGCGCACCGCCGCCGAGGAACTCGGCGTCCGCTACATCGTCGAGGGCAGCGTCCGCCGCGCTGCCACCCGCGTCCGCATCAGCGCGCAGTTGATCGACACCGCCGACAACCGCCACATGTGGGTCGATCGCTTCGATCGCGACCTCGCCGATGTCTTCGCCCTGCAGGACGAGATCGTCGGCCGCATCGTCAATGCGCTCGCCGACGTGCTGCCCGGCGGCGGCGATCCCGTCGCCAGCCGCCGCGCGACGAATCTCGAGGCTTACGACCTCACCGTTCGCGGCCGCCAACTGGTCACACAGACGCCGGAGGGCAATCGCACCGGCCGCCTGCTGCTCCAGCGCGCTATCGAGCTCGATCCGGAATTCGCGGAGCCGTATGCCTGGCTGGCGCTCAGCCATGTCTGGGGTTGGGCCTTCTGGGGCGAGGACATGAAGGCGCAGGCCGTGCTCGCCCGCAAGGATGCCGAGCGCGCCATTGCGCTCGATCCCGACGGTACCGATGCCCGCTGGGTGCTCGGCTATGTCCTGGCCTACGGCGGCGATCTCGCCGGCGGCATTGCCGAGTTCGCGACGACGCTGCGCGACAATCCCAACAATGCCGACGCCTGGACGATGCTCGGCGAGCTGAAGGTCCATGAGGGCGATGCCCTCGAGGCCATCGCGTGCCTGGACCGCGCGCTCCGCCTCAATCCGTTTCCGGGCAGCGCCTACTACTGGTCGCGCGGCTGGGCCGAATACGGCGCGCGCCGCTACGAGGATGCGGTGCAGACGCTGCGCAACGAACCGGTGCGCCGCACGGCCGCGCAACGCATTCTCGCCGCGAGCCTCGCGGAGCTCGGCCGGATGGATGAGGCGCGGGCCGAGGCGGCGGCGTTCATGGCCGCCAATCCGCACTTCACCATCAGCCAGTGGGCGAAGGCGCAGCCCTTCACCAGCGAGGCCGACCGCAAACACTATGTCGACGGCTACCTGAAGGTCGGGCTGCCGCCATAGAGCGGCGGGAGCGGGCAGGGGAACCCGCTCCCGTGCTTGCCGGTTAGCGCGGGCCGCCGAACGAGACGCCGGGAGCCTTGGTGTCCGTCACGTCGAACCAGATCGTGCCAAGCCCATTGGCCGAGGACGGCGCCATCACGAAAATCTTGGCGGAAGCGAACTGATCGGCCATCGCGGTCGCGAGGGCGGGAGCGGCGGCAACGCCGACGACGGCGACAGCGGCGGCGGCGAGCGAGAGCTTGGTGCGGGTAGTCATGGGGGTGATCCTCCGTTTGGCCCGGTCCATCAGCGGACCGTGATTTGGAGGATCGCGAAATGCGCCGTTCCGGTCCTGAAGCCGGCCCGGAAAGATTCCGAATTGTTAGGAACCGCGGCCGGCCCTAGTGGACCGTGACGTCCTGGTGCGGATGGTGGCTGTGCAGGAGACGCCGCGCGGCGCCGTTGGCGAGCGAGGGGACATGGCCGAAAATCGCCGCCTTGGCGAGCAGCCGCTCGTATTCGCCATCGACCGCCTCAACGATCTCGCCGCGCTCGATGGCGACGAAATCCTTGGCGATGGCATCGACGATCGACGCCTTTATCTGCTGCTTGTGCAGCGGGTCCTTGGGATCCAGCGTAAGCATGGGCGTAGGCTCCTGTGTTCGCCTCTCGCCCCTCATATAGGTACGCTGACGGCCCGATCGCGTTGATTTGGATCGCGTCCGGCCGCGCAGAGGTCATGGCTGGCCTGTGTTAAAGGCCGTAGCGCCCGAGGTCCGGCCGTGTCTGCACCGCCGCCGTCACCAGCGCCTCGACCCGCGCCTTCTCCGCACCTTCCAGTTCCAGCCGCGGCGCCCGCACCGTGGTCGCCGTGCCGCGCACCACGTGCTCGGCCAGTTTGATGTTCTGGACGAAGCGGTGCGACACGTCGAGGTGCAAGAGCGGCATGAACCAGCGATAGATCTCGCGCGCCTCGGCGATGCGCCCGGCCTTGACCAGATCGTGGATCGCCACCGTCTCGCGCGGGAAGGCGCAGACCAGGCCCGCCACCCAGCCGACGGCGCCGAGCATGATGCTCTCCAGCGCCAGGTCGTCGACGCCGGTGAAGATCTGGTAGCGGTCGCCGATCAGGTTGTGGATGTCGGTGATGCGCCGCACGTCGCCGGACGATTCCTTCACCGCCACGAATTTCGGCTCGTCCGACATCTCGCCCAGCATCTCAGGCGTGATGTCGATGCCGTAGGCGATCGGGTTGTTGTAGATCATGATGTCGAGGTCGCTGGCGTCGGCGACGGCGCGGAAATGCGCGATGGTCTCGCGCGGCGCCGCCGGATAGCGCATCGCCGGCAGCACCATCAGGCCGTCGATGCCGAGCGCCGCGGCCCGCTCCACGATGTTCACCGCCGCGCGCGTCGAATCTTCCGCCACCGTGAGCACGACCGGCGCGCGCCCCGCCGATTCTTCCTTCACCGCCTTGGCGATGGCGATCTTCTCGTCGGCATCGAGCGTCGATGCCTCGCCGAGCGAGCCGCACACCACGACGCCATCAACGCCGGCCTCGATCTGGAAGGAGGCGTCCGCCTTCACCGCGGCAAGATCGACCTCCTGCCGCGGATCGAGCTTGGTCGTGATCGCGGCGTAAACGCCGTGCCAGTCGTTGCGCATTGCCAGTTTCCCCCGTCTCGCCGGTGGCTGTTTCCCAATCCTTACCGGCCTCGGCGGGCGCGATCAATCTCGGGCGTCGCGGTCAGTTGCGGGTCAGCGCGAGGGCGCAGGCATCGGCCGCAGCCCGGTCGGACTCCCGGCCGGCGCCGGACACGCCCAGGTCAGCCTTCAACTCGGCCGCCGCCGGCGAGAGCCGGGTGAGCCGAGCTAGACCGTCGCGTTCTGCGAGAAGAGGTGCACCCGCGACGGATCGAAGATCACCGAGACGTTGTCGCCGGTCTTGGTCGCCGTGTCGCCGTCGTCCTGCACCACGATCTGCCCGGCGTCGGTGCTGACGTACATGATCGTCGCGTTGCCCAGCCGCTCGAGCAGTTGCACCGTGCCGCCGAGCGCCGCCTGCGGATCGTTCGGCCCGCTGAGCCGCACGTGCTCCGGCCGGATGCCGACCTCGACGCTGCCCGGCTTCGCCAGCCCGCCCTGCGTCGTCAGCTTTATCTCGTGCCCGCCCGGCAGGTTGACCACCGCATCCTTGCCCGCCGCCGATTTCGCTTCGGCGTTGACGAAATTCATCGTCGGCGAGCCGATGAACGAGGCGACGAACTTGTTCGCCGGCTTGTTGTAGAGGTCCATCGGCGTGCCGACCTGCGAGATGATGCCGTGGTCGAGCACCACGATCTTGTCGGCGAGCGTCATCGCCTCGACCTGGTCGTGGGTGACGTAGATCATCGTCGTCTTGAGGTCCTGGTGCAGCTTGGCGATCTCGACGCGCATCTGCACGCGCAGCATCGCGTCGAGGTTCGACAGCGGCTCGTCGAACAGGAACACCTGCGGCTCGCGCACCAGCGCACGGCCGATGGCGACGCGCTGGCGCTGGCCGCCGGAAAGTTGCGCCGGCCGCCGGTCGAGCAGCGCCTCGAGCTGCAGCATCCGCGCCACCTCGTTGACGCGCTTGGCCATCACGTCCTTCGGCGTCTTGGCGACGCGCAGCGAGAAGCCGATGTTCTGCCGCACCGTCATGTGCGGGTAGAGCGCGTACGACTGGAACACCATCGCGATGCGCCGCTTGGCCGGCGGCATGTTGGTGACGTCGACGCCGTCGATCAGGATCGAGCCTTCGGTAACGACTTCCAGCCCGGCGATCATGCGGAGCAGCGTGGACTTGCCGCAGCCCGACGGCCCGAGCAGCGCGCAGAACTCGCCTTCGCCGACGGTCAGGTCGAGGTGCTGGATCGCCTCGACGTTGCCGTAGCGCTTGTTCACTCCGCGGAGCTCGACGTTGGCCATGGCAAGGGTCCCTCACGGTCGCAGGCCATCGGCCCAGGTTTTATCATTGCATATCGGCTGGCAACGGTCCGATCAATCCTCGGCGACCCACACGCGCATGTCGCCAGGCTCGCGGTTCGTGTTGAGATAGTAAGGCACCGCCGTCCACGTCGTGGGCTTCCCCGCCGGGCGGTCGGAACGATAGAGCTCACCGCCCCACGCGCCGGCGTCGCTGACCGCGCCTTCGACGACGATGGTGACGATGCCGCCGAAAAGATCGGGCCGCTCGCGCGTCGCCAGCGCCGCCTGCCGCGGCACGCGGAGCACCGAGAGCGGCGCCGGATTATCGACCGCCTCGAAGCAATAGACGAGCGGCCCGCGCCGCAGCGCGACGCGGCCGCTGTCGGCCGCCACCGCCGGGTGGGCGTAGATCCGCTCCGCCGCCATCGGCAGGTCGAGGTCGACCGTGTCGCCCGGGTTCCAGGTGCGGCGGATTTCGAGGTAGCCGCGCACCAGATTGCCGGAAAGGTCGATGCCGGCGCCGTTGATCCGCGCCCTGGCGTCGCGCGCATAGGCCGGGATGCGCAGGCGCAGCGTGAATTCGCCGGCCTCCACCGGGTCGATCGTGATGTTGATCTTGCCCGACCACGGATAGTCGCTGATCTCCTTGATCGAAACCGCCCGTCCGCCGACTGAGACCGTCGCCGAAGCGCCGCCGTAGAGGTGGATCGCGATGCCGTCCTCGGCGACCGAGTAGAACAGCCCGCCGACCGAGGCGACGAGCCGCGCGATGTTGGTCGCCGCGCCGGGATCGCTGCTCCACGCCCAGCGCTGCCGCGTGGCGTCGGCGGCCAGCGGATTGGTGTCGAAATAATGCTCGCCGTCGCGCGACAATCCGGCGAGGGCCCCGTTGTAGAGCGCCAGCTCCAGCACGTCGGCGTACTTGCCGTCGAGCTCCAGCGTCAGCATCCGCTTCGCCCAGTGGACCAGCGCCACCGCGGCGGAAGTCTCCGCCCGCGCCGTCTCGTTGGGGAGCACGCGCGCCGGGCCGAAGGTGCCGTCGGCGTTCTGCCCGACGCCGCCGGTGACATACATCTGGTTGCCGGTGACGTCGGCCCACAGCGCCTCGACCGCGCGCTGCAGCGATCCGTCGCGCCGCTCGCCGGCAAGGCACGCCATCGCCGCGTACATGGTGAAGGCGCGCGTTACGTGGCCGACGGCGGTGTCTTCGTTGCGCACCGGCCGGTGCGACTGGTTGAAGCTGTAGCTGCCGCGCGCGAACGGCTTGTCTTCGTCGCCGCGCGCCAGCGCCTCGATCGCGAAATAATTCGGCAACTGCCCGCGCGCGTCGATGAAATACGACGCGAAGTCGAGATGCTTCTCGTCCTTGGTGACGCCGTGCAGCCGGATCAGCGCCAGCTCGATCCCCTGATGCCCGTCATAGCCATGCTTCTGCTCCTCGCCCGGCCCGAAGGTCGCGCCGATGTGCGCCGCGAGCTTCAGGATCGGCTCGATCAGCGTCTGCTCGCCGGTCGCCTGGAAATGCGCCACCGCCGCCTCGATCAGATGGCCGGCGACGTGCAGCTCGTGGTCGTCGCGAAGGTTCGTCCAGCGCTTCTCCGGCGCGCGCGCGATGAACCACGTGTCGAGGTAGCCGTCCTCCAACTGCGCCTTGGCATAGAGCCCGGCGATGGTCTCGATCTGGCCTTCCATCGTCGGCTGGCGGCGGAAGGCCAGCGCATAGCTCGCCGCCTCCAGCCACTTGCCGATCTCGGCGTCCCACAGCACCTGCGGCGTGAAGCCGTGCTCGTCGGCCGGAAGGCGGATATCGGGCGGCGGCTTGGCGACGGCGAGCTGCTCGAACATCCCGGCCGCTTCCATCGCCGCGTGCTGGTACGGAATCGTACGCGTCAGCACCGTTTCCAGCCGCTCGCGCCAGAAATCGCCTTCGATGCTGACGGTGACGAAACTGACCGGTGCGTGCTGCTGCATTCCCCCCGACTCTCTCAGCCCGGGGCGAGGCTAGCACGCCACAGCCGCGCCGCTACTCCCTTGCCGGGAAGAGAAAAGTGACAATGAGCAGCGCCGGCCCGAGCGTCAGCGCGACGTCGGCGACGTTGAAGACGAACAGCGTCCGCTCGCCGAAATGGAGCAGCAGGAAGTCGACCACCGAGCCGAGCCGCACGCGGTCGATAAGGTTGCCGAACGCCCCGCCGACAATCAGCGCGAAGCCCGCGGCAGCGAGTCTGCCGCCGTCGGTCGAGCGCACCCAGAAGCCGCCGACGACGACGATGATGACCAGCGTCATGACGATCAGCGGCATGCCCGAGCCCGACAGAAACGAAAACGCGATGCCGGTGTTCTCGACGCGGTAGAGCGTCAGGATCGGCAGCAGGTCGATCGCCGAGCCCATCGGCAACTCGGCCACCGCGATCAGCTTGGCGATCTGGTCGAGCACCACCGTCACCACGATGATCGCGACGCCGAGGAAGGAGAGGGGACCCGCCGGCCGCCCGCGGCGCCAATCAGCCATCGAGCTTCAGCGCCCCGCGCCGTATCTCGAACAGCATCACCGCGGTCGCCACCGCGAGATTGAGCGAGTCCGCCTTGCCGGCCATCGGAATCTTGACCAGTGTCTTCAGCGCCGCCGAGGTCTCCGCCGTCAGCCCCGCCTGCTCGCCGCCCATCACGAGCAGCACCGGCGTCCGGTACTCGACGGCGCGATAGTCCGCCGTCGCCGCGAGATGCGTCCCGACCACGGTCCCCGACCACGCCGCCGCCAGCTTCGCGAACTCCGCCTTCGTCGCCCGCGCCAGCGGCACCGCGAACACCGAGCCCATGGTCGCCCGCACCGCCTCGACCGAAAACGGATCGACCGTATCGCCGACCAGGATGACGCCCGCCGCGCCGACGGCATCCGCCGTCCGGATGATCGTCCCGAGATTGCCGGGATCGCGCACCGCTTCGAGCGCCACCCACACATCGCCCGCCTTCGGCCGGATTGCCGCCGCCGGCATCAGCTTCTGCTCGAACACGCCGATCACGGTCTGCGGATTATCGCGGCGCGAAATCTTCGCCAGCACCGCCTCGCTCACCGACAGCACCGCACCGCCCTTGGCATGCGTCGACGATGCCAGCCGCGCCACCAGCGGCTGCGCGCCGGCGTTCGCCGCATACATCAAAGTCTTGACCGTCCACCCGGCTTCGACGGCGTCGGCGACAAGCTTCAATCCCTCGGCCACGAACAGCCCGCTCGCCTTGCGATTCTTGGGCAGCGCCAGCGCGCGGATGTCCTTGACGATCGGGTTGGCCAGCGACGTGATCGACTTGACCATGCCAGGCGAGGGCGGTCCGTCACGCATCATGGCAACCCACCCTCGGTCCCAACCCTCCCCTTGCGGGAGGGTCAAAACCGCGAAGCGGTTTTGGGGAGGGGCCGCGCTCGATCCACGCATGCCGCAGTACCCCACCCACCGCGCTACGCGCGGTCCCCCCTCCCCGGAACGGGGAGGGATAAGCGGAGCTCGCCGTGGCAAACTCCAATCCCTCCCCGGAACGGGGAGGGGGGACCATGCGGAGCATGGTGGGTGGGGAACCGCGTCGCGTGCTCACGCCGACCACCGCGAAAACAGCGACGTCGAAAGCTTCCGCCCGCCGCCTTCCTCCTGCAGCACCAGCTCGCCCGACTCGAGCAGCCCGCCGCGCCCGGCGAGCGACTCCGCCGCCAGCTCATCGATCGAATAGAACGAAGCCCGGATCGAGTACGCCGTGAGGATCAGGAACAGCGCCCGCTCCGACAACAGCCCGACGCACGCCGCCAGCAGCGGCCGCAGCGACGTGAAAATATCCCACACCTCGCCGTTCGGCCCGCGCCCGAATTTCGGCGGGTCGAGAATGATGCCGTCGTAGCGCGAACCGCGCCGCGTCTCGCGCTCGACGAATTTCGTCGCGTCCTCGCAGATCCAGCGGATCTTCAAGGCCTCCAGATGCCCGAGCGCCTGGTTCTCCCGCGCCCAGCCGATCGCCTTCTTCGACGCATCGATGTGCGTAACCTCGGCGCCGGCCTTCGCCGCGATGAGCGAAGCGACGCCGGTATAGGCGAACAGGTTGAGCACCTTCACCGGCCGCGCCGCACCGGCGATCAGGTCGCGCATCCAGTCCCAGTGCGTCGCCTGCTCCGGGAACACCCCGACATGGCGGAACGAGGTGAAACGCCCGAGAAAAGGCACGCCGTCGTATTGGATCGGCCACGTCTCGCCGAGCGGCTTCTTGTAGCGCCAGCGCCCGCCGGTATCGCCGCCTTCCTTCTCCTCGTCGCCGATGCCGACGAACTTGGCGTCCGCCGCCTCCCACTCGGCGGCCGGCCGGCGCGGCGTCCACAGGGCCTGCGCCTCGGGCCGCACGATGCGAAACCGGCCGTATCGCTCCAGCTTCTCGCCGTTGCCCGAATCGATCAGCGCGTAGTCGCTCCACCCGCGTGTCTCGAGGATCACGGGGGTTTTCCGCTGGAGCGTCCGGCGTGCGATGGATTCGGTGGCTGTCACCCTTCCTTTTATCTCGCCGGTGCAATGGAGCGCCAGCCGTTGATCCTCCCCCGCAAAGCGGGGGAGGGGGACCGCCGAAGGCGGTGGAGGGGGCGGCCCCCCCTCCGTCGGCTGCGCCGACAGCTCCCCCGTTGCACGGGGGAGGATCGCACCAACCCTTGCCGCGCCCGCGCCCCCCATGCGACCATTGGCTGAGGCCATCCTTCTCGGAAACATCAAAATGGAAATGTCGGGCGAGGTGAAGATCGACGCGCCGCGGACGCAGGTCTGGGCGGCGCTCAACGATCCCGCCGTCCTCAAGGACACCATCCCCGGCTGCACGGCGCTGACCAAGGTCAGCGACACGGAGATGACCGCGACCGTCGACACCAAGGTCGGCATGGTACGCGCCACCTTCAACGGCAAGGTGACGCTGTCCAACGTCAACGCGCCGCTGTCCTACACGATCACCGGCGAGGGCAAGGGCGGCGTCGCCGGCTTTGCCAACGGCGGCGCCGACGTCAAGCTTATCGAGGACGGCGACCAGACCATCCTGCGCTACACCGCGCGCGGCCAGGTCGGCGGCAAGCTTGCCCAGATCGGTGCCCGCCTGATCGACGCCACGGCCAAGCAGATGGCCGACCAGTTCTTCGCCAATTTCGCTGAGCGCGTCACCGAAGGTCCGCTGCTGCGCGCCGAGCACGCCGTCGAGCATGCGGTCGAGGACGCCGCCCACGCCGTTGCCGAAGTCGCCAAGGAAGGCGAGGAGGAAGTCGAGAAGGCCGCCGTCCGCGGCTTCCTCGGCGGGCCGATGATGTGGGGAATGCTGATCATCCTCGCCGGTGTCATCGTCGTATTGGTGGCGACCTGGTGACGGCAGTAGCCCTCACCGTAAACGGCAAGGCGGCCTCGGCCGAGGTCGAGGACCGAACGCTGCTGGTTGAGCTACTCCGCGAAAAAACTCGGCCTCACCGGCACGCACATCGGCTGCGACACGTCGCAATGCGGCGCCTGCCTCGTGCTGATGGACGGCGTCGCTGTCAAGTCGTGCACCGTGCTGGCCCGCCGCGCCGAGGGCACGCGCGTCGTCACCATCGAGGGCCTCGCGACCGGTGCCCAGCTTCACCCCATGCAGCAAGCCTTCCACGAGCACCACGGCCTGCAGTGCGGCTTCTGCACGCCGGGCATGATCATCAGCGCCGTCGACATGGTCCGCCGCCTGGGCAACGACCTCGACGACGCGACCGTCCGCCACGAGCTCGAAGGCAACATCTGCCGCTGCACGGGCTACCAGAACATCGTCAAGGCGATCGCCGCCGGCGCCGCCGCGATGCGCTGACATGTACGAGACGCGCTACCATCGCCCAGCGACGCTGGCGGAGGCCCGCGCCCTGTTCACGCCTGACGCCAGATACATCGCCGGCGGCCAGACATTGCTGCCGGTGATGAAGCAGCGCGTCGCCGCCCCGACCGACCTCATCGACATCGCCCGCCTGCCGGAGCTGCGCGGCATCGCCGTCGCCGGCGACACCCTCACCGTCGGCGCCGCCACGACCCATGCCGAGGTCGCGGCCTCCGACGTCGTGCGCCAAGCCATCCCGGCGCTTGCCGCGCTGGCGGCGCTCATCGGCGACCCGGCCGTCCGCCACCTCGGAACCATCGGCGGCTCGCTCGCCAACAACGACCCGGCCGCCGACTACGCCGCCGCGGTGCTGGCGCTGGACGCGACGATCCACACCGACCGCCGCGCGATTTCCGCCGCCGATTTCCTGCGCGGCCTGTTCACCACCGCGCTGCAGGACGGCGAGATCATCGTCAAGGTCGCCTTCCGCCCTCCGGCCAAAGCCGCCTACGAAAAATTCCGCAACCCCGCCTCGCGCTACGCCATCGCCGCCGCTTTCGTCGCGATGGCGAAGGACCGCACGGTCCGAGTAGCCATCACTGGCGCCGGCAACAACGGCGCCTACCGCGCCACCGCAATCGAAAAGGCACTGACGGAAAACTGGTCGCCCGCCGCCATCGACGCCGTCACGATCGACGAGACGACAATGCTGGGCGATATCCACGCCACCCCCGCCTACCGCGCCAACCTCGTGAAGGTCATGGCCAAGCGCGCCCTCTCGAGAGCGGGATAGACACTCCTCCCCAAAACGCCTTCGGCGTTTTGACCCTCCCGCAAGGGGAGGGTTCACCCTTGTTGAAACATCGAGCCCCAAAAAACTCCGCTTGAGCCCTCCCCTTGCGGGAGGGCCGAAACCGCAAAGCGGTTTCGGGGAGGGGTGTCTCTCCTCCGTTCGACCTCGCAGTGGGACCTCTCACCCTCCATGACCCCACGATTGCACTCCGCTCATACTTCCCGTTCCGGGCACGGCGACCGCGCCTATAGCCAAAGGCGAAGCGCGCTGGGTGGGGTTGCCTCCAACGCGCCCGAGTGCCATCTCATCCCACGCAATGATCGTCTGCTCCTGCAACGTCCTCACCCACTCGCGCATCCTCGCCGCCGCCCAGATGCTGGCCGCCGAGGATGCCTTCCGCCCGATCACCCCCGGCCGCCTGTTCAAGGCCCTGGGCGCCCGCCCCAATTGCGGCACCTGCTTCGCCACCATCCGCAAGGTCATCGCCGACGGCGGCCTGACCTTCACCTGCCCGGAGCTGCTGGCGAGCGTCGCGGAAGCCGCCGAGGATGAGCGCGAGCAGGAGATCCTCATCGTCATCGACGTTTGACCCCGCCAACAGCATCCACTAACTTAGAATTATTCCAAGAATAAGCGGAGAAGCGGCAATGAAGGGCGATCCCAAGGTCATCGACTACCTGAACCAGGCGCTCCGCCACGAGCTGACGGCGGTCAACCAGTACTGGCTGCACTACCGGCTGCTCGAAGATTGGGGCCTTGCCAAGCTCGCCAAGAAGGAACGCGCCGAATCGATCGAGGAGATGCAGCACGCCGACAAGCTCGTCGACCGCATCATCTTCCTCGACGGCTTCCCCAACATGCAGCAGCTCAATCCGCTGAAGATCGGACAGAGCGTGAAGGAGATCCTGGAGTCGGACCTGGAAGGCGAATACGAAGCCCGCGCCCTCTATTCGGAAGCGCGCGAAGTCTGCGACGGCGCCGCCGATTTCGTCTCGATGAAGCTGTTCGAGGTGCTGCTCGCCGACGAGGAGGGCCACATCAACTTCCTCGAGACCCAGCTCAAGCTCTACGCCGACATCGGCGCCGAGAACTACAGCCAGCTCAACGCCGAACCCGCCAACGAAGAAGCCGACCACGCGACGTGAGCTGAACGCCGCCGCCGCAACAAGCCGAGCCCTCCCCTTGCGGGAGGGCCAAAACCGCAAAGCGGTTTTGGGGAGGGGTAGCGGTGCCGCACCGATCCGTGCCCGCGCCGAATAAGCGCAACGCCCGCGCCATGCGCCGCGAAATGACGCCGGCCGAAGTGCGGCTCTGGCTACGGCTGAATCGCCGCCAGCTCGACGGCCTCCGCTTCCGCCGCCAAGCGACACTCGGCAACTACATTGTCGATTTCTTCTGCCCGGAGCGGCATCTGATCGTCGAGATCGACGGCGATCACCACGGCCACGACGCCGTTGTCGTTGCCGATGCGGCACGAACGACGTGGCTGGAAACACAGGGCCATCGCGTACTGCGCTTCTCAAATTCTGATGTGATGTCGAATCTCGACGGCGTCTACATGGCGATCTGGGAGGCAGCCACTGCACCCCTCCCCAAATCGCCTACGGCGATTTGACCCTCCCGCAAGGGGAGGGTTCAAGCGGAGTCCAGGTCGCTCAACGAGTCGAGCCCTCCCCTTGCGGGAGGGCCAAAACCGCAACGCGGTTTTGGGGAGGGGTGTGCCTCAGCAAGCGCTGCCCGTGACAATCGCCGCAGAGCTACGGCGTCCATCCGACGTCGCCGCGTTTTCCCTACCGCCCCGACTACCCCCGCCACCGCCTTCCACCAACCTCCACCCCAAACATCGTCGGCGTCCGCGCAAACGCCGCGATCCCCGCCAGCGCCGCGTCTTCCTTCGTGATGATCGCCGTGGACATCCCCTCCATCAGCTTCCCGTGCGGCCACTTGTCGACGAACGCGGCGCGAAATCCGCCCGCCTTCAGCACCGGCGCTATGCGCGCCGTGATACCGCCGGCGAGGTAGACGCCGCCGCGCGCCATGAACACCAGCGCCGTGTCGCCGGCGACGCGGCCGAGGTGCTCGGCGAAAATCGCCAGCGTCTCCTTCGCCTGCCCGTCGTCGCCGGAAAGTCCGTTGGCGGTGATCTCCGCCGGCGTGTCGTAGCGCGGCGCGACGCCGTCGCTGGCGCAGATCGCCTTGTAGAGCCGCACCATCCCCGCGCCGCAGAGCACCGTCTCCGCCGACACCCGCGGCCCATGCCGTTCGATGTGCGGCCACACATCGAGGTCGCGCGCCGTCACCGGCCCGAGGCCCACGTGCCCGCCTTCGCCGGGGATCGGAATCCACACGCCGCGGCTCAAGACCAGCGCCCCGGCGCCAAGCCCGGTGCCCGGTCCGATCACCACGCGCGCGCCTTCGCCGATCGTGCCGCCGCCGACCGGATCGATGTCGTCCGGCCCGAGCTCCGGCAGCCCCAGCGACTGCGCCTCGAAATCGTTGAGCAGTACGACCTCGGCCATCCCGAAACGCGAGATCAGAGTCTTCGGCGTCACCACCCAGTCGCAGTTGGTGAGCGGCACGCTATCGCCGGTGATCGGCCCGGCCAGCGCCAGCACCGCCGCCTTCGGCTCTGCGCCCGCCTTGCCGACGACGGCGTCGGCGATGGCATCGTCGATGGTGGGGAAGTCGGCGGTGTGCACGTTGGGCAGGCGCCGCACCGGCGCCTCGGCATCCTCGATCACCGCGAAGCGCGCGTTGGTCCCGCCGATGTCGCCGAT
This sequence comes from Bauldia sp., assembly GCA_037200845.1. NCBI lineage: Bacteria > Pseudomonadati > Pseudomonadota > Alphaproteobacteria > Hyphomicrobiales > Kaistiaceae > Bauldia > Bauldia sp. The sequence continues at coordinate 855,383 of JBBCGQ010000001.1, forward strand.
CAGGATCGGGAAGGGGAGGTGGTCGAGGTATCCGTTCACCGCGTCGCTCCGGGAAACAAAAGCGCCTCAGGCCGCGCCAGCAGAATGTCCGCTGTCCGCCGGTTGAGCGCCATCGGAATATCGTAGTGCACTGCAAGACGGGTCAGCGCCTTGACATCGACGTCATGCGGCATCGGCGACAGCGCGTCGATAAAGAAGATCAGCGCCGAGATCTTGCCGTCCGCGATCAGCGCGCCGATCTGCTGGTCGCCGCCGACCGGCCCGCTTTTCAGGCGCGTGACGTCGAGTTCGGGGCAGGCCTCCAGCACGCGCGTGCCCGTCGTGCCGGTGGCATAGAGCGCGAATTCGGCGAGCGTCGCCCGATGGTCGCGCGCGAACTCGACCATCACGGCCTTCATCTGGTCGTGCGCGACGAGCGCGATCGCTCCCTCGCGGCGCATCCTAATCCTTGATGTACGGCTTGCCGTCCGCCGCCGGCGCGCGCGCCCGGCCGACAATGCCGGCAACCAGCACGATCGTCGCGATATACGGCGCCATGGCGAGGAACTCCGACGGGATCGGCACCTGCAGGATGGCGAGCTTCTGCTGCAGCGAATCCGCGAAGCCGAACACCAGCGCCGCCAACAGCGCGCCGACCGGATGCCAGCGCCCGAAGATCATCGCGGCGAGCCCGATGAAGCCGCGCCCGCCGGTCATGTTGTCGTCGAAGCGCCCGACCGAGCCGAGCGTGAACCACGCCCCGCCAAAGCCCGCCACCATGCCGCCGATGGTGACGTTGATGTAGCGCAGCCGATAGACGTTGATGCCCAGCGTATCGGCCGCCTCCGGATGCTCGCCGACGGCGCGGGCGCGCAGCCCCATGCGCGTGTGGAACAGATAGTACGTCGCGATCGCGATCATGATCGCCGCGCCGTAGACGAAGATGTTCTGCTGGAACAGCACGCGCCCGACCACCGGCAGGTCGGAGAGGAACGGAATCTCGATACCGCGGAACACCGGCGCATTGTTGAGCCAGCGATATTGCGTCAGCACCTGGCTCGACACGTATGACGTAAGCCCCAGCACGAAAAGATTTATGGCGACGCCGGCGATGATCTGGTCGACCCGGTAGGTGATGACCAGCGCGCTGAGCATCAGGCCCATCAGCCCGCCGACGATGATCGCGGCAACCAGCCCGCCCCAACCGCCGAGCAGCGAGCCCGCGACGGCGCCGGTGAATGCCCCGGAAAGCAGCATCCCTTCGATGCCGATGTTAACCACCGCGACGCGCTCCGACAGCACGCCGACCAGCCCGCCGAGCGCTATCGGCACCGCCCGCACGATCGTCGATTCCAGCATGCCGGTCAGCGAGAACGATTTCCCTGCCGTCGCCCAGACGAGGAATGCCGTGACGACGAGGAACAGACCGATGCCGAGGAAGATCGCCGACGTCCGCGCCGCGCCGCGCGCGAACTGCCGCGCGCCGAAGAACGCCAGCAACGCCGCCACCACGAACACGTATGGCGCCGCCGGCACGACGAGGTCGGGCACCGCGAACATGTCGCCGGGCAGCGCCAGCCGGAAGTCGGCCTCGCCGGAAAGCCCGATGCCGAAGATGCCGGCGACGAATACCGCGAGCGCCAGCAGCAGCCACCCGGTGATCAGCGTCTGCCGCCGCTTCGCCTGGTCGAGACTCGACGGCGCGTTGCTGGTGTCGCGGAGCGTCATCCTAGCCTTCCCCCGGCACGCGCTTGGCGAAGGCGAACGGGAAGATCGCGCGCACCAGCATCGGCGCCGCGACGAAGATGATGATCAGCGCCTGGATGATCGAGATGAGGTCGATGCGCACGCCGGCCGAGACCTGCATCTGTCGCCCTCCCGCCTCGAGCGCGCCGAACAGCAGCCCGGCGAGCAGCACGCCGACCGGATGCGATCGCCCGAGCAGCGCCACCGCGATCGCATCGAACCCGGCGCCGCCGGAGAAGCCGGGCGAGGCGCGGCCGAGCACGCCGAGCACCTGGTTGGCGCCGGCAAGCCCGGCGAGCGCGCCCGAGCACGCCATCACCAGCACGATGATCAGGCTGGAGCGCATGCCGGCGTAGCGCGACGCCTCCGGATTGGAGCCCGACGAACGGAACTCGAAGCCCGTCGTCGTCTTGAACAGCAGCCAGTAGACGAAGGCGACCGCGATCACCGTGATGATGATGCCGAGGTGAACGCGCAGCGTCGGGTCGAGCCAGGTGAGCAGCTTCGGCAGTTGCGCCGAAGGCAGCACCGACTGCGAGATCGGGTCGGAGCGACCCGGTTTCTGGATCGGCGGGTTGCGCAGCATGTAGTCGGCCAGCCGCATCGCGATGAAGTTCAGCATGATCGTGGTGATGACTTCGTGCGCCCCGGTCGCCGCCTTCAGCCAGCCGGCGATCGCCGCCCACAGCGCCCCGACGATCATCCCGGCGGCGAGCGCCAGCGGCAGGTGGATGAACATGGGCAGGTTGGTGAAGGCGAAGCCGACGGCCACCGCCGCCATGCCGCCGAGGATCAGTTGCCCCTCGGCGCCGATGTTGAACAGCCCGGCGCGGAAGCCGAGCGCCAGGCCGAGGCCGGCAAGCGTCAGCGGCGCCGCCGCCGTCAGCGTCTCGCTGATCGCCGAGATCGACCCGACCGAGCCGGTGAACAGCGCCCCGAACGCCACGCCGATCGAGGAGAGGCTGACGCCGGTGGCGAGCATGATGATGCCGCCCAGCACCAGCGCGATGATGACCGCGAGGATCGGCACCAGCACGATCTGCTCGACGTCGAAACGCGTGACCACGACGCGCCGCAATACTTCGGTCGCGATCGGCGAGGCCGGCTTGTCGCTGGTGCTCATGCCGTGACCCCGTCGGCGGTGGCGCCGGCCATGGCGAGGCCGATCTCCTTCACGTCCGCTTTGTCGTGCGTGAATTCGGCGACGATGCGCCCGCGGAACATCACCAGGATGCGGTCCGACAGCGACAGGATCTCGTCGAGCTCCGTCGAAACGATCAGCACGCCGACGCCCTGGTCGCGCGCCGCGATCAGCCGGTCGTGGATGTATTCGATCGATCCCACGTCGACGCCGCGCGTCGGCTGCGCCGCGATCATCAGCTTGATGTCGCGCGACAGCTCGCGCCCGACCACCAGCTTCTGCTGGTTGCCGCCGGACAGATGGTCGGCGAGCGCGAAGATGGAGGGCGTGCGCACGTCGAAATCGGCGACGATGCGCGCGCTCTCCTTGTAGACCTCCGGCCAGCGCATCGTGATGCCGCGCGAGAAGCGCCGCTCGTAGTAGGAATCGAGCACCGCATTCTCCGCCACCGTGAAGTCGGCGATCATGCCCGAGCGCTGCCGGTCCTCCGGCACATGCGCGATGCCGCGCCTATGCCGCTCTCGCGTCGAGGCACGCGTGATGTCCTGCCCGAGAAACGAGACGCTGCCGGCGAGCATCGAGCGCAGCCCCGTGATTACCTCGACCAGCTCGGTCTGCCCGTTGCCCTGCACCCCCGCGACGCCGACCACCTCGCCGGCGCGCACGACAAAATCGACGCCGTCGACCGCCACTTCGTCGCGCTCGTTGAGCGCGCGGATGCCTTTCACCTCGAGCAGCGTCGCCCCGACGCTGGTGGCCCGCTGGTCGACCGAGAAGCGCACCGAGCGCCCGACCATCATCTCGGCGAGATCGGCATCGGTCGCCGTCTTGGGATCGCCTTCGCCGACCACCTTGCCGCCGCGCAGGACCGAGATGCGATCCGCGACGGCGAGCACCTCGCGCAGCTTGTGCGTGATGAAAACCAGCGCCTTGCCGGCGTCGCGCAGCGACCGGATGATGCCGAAAAATTCGATAACTTCCTGCGGTGTCAGCACCGCCGTCGGCTCGTCGAAGATGATGACGTCGGCCGAGCGGAACAGCACCTTGATGATCTCGACGCGCTGCTGCAGGCCGACCGGGATCTCCTCGATGATCGCGTCGGGATCGACCTCCAGCCCATGCTCGGCGCTGATCGCCGACACCTGCTGCCGCGCCTTGGCAAGATCGAGATAGTCGAGTTTGCCGGTCGGCTCGACGCCCAGCACGACGTTCTCCGCCACCGTGAAGACAGGCACCAGCATGAAGTGCTGGTGCACCATGCCGATGCCGGCGTGGATGGCGTCCTTGGCGTCGCGGAAGCGCGTCGGCTTGCCGTCGATCAGGATCTCGCCTTCGTCCGGCCGGTAGAGGCCGGAGAGCACGTTCATCAGCGTGGATTTGCCGGCGCCGTTTTCGCCGAGCAGGCCGAGGATTTCGCCCGGCCGGATTTTCAGGTTCACGTCGGAGTTGGCGACGACGCTGCCGAAGCGCTTGGTGATGCCCTTGAGCTCGATTTCCAAGGTCGACCCGTCCCGCCGCCGATCTTCTTTTTCAGGCTCGCGCGCCCTCGAGCCTTTGTCTTTATGCAAGTCCGCCGCGTCCTTGTGGGACGCGGCGGGCCATATTGCGGTAGTCCGTGCGGGCTGACTAGCCCTTCACGGAGATCGAGCCGTCCTTGATGCCGGCGGCGATCTTGTCGAGCTCGGCCTTGAGGTCGGCGGGGACCGCCGAGTCGAGATCGTGGAACGGAGCCAGCCCGACGCCGCCGTTGGCGAGCGTGCCGACGATGACGCCGCCCTTGAACGAGCCATCGACCGCCTGCTTGATCGCCGCGACGGTGGTCGCGTCCATGTTCTTCAGGATCGAGGTCAGGAACACGCCCTTGTGCTCCGGATCGGTGTTGTACTGGTCGACGTCCACGCCGATGATCTTCAGCTTGTCGACGCCGAGTTCGGTGGCGAGCGCCGCCGACCCCTGCCCGACCGGGCCGGCGACCGGCACGACGATGTCCGCGCCTTCGTCGTTCAGGTTCTTGGCGAAGGTCTTGCCGTCGTCGAGCGAGTCGAAGTTGTTGGTGAACAGGCCTTCCTTCTTGACCGGATCCCAGCCAAGCACCTTCACCGTCTTGCCCTTCTGCTTGTTGTAGTAGTCGACGCCGCGCGCCACGCCATCCATGAAGATGGTAACCGGCGGAATGTTGAGGCCGCCGAAGGTGCCGACGACGCCCGACTTCGAAACGCCCGCCGCGAGGTAGCCCGCGAGGAACGCCGCTTCGTCGGTGTTGTAGACTTGGCCGAGCACGTTCGGGATGGTCGGGTCGTAGGCGAAGTCGACGATCGAGAACTTGATGCCGGTGTTGGCTTCGGCCGCCGCCTTGGTGGCGTCGCCGAGCAGGAAGCCGACAGTGATGATCATGTCGCACTTCTCGCTGACGAACGAGTTGATGTTCGGGACGTAATCCGTCTCGGCCTTCGACTCGAGCAGCTTGCCTTCCACGCCGGGGACCGACGTCTGCGCGTCCTGCACGCCCTTCCAGGCCGTCTGGTTGAAGCCCTTGTCGTCGACGCCGCCGGTGTCGGTGACCTGGCAGACCTTGTAGGCAAATGCAGGCGCCGTCGCGCCGAGAACCGCTACGGCAAAGGCCGCGGCGATCGTGTTCGTCATTACGCGTGATTTCAACTTACCCTCCGAATGTTCAGGATTTACGGACCCCCGGCGGCCTGGCTTGGCCGGCCCTGAGGCAATTCTTGGCAGGTCTCCGCATTGAAACAGGCGTCGCCACCCTCGTGGCCGCCCACTCCCGTTGGCAACCGAAACAATCGCTCCGGGGCCGCTTTCCGCGGCCTTCCGGGCGGCTTGCAAACGCCTGTCTGCAAGCCCCGATCGTTCCAGATTTGCATGAACCGCCGTCATTTTCATGTGGATTCTTTCACCAGTTGGAAAATATCGTGCACACGGACGAGGCCGGTTGCACCCGTGGCCGGCGCGCCCGAAGATGCCCGCAAGGCCGTGCGCCAGAAAGCGCGGCCGGGGCAGGGGAGGCAGGATGAATCGCGCGCTGTTCGACCAGGCGAAGGCGGTGCGCGACCGCGCCCACGCCCCGTACTCCAGGTTCCACGTCGGCGCCGCGATCCTCACCGCCGCCGGCACGACGCACGTCGGCGCCAACGTCGAGAACGCGTCCTATCCGGAAGGCTGGTGCGGCGAAACCTCCGCCATCGCCGCGATGGTCGCCGCCAACCCGCCCGGTCCCGGCCGCCGCATCGCCGAGATCACCGTCGTCGCCGATCGTATCGAGGGCCGCCTGACGACGCCGTGCGGCGGCTGCCGGCAGCGCATCGCCGAGTTCGCGGCGATAGGCACGCCGGTGCACGTCATCGATCCGGGCGGCGAGGGGCAGACCTTCCGCATCGAGCAACTGCTCCCGTCGGCCTTCGAGATGGAGGACACCAAGTGAAGGGCGAGGGCGAGAAGGCCGCCGCCGCGATCCGCGCCCGCGCCGATCTGCCGTACTCCGTCGGCATCGTGCTGGGCTCCGGCCTCGGCGGCCTCGGCGACGAGATCCAGGACTCGGTCCGTATTCCCTACCGCGAGCTGGAAGGTTTCCCCGTCTCCGGCGTCTCCGCGCACCGCAGCGAGGTCGTTGCCGGCTGGCTCGAGGGCGCCGCCGTCATCGCCTTCTCCGGGCGCGAGCATTATTTCGAGCACGGCAACGCCGCGGCGATGCGCGGGCCCGTCGCCACGCTCGCCGCGCTCGGCACCGACACGCTGATCTGCACCAACGCCGCCGGGTCGCTGCGCACCGAGGTCGGTCCCGGCGAGGTGATGCTGATCACCGACCATATCAATTTCGCCGGCGCCAATCCGTTGATCGGCCAGCCCGGCGACGAGCGTTTCGTCGGCCTCACCTCCGCCTACGATCCCGACCTCCGCGCCTCGATCCTCGCCGCCGCCGAGCGCGAGGGCATCTACATGAACACCGGCGTCTACATGTGGTTCTCCGGTCCCTCGTTCGAAACGCCGGCCGAAATCCGCATGGCCCGCCTCGCCGGCGCCCATGCCGTCGGCATGTCGACGGTCCCCGAAATCATCCTCGGCCGCTTCTTCGGCCTCCAGTGCGCCGCCGCCTCCGCAATCGTAAACTTCGCCGCCGGCATGACCGGCGCCGAAATCACCCACGAGGAAACGAAGGAACTGGCCCCGCTGGGTGCCGGAAAGCTGGCGCGCATCATCAAGCGGTATCTGCGCGACAGGGTGTGGAGCTGACCTCCCCAGACTGTCGTCCCCGCGAAGGCGGAGACCCAGTACAGATTGACGGCGCGGCGTTTACTGGATTCCCGCCTTCGCGGGTGACAACCAACAAGCGGCGAGGAGCGCCGAAGGCGCGACAGGGAAAGCAAAAATGCTCCCCCAGGAAATCATCCGCAAGAAACGCGACGGCCAGCCGCTCACCAAGGCCGAGATCGCCTTCATGGTCGAGGGCCTGACTTCGGGCGCGGTGACGGAAGGCCAGGTCGCCGCCTTCACCATGGCGACCTTCTTCAAGGGCATGACGCGCGAGGAGGCCGTCGCGCTGACCGAGGCGATGCGCGACTCCGGCACCGTGCTCGACTGGTCGGGCCTCCCGGGCCCGGTGCTCGACAAGCACTCGACCGGCGGCGTCGGCGACAACGTCTCGCTGATGCTGGCGCCCGCGCTCGCCGCGTGCGGCGCCTACGTGCCGATGATCTCCGGCCGCGGCCTCGGCCACACCGGCGGCACGCTCGATAAGCTCGACGCGATCCCCGGCTACACGACGCAGCCCGACAACGCGCTCTTCCGCAAGGTCGTGCAGCAGGTAGGATGCGCCATCATCGGCCAGACCGCCGACTTGGCGCCGGCCGACAAGCGCGTCTACGCCATCCGCGACGTCACCGCGACGGTAGAGTCGATCCCGCTCATCACCGCCTCGATCCTGTCGAAGAAACTCGCCGCGGGCCTGGGCGGCCTCGTCCTCGACGTGAAGACCGGCACGGGCGCCTTCATGCAGAAGATCGAAGACTCCCGCGGCCTCGCCAAAAGTCTGGTCGAGGTCGCGAACGGCGCCGGCCTGAAGACCAGCGCGCTGATCACCGACATGAACGAGCCCCTTGCCACCGCCGCCGGTAACGCCGTCGAGGTGCGGAACGCCATCGATTTCCTCACCGGCGCCCACGTCGACCGCCGCCTGTGGGACGTGACGGTAGCGCTCGGCGGCGAGCTGCTGGCGCTGGGCGGCATCGCGAATGACGAAGGCGACGGCCGCACCCGCATCGAAAAGGCCTTCACCTCCGGCCGCGCCGCCGAAATCTTCGGGCGCATGTCGGCAGCCCTAGGCGGCCCCGCCGACATCATGGAAAACCCGGCGAAACATCTCCGCCCCGCCCCCGTCAGCCGCGACGTCTTCGCGACGGGCACCGGCGCCGTCAGCGCCATCGACACCCGCGCCATCGGCATCGCGGTCGTGGAGCTCGGCGGCGGCCGCATGCGCGCCGCCGACGCCATCGACCACACCGTCGGCTTCACGTCGCTCGCCGGCCTCGGCGCAAAACTCGATCCGAGGACGCCGCTGGCCAAAGTCCACGCAAAAGACGCAACCTCCGCCGACCGCGCCGAAGCCTCCCTCCGCGCCGCCTACCGCCTCGGCGGCAGCGCTCCAGAGTCGCGCACCGTCTACGAGAGGATCGGCCCCTAACCGATTCCACCGACTCGCATTTCCGCCGCGACCTCAACTTGATTCAGAACGTGAGGCCGAGTCTCTAACTGTCGTCCCCGCGAAGGCGGGGACCCAGTACACGCCGATCTGTCTGTGGCTACTGGATGCCCGCCTGCGCGGGCATGACAACAGAGTTTGTTGCGCGCTACGCCTTCACCGCAATCGTCGTATTCCGCGCGCCAAACGCCTCGACTAGCGAGAAGAACGTCTGCGCATTCTCCAGCGTCAGCCGCACGCAGCCATGCGACGCCGGCGACCCCAGCCGCCCGACCGCCTCGGTCGCATGCACCGCATACCCGCCGGTGAAGAACACGGCATAGGGCATCGGCGCGTCGTCGTAAGTCTTGGAATAATACTCGGCCGCCGTGCGCGTCGGCCGGAAGTCGCCGGTCGGCGTCTCGAACCCGTCCTTGCCGGTCGAAACCCGCCAGGCATACGTCTTCTTCAGCCCCATCTTGTCGATCACGACGACATACATGCGCTGGTCGGCGATGGAGACCATCGCGGTAACCCCGACATCGTTGACCGCGTCGACAATCTGCGGCGGCACCGTCTCCGGCCCGAAGATGAAGAGCTGCAGCGCGGCAAGCAGGGCGAAAAGCGTTGTCATGGGCGTGTCCCCCGGTTGATCGATGATCCCGGTTTACCGCCGCTGCCCTGAGCCGAAGCTGAAGCCGCCGTTGGCCGGCGTTCAGCTTCGGCGGCCCGTGCTTTGCCTCGCTATTTCCGCATTTCGCGCCATGCCGTCTGCCCGACCAGCCGGCTCATCTCGGCGCGGTATTCGTCTTCCGACGTCGACCACCGCAGCCGCGCGTATTCCGCGAGGTCCGGTCCGACCGGATAACGAAGGCGCTGCGAGGTGTCGATCGCCGCGCGATAGATCGTCTCGACCACCGATTGCTCCTCGGTCGCCGCAAACGGGTAGTTCATCATCGCTCCGAGCGCGTGGTCGAAATAGCTCCGGTAGCCCGGCGGGACCGCCGTCGTTTGCATCGCGGCGCCGGTGCTCGCAGAAAAGTTGGTGGTGCGCACCGCGCCAGGTTCAACGAGCTTGACCCGCACGTGCTGCGACTCGAGTTCGTAGGCCAGCGACTCGGAGAAACCTTCCAGCGCCCATTTCGAGGCCACGTAGAAGGACAGCAGCGGGACCGCAACAAAGCCCACGCCGGAACTGATGTTGACGATGGCGCCGTTGCGCGCCCGCAGGTGCGGCAGCGCCGCCCGGATGACGTTCATCGGGCCGAATACGTTGGTGGAAAAAACCCGCTGGATCGCCTCGGCCGCCGTCGCCTCGAAAATCGAGACGATGCTGACACCGGCGTTGTTGACGATGGCGTCGAGGTCCCCGAAACGCCGGACGCCAGCCTCGACCGCGGCTGCGGCGCTCGTCGGGTCGGTGACGTCGAGCGGCTCGACCAGCACGTGATCCGGATAATCGCGCGCCGCGTCGGACGCGGGATTGCGCATCGTCGCCACGACGTTCCAGCCCTCGCCGGCAAAGTGGCGGGCGGTCGATTGGCCGATGCCGGATGAGCACCCGGTAATGAGAACGGTCTTGGCCATCTGCTTCGTCTCCATTTGCGATGAGGCGGAGATAGACGACGGCAGCGATCCGTTCCATAACGTAAAGTCCCCCTTACGTTACGGATCGTACCAATGGATGCTTTGAGCGAGATCGTGCGGCTGCTTAGGCCGGAGACCGTGCTGCTCGGTGAGATGGCGGCGGCCGGACGCTGGGGCTTGCGCATGCCGCCGCAGCCGGGACCGGTGTTCTACCTCGTGACTGAAGGCCGCTGCTGGTATGTGCCCGACGAGGGCGCCCCGACCGAGCTGATCGAGGGCGATTACATGCTGTCGCTGCGGCCGGCGAGCGACACCTTCGTCAGTGAGCCCGGCGCCGAGATCGTGCTGACGACCGAGGCGTACAAGCGTGCCCACAAGGTTGACGGTGAACTGCGCTTGGGCGACCCGGAGCGGCTTCCGACGACGCGCAAGCTCGGCGGCCTCATCCTGTGCAATCCGGCGAACGCGGATCTCCTGCTGGAGCTGCTGCCTCGCGTCGTGATGGTGCGTGCCGAGCGCGACGCGAACGCCCGCCTCCGCGCGCTTCTCTCCCTGCTCAAGCAGGAAGCCGACGGCGCCAGTCCCGGCCGCGAAGCGATTCTTTCGCGCCTTATCGAAGTGCTGCTCATCGAGACGCTGCGCGGCGAAGCCACCGCGTGGTCACCCAATACCGGCGTGCTCGGCGGCCTCGCCGATCCGCAACTGGCCAAGGCGTTGGCCAGCATCCACGCCGACGTCGGCCGTGGATGGACGCTCGCCGAGCTGGCGCGCGACGCCGGCATGTCGCGCTCTGTCTTCGCGCGCCGTTTCTCCGAAGCTGTCGGCGCCGCGCCGGTGGAGTATCTGCTGCGCTGGCGCATGGCGCTCGCCAAGGACGCGCTGCTGCACGGCCGCGGCACGTTGGACGAGATAGCCGCGACCGTCGGCTATAAATCGGCGAGCGCCTTCAGCACCGCGTTCAGCCACAGGGTAGGCTGCCCGCCAAGCGAATTCGCCGCAATGCTGCGTGGCCGCGAAGCCACGACCGCGGCGGCCAGAGCGACGCTAGAGGAAGCTGCGGCCGTGCCTGCCCGGCGCGATCCCAAGGTGCGCCGCGACGCTCTCGCCGATATCCGCAAGCGTCGCGCGCCCGCCGATCGCCTTGCCCGGCCGCCCGCGTAATGTCGCGCAGATCGCAACATGCTCCCGCGTGTGGTCGGTCCCGCGCCACGTCGGATCGTTGCCGTGATCCGCGGTAAAGATCACCAGATCGCCGTCGCGTAACGCGGAGAGCATCTCCGGCACGCGCCGGTCGAACATCTCGAGCGCCGCCGCATACCCGGGCACGTTCCGCGCATGCCCATACAGCGTGTCGAAATCGACAAAATTCGCGAAGACGAAATCCCCGTCGCCCGCCTGGCCCAGTGCCTCAAGCGCCCGGTCGAACAGCGCCATGTCGTTCGGCGCCTTGAGGATCGTGCCGGTCCCGCGATGCGCGAAGATGTCGCCGATCTTGCCGACCGAGAAAACCTTCCGCCCCGCCGCCTCCAGCCGGTCGAGGATCGTCGGCTCCGGCGGCGGCACCGCATAGTCGCGCCGGTTCGCGGTCCGCTTGAACCTCTCGATCGTCTCGCCGACGAACGGCCGCGCGATCACCCGTCCGATATTGAGCGGGTCGCACAGCCGCCGCGCCACCTCGCAGACCTCGTACAGGCGCTCCAGCCCGAAATGCGTTTCGTGCGCCGCGATCTGGAAAACCGAATCCGCGCTCGTGTAGCAGATCGGCTTCCCCGTCCGGATCGACTCCGGGCCGAGTTCGTGGATGATCGGCATCCCCGACGCATGCCTGTTGCCGAGTATCCCCGGCAGCTTCGCCTCGCTGATCAATGCATCGGTCAGCGCCTTCGGAAATGCCGGCACCGTGTCCGGAAAATACGTCCAGGCAAACGACACCGGCACGCCCGCCATCTCCCAGTGGCCGGAGGGCGTATCCTTCCCGGTCGACGTTTCGCGCGCATAGCCCCAGATCGCGTCGGGCGAGGGCGGAGCCTCCAGCCCCGGCGGCAGCGTGCCCGTCGAGGCCTCCGCCGCGCGACCTAAGCCCAGCCCCGTCAGATTGGGCATGCTGAGTTTCCCGCTCCGCAGCCCCGCCTTGTCGCCGGCGCCGACAGCGCACGCCGCCGCGATATGGCCCAGCGTATCGGAGCCCGCGTCGCCGAAGGCGGCTGCATCCTCCGCCCCGCCGATGCCGAAGGAATCCATGACCATGATGATCGCGCGCGCCATGGCCGCACCCTAGGCATGGCCTTCCCCGGGGACAACCGCCACGCCTGTGACGTGCGCCATTGGCGCCGCGCCGGCAGGGCGGCTAGGGTTTCTCGGACAGGCAGCCGGCAATCGGCAGCAGGCAATCGGGCGTCTCCGACTGCCGATTGCCGCGAAGCAGGAGAGTGTCCATGCAGGGCGTCACCGTCGTCAACCACCCCCTCGTTCAGCACAAGCTCACGTTGATGCGCGACAAGGGCACGCCGACGGTGCAGTTCCGCCAGTTGCTGCGCGAGATCGCGCTCCTCCTCACCTACGAGGTGACGCGCGACCTGCCGCTGACCACCAAGCGCATCGAGACGCCGGTCGCCGCGATGGACGCGCCGATCCTGCAGGGCAAGAAGCCGGTGTATGCCTCGATCCTGCGCGCCGGCAACGGCCTGCTGGAAGGCATGCTCGACCTCGTGCCTTCGGCCCGCGTCGCCCACATCGGCATCTACCGCAACCCGCAGACGCTCGAGCCGGTCGAGTATTACTTCAAGGCGCCCGAGGATCTCGCCGATCGCCTGGTCATCGTCGTCGACCCGATGCTGGCCACCGCCAACTCCGCATCGGCCGCCATCGAGAAGCTCAAGCAGCGCGGCGCCAAGGACATCCGCTTCGTCTGCCTGCTCGCCGCGCCGGAGGGCATCGCCCGCCTGCAGAAGGCGCACCCAGACGTGCCGATCTACACCGCCGCCATCGACCAGCGCCTCAACGACCACGGCTACATCGTCCCCGGCCTCGGCGACGCCGGCGACCGCCTCTACGGCACGAAGTAGGAGCGCCGCCGCCGCAACGGGTCGAACCCTCCCCTTGCGGGAGGGTCAAAACCGCGCCGGCGGTTTTGGGGAGGGGTGCCTTCCCAACCTCGGCACCCCGCCGTAAGAACAAGAAAATAGACGGGGAACTACCGATGAAACCGAAATTCGGCGCCATCTACCCAAGCCTGAAGGGCCGCACGGTGCTGGTCACCGGCGGCGGCTCCGGCATCGGCGAATCCGTCGTGGAGCATTTCGCCGCGCAGGGGTCGAAGGTCGGCTTCCTCGACATTGCCGATAAGCCGTCGCAGGCCTTGGCCGCGCGCCTGAAGAAGAAGCACCGGACGGTCCACTTCGAGCACTGCGACCTCACTGACATCGCCGCGCTGAAAGTCGCGATCGCGAACGTGCGCAAGGCGCTCGGCCCCGTCACCATCCTGGTCAACAACGCCGCCCACGACGAGCGTCACGCGCTCGCCGATGTCACGCCCGAATATTTCGACAACCGCATCGCCGTGAACCTCAAGCATCAGTTGTTTGCAATTCAGCAGGTGGTGCCCGACATGCAGAAGGCCGGCGGCGGCGCGATCGTCAACATGAGCTCCGGCTCGTGGATGGTCGGCAGCCAGAACATGCCGGTCTACGTCGCCTCCAAGATCGCCTCCTACGGCCTGGTCCGCGGCCTCGCGCGCGATCTCGGCCGCCAGAACATCCGCATCAACGCGATCTCGCCCGGCTGGATCATGACCAAGCGCCAGAAGGAATTGTGGGTGACGCCCGACGCGCTGGAACAACTGATGAAGGACCAGTCCCTCCAGCGCACGCTCGACCCGGCCGAGATCGCGCGCGCTGTCCTCTTCTTCGCCTCCGACGAATCCTCCGCCGCCACCAACCAGAACTTCGTCTTCGACGGCGGCTGGGTGTAGCCGGAGTTTGCAGAAGCACGATGTTCCGGCAAGGATGAACCCTCCCCTTGCGGGAGGGTCAAACCGCCAAAGGCGGTTTGGGGAGGGGTGTCTCTCCTCCGCATCAAACCGAGCAGCCACGCACTAACGCCGCGACCGCCAAAGGCGGGGAGGGGGTGTCTCTCATCCCCTCCGGCGCACGCATCTCTCATCCGCACGCTGGCATCTCAACCTCCCGCTAACCAACCCGCCAGAACGCCGCCCTCCGGGAGCACGCCGTTAGGCACCCTTGCGGCAGAAAACACCCCATGCAGCAGCGTTTCCTCGCCATCTCCGCCGCAATCGTGTTTGCGGCCGTCGCGCTCCCCTATGTCCTGCCGGGCGTCGTCTCGTCGCTGACCGCGGAAGCCGATCTCGTCGCCAACGGCCCGGAAGAGCCGCGCACCGTCACCATCGGCGCCGACGACAAGGGCCACTTCGCCACCGAGGCGGCCATCGACGGCCGCACGCTGGCGATGGTGGTCGACACCGGCGCCACCAAGGTGGTGCTGTCGGAGAAGGCCGCCCGCGACCTCGGCATCGAGCCGCGCCCCGGCGACTACATCGCCCGCGTCCAGACGGCGAACGGCATCATTCCCGCGGCGCCCGTGTCGCTCGGCGTGCTCAGCGTCGGCAACGTCGCCGTCCAGGATGTCGCGGCCGTCGTCGTAAAAGGCGATGCGCTGGAACTGAATCTGCTCGGTATGAGTTTCCTCAGTCGACTGACGAAATTCGAGGCCGGCGACGGGCAGCTCGTCCTCGTTCAATAGTTTCGCCCAATATTTCTTGCCACGACGCGCCCCTCCGGTTTGAGTGGCGCGCCCGCCGGCGTTGAACCAAGGACCGCGCACCGCATGCTGCCGAAGCCCGTCGCCGCACTCACCCCCAACACCTTCGCCTACGAGACGACGCCGCTGGTCAAGCCGACCGGCTTCCGCGAATACGACGCGCGCTGGTGGTTCGGCGTGCCCGGCTCGCCGAAGGCGCCGGAGCTCAACCTGATGGGTGCCACCGCCATCGGCATGGGGCTGGGCACGCTGCTCGGCGAAATGGGCGTCCACCGCGACATCGTCGTCGGCCACGACTACCGCGCCTATTCCCAGTCGATAAAGCTGGCGCTCGTCGCCGGCCTGGTCGCCTCCGGCTGCCGCGTCCGCGACATCGGCCTCGCCGTCACGCCGATGGCCTATTTCGCCCAGTTCGAGCTGGGCGTGCCGGCCGTCGCCATGGTCACCGCCTCGCACAACGAGAACGGCTGGACCGGCGTCAAGATGGGCGCCGAGCGCCCGCTCACCTTCGGCCCCGACGAGATGACGCGCCTGAAGGACATCGTGCTCTCCGCGACGTTCAACCAGAAGGACGGCGGCACCTACGAGTTCATCGACAATTTCGCCGCCCGCTACATGGCCTCGTTCGGCGACAGGCCGCGCTGGAAGCGCAAGATGAAGGTCGTCGTCGCCTGCGGCAACGGCACCGCCGGCGCCTTCGCCCCCACGGTGCTGGCCGCACTCGGCGCCAACGTAGTCCCCCTCGATGTCGAGCTCGACTACAACTTCCCGCGCTACAATCCCAACCCGGAAGACATGGAGATGCTCCATGCCATCAGCAAGGCGGTGAAGGAGAGCGGCGCCGATCTCGGTCTCGGCTTCGACGGCGACGGCGATCGCTGCGGCGCCATCGACAACAACGGCGACGAGATCTTCGCCGACAAGGTCGGCGTCATGCTGGCGCGCGACCTCTCCGCCGTGCACCCGAATTCCACCTTCGTCGTCGACGTGAAGTCGACCGGCCTCTACGCCACCGATCCGGTGCTGAAGCAGAACGGCGCCAGGACCGACTACTGGAAGACCGGCCATTCCTACATCAAGCGCCGCGTCAACGAGCTGCACGCGCTCGCCGGCTTCGAGAAGTCCGGCCACTATTTCTTCGCCACTCCGATCGGCCGCGGCTACGACGACGGCCTGCTCTCGGCGATCGCCATCCTCGACATGATGGACCGCAACCCCGGCAAGTCGCTCGCCGATCTCACCGGCGCGCTGTCCAAGACGTGGGGCTCGCCGACCATGTCGGCGACCTGCCCGGACGAGGAGAAGTACGGCGTCGCCGACGAGGTGAAGGCGAAGTTCGAGAAAATGAAATCCGCCGGCGACAAGATCGACGGCCACGCCATCGTCGATCTGATCACCGTCAACGGCGTCCGCGTCGTCACCGACGACGGCACCTGGGGCCTCGTCCGCGCCTCGTCCAACAAGCCCGAGCTGGTGGTCGTGGTCGAGAGTCCGGTGTCGGAGGCGCGCATGCGTGCTATGTTCGCGACCGTCGATAAGGCGCTCCGCGAGGGCCATCCCTCCGTCGGCGCCTACAACCAGACAGTCTAGCGAACACACGGATTCCGGGCGTTTCTAGCCATTTATGCGGACTATCGTTCACGCGCGCGTGAACGGTAGACTGAAATTCCACTGATTCCAGTGGAGGGGGCTTCGCATGGAGTCGCGCCTATTCGGGCGGCTGCCGGACGGCACTGAAGTCCGCGAAGTCACCATCGCCGCGGCCGACCTGACGGTCAGTGTTTTGACCGTCGGCGCCGTCATTCGCGATATCCGCCTCGCCGGCGTCGGCCATCCCCTCGTGCTGGGCTTCGACCGTGCCGAGGATTACGTCCTCCATTCGCCCCACGTCGGCGCCGTCGCCGGCCGCTCCGCCAACCGCATCGCCAAGGGCCGCTTCGCCATCGACGGCCGCCCGTACCAGGTGTCGCTGAACGAGAAGGGCAAGCAGCACCTGCACGGCGGCTTCGTCGGCTTCGGCATGCGCAACTGGACGCTGGTCGCGAGCGACGCGGCGAGCGTGACGCTCCGCATCGTCAGCCCGGACGGCGAGGAGGGCTACCCCGGACGTGTCGAGGCGACGGTGCGCTACTCGGTCGAGGCCGGCAACGTCCTCCGCATGGAGGCGACGGCCACCACCGACGCGCCGACGCTGGTCAACCTCGCCCAGCATTCGTACTTCAACCTCGACGATTCGCCGGACATCCTCGATCACACGATCCAGATCCTCGCCGACTCCTACACGCCGACCGACGCCGATCTGATCCCGACCGGCGAGGTTCTCGCCGTTGCCGGTTCCAATTTCGATTTCCGCGCCCCGCATACGATCCGGCGCATGCGCGGCACCGATCGCATCGCGTTCGACAAGAACTACGTCGTCGGCCGCCAGCGCTCTGCCACGCCGCGCGAGCAGGCGCGCCTCTCGTCGCCGAAGAGCGGCGTCACCTTGTCGGTCGCCTCGACCGAACCGGGCCTCCAGTTCTACGACGGCATGTCGATGAACATCCCGGTCCCCGGCCTCGGCGGCCGCCGCTATAAGGTCAACGGCGGCGTCTGCCTCGAGCCGCAACTCTTCCCCGACGCCCCCAACCACCCCGGCTTCCCGACCTCGATCCTCCGCCCGGGCGAAACCTACCGCCAGATCACCACCTTCACCTTCGCGCGCTAGCGCAGCTTGTCGGAGCGAGGCGCTTCAACAAGCCGAACCCTCCCGCAAGGGGAGGGCTCAGCCGGGCTGCACGACCCGCACTCCACTTTGTTGAACCCTCCCCTTGTGGGAGGGTCAAAACGCCTTCGGCGTTTTGGGGAGGGGTGTGCCTCCTCCGCGCACCGCTGAGACCTCAGAGCCCGCCGAAGCACACCCCTCCCCAAAACCACCGCGCGGTTTGGCCCTCCCAGGGGGAAGGCGGCTGCAAGACCCGGACTCCACTTTGTTGAACCCTCCCCTTGCGGGAGGGTCAAAACGCCGAAGGCGTTTTGGGGAGGGGTGTGCCTCCCCCGCACATCGCTGAGACATTAACGCCGCCGAAGCACACCCCTCCCCAAAACCGCTGTGCGGTTTTGGCTCTCCCACAAGGGGAGGGCTCAGCCGGGCTGCACGACCGACACTCCACTTGTTGAACCCTCCCCTTGCGGGAGGGTCAAAACGCCAAAGGCGTTTTGGGGAGGGGTCTGCCTCCTCCGCACACCGCTGAGACATCAGAGCCCGCCGAGACACACCCCTCCCCAAAACCGCGAAGTGCGGTTTTGGCCCTCCCGCAAGGGGAGGGCTCAAGCGGAGTTTGCCGCCGCCCTTGCACCCCAAACCACGCCGATGCGTAATATCCCCATGCCGCGGCGCCTCCTCCCAGCAATGATTCTGGCAATGACTATCGCGGCCACCGCCGCCAACGCCGACTGGCGCGAGGACGTGAAGGTCCTGCGCGTCGGCATCCTCACCGCGGAAACCCCCGGCGCCGACATCGCGCGCCTCGAGCCGTTCCGCGCCTATCTCGCCGACAGGATCGCGCTGCCGGTGGAACTCGTCCCCGCCACGTCGATGGCTACCCTGATCGAGGCCGAGACCAGCGGCCGCGTGCAGTACGCGATCTTCTCCGCCAGCGCCTATGCCGCGGCTTCCGAGATCTGCCAATGCGTCGAGCCGCTGGCGCTGCCCGCCGCGATGGATGGCTCGCGCGGCTTCCACGCCATCCTGCTCGCCCGCGCCGATAGCCCGATGCAGAAACTCGAGGATACCGATGGCGCCCGCCTGGCGCTCGGCGCCTCCGATTCGGTCGCCGGCCGGCTCGTGCCGCTGAAGGCCTTCGCCGCCGCCGGCATCGATCCGGCGTCGCACTTCGCCGCCCTCTACGAATCGCCCGGTCCGGTCGACGCCATCCGCGCGCTGCTCGACGGCCGCGCCGATCTGGCGCTCGCCTGGTCGAGCCTCGCCGGAGACGCCGCCACCGGCTACTCGTTCGGCCCGCTGGCCACCATGGTCGCCGCCGGCGCGCTGTCGATGGATCAGGTGCGCATCCTCTGGCAATCGCCGCTGATCCCGTTCGGCCCGCATGCGGTGAGGACCGACATGCCCGCCGAGGAAAAGACCGCGCTCCGCGATGCGCTGACCGCGATGGGGGCAGAGGCGCCCGATATACTCGACGCGGTCGATCGCTCGGCCTATGGCGGCGGTGGATTTGTCGCGGCGACCGCGGAAGATTACGCGCCGCTGGCGGCGCTGGTCGCGCCTTTGCCCGCCGCGCCGCCTACGACGCCGGCGGTGGCCCGCTGATGCCGTTGCTGAGGCGCGGGCGCAGGTAGAACTGATCGTGCAGGTCGAAGTGGCCGGTCAGGACGTAGCCGATCGTCGGCGTGTAGTCGTAGTGCACCTCGGCCGTGATCAGGTACGTGTTCGGCGTCAGCAGCGTCTGCGGCAGGTTGGTGATGTACGTGTTCGGCTTCGCCGCCTTGGTCGTGTCGGTTTCATGCGGATCGATCGGCAGCGGCGTGTCGTTGGCATTGGCCGAGCTCCACACGACGTGCACCTTGGGCGGCGTGGCGCCGTCGATGTGATACTCGCTGATCCTGATCTTCAGCGAGCTCGCCGAATACGGCGTCATGATCGACGACGCCGCGTTCATGATGTTAGTCATGTCGCCGGCCGAGATCGCATCCTTCGACTGCGTCACCAGATCGCTCAGCGTGCTGGTGATGTGCGTCACCTTGCGCGCGATCGTCAGGCCGTTGCCGAGTTCGTTGCAGCCGAGATAGAGCGTCAGCATCACCGGCAGGATGAGCGCGAACTCGACCGCCGAGACGCCCTGCGCGTTGCGCCGGAAAAGCCAGAGCGGCCGCTTGAGCCGCATGATGATGCCGCCGCCTACCATGGGAAGGGCTCGTTGCGGAATGCCGCCGTGGCGACCAGCAGGTGCGTGCCGTTCGGCATGGTGGCGAGGTTGTTGCCGAGCCGGTTCACGAACACCGGCCACGAGTAGTAGGCGCGCACCAGGATGATGTCGCCGCCCTTCGTGTTGCCCAGGAAGCCCAGGTTCGTCGTGTCGAGATTGCCTTTGTCGGCCCCGCTGGCGACGGTCGGAATGCCGAGATCGATCGAGCCGAACGAGGAAAACTTCTTGAGGTCGATGCTGAGGCCGCCCGGGCAGTTGAACATCGGCGCGAGATACACGCACATCGCCGCCTTGAACTGGTCGGAGGTCATCTCGACCTTCTGCGCCTGCCCGGTGCGCACCTGGCGGGCGACGCGCGCCAGCGTGTCCTCGAAGTAGTTCTGCGCGAAGAACGTCAGCGCCGTCTCGAGGATCGCGAACATCAGCGCGAAAAACGGCAGCGCGACGAGACTGAATTCGACCGCGGTCGCGCCGCGCGCGCTGCGGACGAATCGGCCGACGACGGCGCGCGCCGCGCTGTCGCGTGCGGCTGTGCCGAGATTCCTGAGCCTGCCGATAACGGATGCCATGGCGCGACGGTATGGTGCGACGGGCGCGTGAATCCCACGGCCCTCCGCCACTTTTGCAGGATAAGCGTTGAGGAACGGTTGCCGCCGGCGCCGAAAGACGGCCGTGTCCGGCAACCTTTGCTTAACCAGCGGGGCGGCTACTTGCTGGCCGCGCCGGACGACAGCGCCGACTGCGTCTGGATCTGCGAGTTGACCGCGTCGAAGGCGGCGGCGTTATCGCCGACCGCCAGCATCGGCGAGCAGTCCGGCGAGCACGAGAAGGTCTGCCGCGAGGCGCGGCGATACACGGTCACCACCTGGTCGTTCTGCGGCGCCACCGTGATCTGCTCGTCGGCGATCGACTGGCCCTGCGCGTCGAGCACGATTAGGTTGGTCATGCCGAAGGAGTGGCCGGTGATGATCAGCGTCTGGCTGTCCTGGATGGTCGCGTCGGCGATCGCCGGGTTGCCGATGATGACGATGTCGGCCGGCCGCGAGATGCGCATCACCTTGGCCTGGTCGACGACGACGGAGATCGGATCGGCCTTGGCCGGCAGCCCGGCGGTGGCCGCGAGCGCGGCGAGCGTCAGGCGCGAGATAAGAGACGTGCGCGGCATGAAGGAACCTCCGGCAGAACCTAAGGAGACGACCCGTGAGTCGAAGCGAGCCTAGCCGCGATATGGTGAACGAACGTTTAAGGGGGCCGCGGCGCGCCGGCTCGGGCGTCGCGAGCACCATCGCCCATCCGGCGATGCGCGAAACGGCAATTCTCCAGTATAGTAAAGCAAAAGTTCAAAATGCAGGTCTGAATAGAGTGTAAATTTGACCTCGAAAGAAGAATTATCATTGCTCCTCAAGCAATTCTGAAAATTAGATAGTTGTTATAGTTAACGATTAGTAATCGTGGGGCCGAATCTGCCTCTCCGGCATTAACTAACCTTCAGGACTTTCTAGGTAGTTTCTGCGTCGGTTACGGCCGCGAAGAAAAATCCTTCGAGTACCCGAACCAGTTTGGTTCAACCTGTGTAGGAGTTCCGATCATGAAGTCTCTGTTCAACCGTTTCGCCAAGGACGAGTCCGGCGCGACCGCCATCGAGTACGGCCTCATTGCCACGCTCATCGCCGTTGCCCTCATCACCGGCGCCGGCCTGCTCGGCACCAGCCTGAACAAGGTGTTCAGCAACATCTCGACCAAGATCTCCGTCTCGTAATTTTCGCGACGCGGTCTTTTCGAACCCAAAGGCAGCGCGGTCGGTCACGGCCGCGCTGCCTTGATTTTTTTCATCGCCGGAATCGTGCGGTAGTTAACATTCTACGCATCGCCGCAAGACCCTCTTAATCATCGCCCGCTAACAATCTGCAGGACATTCGCGTTGTCGATTGCGCCGGAGCTGAAGCGATGATTGGGGTCGCGCACTTCATTGCCTTTCTGGTTTTCCCGCTGGGCATGGCCTTCGCCGCCGCGTCCGATCTTCTCACCATGACCATCTCCAACAAGCTGACGCTGGCGCTGCTTGCCGCCTTCGTCGTGCTGGCGCCGCTCACCGGCATGGATCTGTCGACCTTCGGCTGGCACTTCGCCGCCGGCGGCATCGTGCTCGCCGTCGCCTTCGCCTGTTTCGCCTTCGGCTGGATCGGGGGAGGCGACGCCAAGTTCGCCGCCGTCACCACGCTGTGGCTGGGCGCCGAGAATGCGCCCGAGTTTCTCGTGGTCGCCGCGCTCTTCGGCGGCGGGCTGACCCTCGCCATTCTTTCCTTCCGTCAGGCGGTGTTGCCCGCCTTCATCGTTCGCCAGCCCTGGGTGCAGCGGCTTCATGAGCGTACCGCCGGTGTCCCGTACGGGATCGCGCTCGCTGCTGCCGGTCTCTACGTCTATCCGCACTCCCTGTGGCTCGCGGCCGCTGGCGCGAACTAGCGCGGCGCGCCGTCTTTAATTTCTGACGCGCCGCATCGCGGGCGTTGCCACCGGTAGCGTTGCGTTAATCACGATTTCTCACGGTTGATTAACCATAAGTACACGATTGCCAAGCGAGACTGGCGCCACGTTGGACGACTTCGGCTGAGGGTCATGCGGTCATGAAATTAGCACAGGTCATGGTTCTCGGCGTCGCCGCGGGCGCCGGTCTGATTGCCGCCGTCATCGCGATACGCGTCTTGCAGCCGGCGCCGCCGCCTGAGGTCGTGGCGACCACCGCCACCTCCACCACGCAGGCGCCGCAGGTTCAGGTGCTCGTCGCCACCAAGGACGTCCCGATCGGCGGCAAGCTCGCCGCCGATTCGGTGCAGTGGCAGGATTGGCCGCTCTCCGGCGTCAACAAGGATCGCTTCATCCAGAAGGACGGCGACGGCGCCACGCAGATCCAGCCGCTGGTCGGCGCCATCGCCCGCGCCTCGATCTACCAGGGCGAGCCGATCACCGAGTCCAAGCTCATCCATTCCGACCACGGCTTCATGTCGGCGATCCTGCCCGAGGGAATGCGCGCCGTCGCCACCCGCATCGCGGCTGACACCAGCGCCGGCGGCTTCATCCTGCCCAACGACCGCGTCGACGTCATCATGACGCGCGCCAATCCCGACGCCGGCGACAACGGCGGCTCGCCGTATCTCACCGAGACCATCCTCAACAACGTCCGCGTCCTCGCCATCGACCAAACCATCGAGAACACCGCCGACAACAGCAAGGCGGGCGAGGGCGCCGCCGGCCAGACGGTGATCGGCCAGACCGCCACCCTCGAGCTCACGCCGCAGCAGGTTCAGATTCTGACCGTCGCGCAGCAGATCAGCGATCATCTCACGCTGGCGCTGCGCTCGGTCGCCGACTCCCGCGCCGGCCCGGCCGATGCCGCCGCCGACGCTGTCCATCTCATCGGCGGCACCAAGCGCAACGGCGCCGTCACCGTCGTCAGGAACGGCGTCGCTCGCGACGTCAGCGGCATCCGGTGATCGCCGTGACGCTCTGCCAACGGAACGCTGAACAAGGGATTGCCAAGATGCTGCAGCCGACGCTCCGCCGACTTCTCTTCGCCGGCCTGGCGCTCGCCGCCGTCGATACCTTCAGCCTGGCCCAGGCGGTCGCCGCCGATCCCGCCGCGAAAACCATCGACGCCAGCGTCTCGCGCTCGGTCAAGGTCGGCCTCAACAAGTCGGTGGTCATCGACCTGCCGCGCGACGCCCGCGACATCCTGGTCTCCAACCCGGTGATCGCCGACGCGGTCATCCGCACGCCCCGCCGCATCTACGTCACCGGCGTCGCCGTCGGCCAGTCAAACGTCATCGTCTTCGACCGCGCCGGCACCCAGATCGTCTCCCTCGACCTCGAGGTCGAGCGCGACGCCTCCAATCTCTCCGCCATGCTCCGCCGCCTGATCCCCGACTCCGACATCGACGTCGAGATCGTCACCGACAACATCGTCCTCTCCGGCAGCGTCAAGAACGCCGGCGACAGCCGCCGCGCCCAGGACGTGGCGACCATCTTCGCCAACGGCGGTTCGCAGGCGCAAGGCTCCGACTCCGCCAGCTCCGGCGGCGCCCAGGTGCAGTCGCAGGTGGTCAACCTGCTCAACATCCAGGGCGAGGATCAGGTCCAGCTCAAGATCACCGTCGCCGAGGTCAACCGCACGCTGGCCAAGCAGCTCGGCGTCGATTGGACCGCCAGCAACATCAGCATCGGCCCGCTCCTGCTCAACGCCGCGTCGGCGCTGATCGGCACCGGCGCCTCGAGCTCCATCACCGGCAATGGCGGCATCGGCAGTGGCGGCAGCCTGACCGCCAAGCTCAGCGCCCTCCAGAAGACCGGCCTCGTCCGCGTGCTCGCCGAGCCGACGCTGACCGCGATCTCCGGCGAATCGGCCTCGTTCCTCGCCGGCGGCCAGTTCCCCTACGCCCAGCAGCAGGCGACCAACACCAGCGACAGCAGCAGCAGCTTCTCCATCACGACCGCCTTCAAGGACTTCGGCGTGTCGCTGTCGATGACGCCGCTCGTCCTCTCCGACGGCCGCATCAGCCTGCACATGAAGACCGAGGTGTCGGATCTCGTGCCGGGCACCAGCACGCCGGCGCTCAACGTCCGCCGCGCCGAGACCACGCTGGAGTTGCCCTCGGGCGGCTCCATGGTCCTCGGCGGCCTCCTGCAGGATAGCGTGACCCAGACCATCAACGCCGTGCCCGGCCTCGGCAATCTGCCCATCCTCGGTCCGCTGTTCCGCAGCCGCGACTTCCAGCGCAAGGAAACCGAGCTGGTCATCATCGCCACGCCGTATCTCGTCAAGCCGGTGTCGCGTTCGCAGCTCGCCACGCCCGATCAGGGTCTGGCGATCCCGAGCGACGCCCAGTCGACGCTGCTCGGCCGCCTCAACCGTGTCTACGGCGGCAACGCCGGCAATACGCCAGACAAGCAGTACCAGGGCCGCGTTGGCTACATCTACGAATGACCACGACGGCAGCAACGGAGCCTCAGACCATGACTACCGTTTCGTCCAGAGCCCGCGACCGCTCCAAGCGCGCCCGCCTGTCGGCGGCCCTCGCGATGGGTAGCCTCGCGCTGACGCTCGCGGCCTGCACCTCCTCGGGCGGCGTCGATCCGTTCGCGCAGACCGCCGCGATGAACCGCGACGACTACCGCGTCGAGCATCCGATCACCATCGGCGAGCAGGTCGAGACCCTCGACATCCCGGTGAGCGTCGATAGCCAGCACCTGACCGCGGCGACCCGCGCCAACATCGCCTTCTTCGCGCAGTCTTTCCTGCGCTCCAGCACCGCCATCGTCGCCGTCGTCGCCCCGTCCGGTTCGCCGAATCAGGTCGCCGCCGCCGGCCTCGCCGTCGAGGTCGAGGACGCCCTGCGCCAGAACGGCGTCCGGCCGCGCGCGATTTCCTACCGCGTCTACAAGGCCGGCGCCGACGAGCGCGTCGCGCCCGTGCGCCTCGCCTTCAACCGCATCGCCGCGACCACCGCGCCGTGCGCGCCGTGGACGGACGACATCACCAAGACCGAGACCAATATCCACTACGGCGCCTTCGGCTGCGCCTCGCAGCAGAACCTCGCCGCCATGGTCGAAAGCCCGCTCGATCTTCTCTATCCGCGCGGCCTGACGCCGGCCGACGCCTCCCGCCGCGCCGACGTGCTGCAGAAGTACCGCAGCGGCACGAAGTTCACGGGCGACACCAGCGAGCCCACCAACTCCACGACCTCGATCGGGGGCAACTGATGACTGACCTCGCCTACAAGGACACCGGCCGTCCTCCGGAGCGCATGCCGGACACCATGGCCGAAGTCCGTCCGGTCCCGCGCATCTCGATCCAGGCGTTCTGCGAATCGCCGGATCTGATCGCGGCCATCGAGGCGGCGGCGCGCGATCGCCGCATGGCCCGCGCCCACGTCAAGGTACAGACCGGCGGCATCCTCGCCGCGGCCGAGTTCTACCAGGGCGCCGCCACGCCCAACCTGATCATCGTCGAGAGCCGCCTGCCGCGCGAGCGGCTGGAGACCGAGCTCGACCGGCTCTCCGAAGTCTGCGACGCCGGCACCAAGGTCATCGTCATCGGCCACGTCAACGACGTCGAGCTCTACCGCAGCCTCGCCCAGCGCGGCATCAGCGAGTACCTCGTCGCCCCGGTCAGCCTGATGGGCGTCATCAAGGCCGTCGCCGATCTCTACGTCGAGCGCTCGACCCAGCCGCTCGGCCGCTCCATCGCCTTCATCGGCGCCAAGGGCGGCGTCGGTTCCTCGATGGTCGCCCACAACGTCGCCTGGTCGATCGCGCGCTCCTTCGAGAACGACGTCGTCGTCGCCGACCTCGATCTCGCCTTCGGCACCGCCGGCCTCGACTTCAACCAGGATCCCGCGCAGGGCATCGCCGAGGCGGTGAATGCGCCCGATCGCCTCGACGACAACTTCCTCGACCGCCTGCTCGCCCGCTGCTCGGATCACCTGAGCCTGCTCGCCGCGCCGGCCACCCTCGACAAGACCTACGACTTCGGCGAGAGCGCCTTCGAGCACGTCATCGACGTTGCCCAATCCGGCGTGCCGACCGTCATCCTCGACATCCCGCACGCCTGGAACGCCTGGGTGAAGAAGACCCTGCTTGCCGCCGACGAGATCGTCATCACGGCCGAGCCGGATCTCGCCAACCTGCGCAACGCCAAGAACATGGTGGACCTGCTCAGGGCCGGCCGCAGCAACGATCATCCGCCGCGCCTGATCATCAACAAGGCCAACCTGTCCAAGCGGCCCGAGATCAAGGTCGACGACTTCGCCACCGCGCTCAATCTGCAGCCGATCGCCGTCATCCCGTTCGATGCCGCCCTGTTCGGCACCGCCGCCAACAACGGCCAGATGATCGCCGAGACCGACGCCAAGAGCCCGATCGCGGAATCGTTCGATCTGGTGGCACGCACCGTCACCGGCCGCGCCGAGGTCAAGCGCGCCAAGCGCAGCAACTTCACGCTCGCGCCGCTGCTCGAACGGTTCGTATCGACGAAGAAGAAAAGCGCATAGCGGGGAACGTTGATGTTCGGCAAGCGCGGCACAGGCGGTACCGGGGATAAGCCACCGGCTCCGTCGACGGAACAACCGGAAGCCCGGCCGGCGGCAACGCCGCCTGCGGCGAAGCCCGCTGCTGCCGCGCCGGTCGCGGCGGCTCCCGCCGTGCCTGCCGTGGTTTCCGCTGCCGCCGCCTCCGCGTCGCGCACCGCCGCCGCCGCGCCGCCGCCGTCCGCCGCAGCCGCGCCCGCCAAGCGCACCGCCGCCGATCCCGCGCCGGCGCGCCGCACGATCAACAACGACCCGAATGCGCGCCGTTCGGAAAATTTCTACGACGTGAAGTCGACGGTCTTCTCGGCCCTCATCGACACCATCGACCTGTCGCAGCTCGCCCGCCTCGACGTCGAGTCGGCGCGCGAGGAAATCCGCGACATCGTCAACGACATCATCGCGCTCAAGAACATCGTGATGTCGATTGCCGAGCAGGAGGACCTGCTCGAGGACATCTGCAACGACGTCCTCGGCCTCGGCCCGCTCGAGCCGCTGCTCGCCCGCGACGACATCTCCGACATCATGGTCAACGGCGCCTTCAAGACCTACATCGAGGTCGGCGGCAAGGTGGAAGAGACCAACGTCCGCTTCCGCGACAACAGCCAGTTGATGAACATCTGCCAGCGCATCGTCAGCCAGGTCGGCCGCCGCGTCGATGAAGCCTCGCCGATCTGCGACGCGCGCCTCCCCGACGGCTCGCGCGTCAACGTCATCGCCCCGCCGCTCGCCATCGATGGCCCGACCCTCACCATTCGTAAGTTCAAGAAGGACAAGCTGACCCTCGACCAGCTCGTCAAGTACGGCTCGGTCACGCCCGAGGGCGCCACCATCCTGCAGATCATCGCCCGCTCGCGCTGCAACGTGCTCGTCTCCGGCGGCACCGGCTCCGGCAAGACGACGCTGCTCAACTGCCTGACGCGCTACATCGATAGCGACGAGCGCATCATCACGGCGGAAGACGCCGCCGAGCTCCAGCTCCAGCAGCCGCACGTCGTCCGCCTCGAAACCCGCCCGCCGAATATCGAAGGCGAGGGCGAGATCACGATGCGCGATCTGGTCAAGAACTGCCTTCGTATGCGGCCCGAGCGCATCATCGTCGGCGAGGTGCGCGGCCCGGAGGCGTTCGATCTGCTCCAGGCCATGAACACCGGCCACGACGGCTCGATGGGCACGCTCCACGCCAACAGCCCGCGCGAAGCCATGTCGCGCCTGGAATCGATGATCACGATGGGCGGCTTCGCGCTGCCCGCCAAGACCATCCGCGAGATGATCGCCAACTCGATCGACGTCATCGTCCAGACCGAGCGCCTGCGCGACGGCTCGCGTCGCATCACCTACGTCACCGAGGTGGTCGGCACCGAAGGCGACGTCATCACCACCCAGGACATCTTCGTCTACGAGATCCTCGGCGAAGACCAGAACGGCAAGATCCGCGGCCGCCATCGCTCGACCGGCATCGGCCGGCCGAAGTTCTGGGATCGCGCCCGCTACTACAACGAAGAGAATCGCCTCGCCGAGGCGCTCGACGCCGCCAACGCGGACGAGCTCAAGGTCGAGCAGGGACGCTAAATGTTCGGTCCGCTCACCACCGTCCTCGCAATCATCGGCCTGGTCTCGCTGAGCGCCGGCGGCCTCGCCTATGCGCTGCTCTACGGCCGCATCCAGAGCGAGAACAACGCCGAGAAGCGCCTGGAATTCATCCAGGGCAAGAACAAGACGGCGCCCGCCGGCCGCACGCAGGACCCCACCCGCCGCCGCAAGTCGGTTCAGGACACCCTGAAGGAAGTCGAGGACGCCCAGCGCGCCAAGGCCAAGCAGTCGAAGGCGCCGCCGCTCGCCGTCCGCATGACGCAGGCCGGCCTCACCTGGACCAAGCGCACCTTCTGGACGGTCAGCGTCGTCGTCGGCCTCCTCATGCTGGTCGCCTCCTTCTTCCTCGGCGCGCCGATCTACCTCGCCATCGCGCTGGGCGTCGTCGGCTTCTTCGGCGCCCCGCGCTGGTACGTGAATTTCCGCCGCAAGCGCCGCATCCGCAAATTCGTCGATGAATTCGCCAACGCCGTCGACGTCATCGTGCGCGGCGTCAAGGCCGGCCTGCCGCTCAACGATTGCATCAAGATCATCGCCAACGAGGCCGCGGAGCCGGTCAAGAGCGAGTTCCGCCAGATCTCCGAGACCCAGGCGCTCGGCCTGACGCTCGCCGACGCCGTCGCCCGTCTCCCCGATCGCGTGCCGACGCCCGAGGCGAACTTCTTCGCCATCGTCATCTCGATCCAGCAGCGCGCCGGCGGCAATCTTGCCGAGGCGCTCGGCAATCTTTCGCGCGTGCTGCGCGAGCGCAAGCAGATGAAGGGCAAGATCTCCGCCATGGCGATGGAGGCGAAAGCCTCCGCCTACATCATCGGCTCGCTGCCCGCGGTGGTCATGCTCCTCGTCTGGCTGACGAGCCCCAACTACATCAAGCTTCTGTTCACCGAGCAGGCGGGCCATCTCATTCTCGTTTGCTCGATTCTGTGGATGACGATGGGTGTCCTCGTCATGCGCAAGATGATCAACTTCGACTTCTGACGAGCGCCGGCATGTTCGAAATCATCTTCGACAGTCTCACCAGCGCCACGTTCCTGGTCGGCGCCTTCGCCGCCATCGCGGTCGCCGCGACGGTCTACTCGGTCGCCCAGCCCTACTTCGAGGGCGACAAGCTCGCCGCCCGCATCAAGGCGGTGGCGCTCGAGCGCGAAGAGATCCGCGCCCGCGAGCGCGCCCGTCTCGCCAACGAGGCCAAGCGCGCCAAGCTCCGCTCCGAGCCCAAGGCGTTCATGCGCCAGATCGTCGATCGGCTGAACCTGCGTAACGCGCTCGCCGACGAGAACACCGTCGCCCGCCTGCGCATGGCCGGCCTCCGCGGCCAGGCGCCGCTGGTCATGTTCCTCTTCGCGCGCGTCGCCATCCCGCTCGCCTTCTTCAGCGCGGCGCTGTTCTACATGCTGGCGATCATCCACATCGACCAGCCGCTGCCCATCGTCTTCCTCATCTCGCTGGTCATCGCCGGCATCGGCTTCTACGCCCCCAATTTCTACGTCTCCAACATCGTCACCAAGCGCCAGACCTCGATCCGCCGCGCCTGGCCGGACGCCCTCGACCTGCTGCTCATCTGCGTCGAGTCGGGCATGTCGGCGGAAGCTTCCTTCCGCAAGGTGTCGGAAGAAATCGGCATCCAGTCGGTGCCGCTCGCCGAGGAGCTGACGCTGACCACCGCCGAGCTGTCCTACCTGCAGGAACGCCGCCAGGCCTACGAGAACCTCGGCGCCCGCACCGGCCTCGACGCCGTCAAGGGCGTCATGACCAGCCTGATCCAGGCCGAGCGTTACGGCACCCCGCTTGGCCACTCGCTCCGCGTCCTGAGCCAGGAAAATCGCGACCAGCGCATGACCGCCGCCGAAAAGAAGGCCGCCGCGCTGCCGCCGAAGCTCACCGTCCCGATGATCCTCTTCTTCCTGCCGGTGCTCCTCGCGGTAATTTTGGGCCCGGCCGCGATCGAGGTAATCCACGCTCGCAGCGGCGGCTAACGCCGACGAGGGCAGGGCGCCCAACCCAAGCTCCGCTTGAGCCCTCCCCTTGCGGGAGGGCCAAAACCGCAACGCGGTTTTGGGGAGGGGTGTCTCCCCTCCACTCGACTCGGAGGAAGGGCAGGGGCGCCCAACCAACTCCGCTTGAGCCCTCCCCTTGTGGGAGGGCCAAAACCGCAACGCGGTTTTAGGGAGGGGTGTCTCCAATCGCTCTCGGTTGTCATCCTTCGGCGGCGCGAAGCGCCGACCGGAGGACCAGCATCAACAAGCATCATCCGTCGAGCGGGCGGCGCACGGACCTCCGGTCGAGGCCGCCGGCCTCGCCGAACGATGACAGGCGAGGGGAGTGCGAGCGCCCGATCGCGTATGGCCGCGACGCTTACGTAGTCGGCTTCGCGCCCTTAAGCGCCTGCCAGCTATTCTGCTGCGCCAGCATCTGCTTGAGATACGCGACGTTGGCCGCCGCCTGGTCGGGCGACAGTTCCGCCGACGCGATCTTCTGCGCCTCGTCGAAGCGCCCCTCGAGCCCCACCACCAGCGCGAGGTTCTGCCGCACGCGGCTGTCGGCGGCAGGCGAGGCGATCGCCTGGCGCAGCAGCTTCTCCGCCTGCTTCAGGTCACCGGTCAGCACATACGACATGCCGTAGTTGGAGAGCACCGACGGATCGCCCGGCGCCAGCGCCAGCGCCTTGGCGTAAAGCGCGCGCGCATCGTCGGTCCGGTTCATCTGGTCGAGGATGGCGCCTTCCGCCGACATCAGCTTCCAGTCCGGCTGCGCCGCATCCTCGGCGCGGCGGATCGTCGTCAGCGCGCTGTCGAGATCGCCGCTCGCCGCCTGCGCCTTGCCGAGCGCCGCCAGCACCGTGCGGTCGTCCGGAAAATCGAGCGCCGCCTTGCTGAGGATCACCACCGCCTGGTCCGCCTCGCCGGTACGCTGCAGCGCCACGGCATAGTTGAGCGCCGTGTCGCGATCCTTCGGCCGCGCCTCGTAGCGCTGGCCCCAGTAGGCCGCCGCCTTGTCGAAATCGTCCGGGGTCACCGGCTGCGCGATCGACGAGGTCATCATCGGGTCGGGCCCGGAGGTCGATTTGGCGCACCCGCCGAGCGCGAGCGCGACCGGCACCAGAACCGCGCCGGCAAGCAGCCGGCGGCGGAGCAAAACGAGGGGCAGCGGGGTCATGAGGCGAGGGCCACTCCGTAGGGGAACCGTCGCATCGAGCAATATTCTGTTAACCCTAATGGATGGTTAATTCCCTTGAATCGGCGCAGTTTTCCGCCATCTTGGCGACCTCACCCCGGAGGCCCCATTGCCCGACAGACTGATTGATTCCGACGCCCCCGCGATTGCGGTCGATGCGGTCGCCGCCGACCGCCTGCCCGCCCACCTCGCCAAACTCGACCGCAAGGCCGCCGCCTGGTTCGGCGCCACCGGCTTCAGCGCCGCCGCCGGCGAGATCGCGCTGGTGCCCGAAACGGGGGCAGGCGAGGGCGCCATCGCCTCCATCCTGTTCGGCCTCGGCCGCGGCGACGACACGCCGTCGCTGCTGCCGGGCAAGCTCGCCGCGTCGCTCCCCGCCGGCACGTATCGCCTGCGCGACGGCTTCGCCGATCCGGCGCTCGCCACGCTCGCCTTTGCCCTCGGCGCCTATCGCTTCACGCGCTACCGCGAAGACCGCGGCGCTGCCTGCCGCCTGGTCATCCCGTCCGGCGTCGATGGCGAGGAAATCGCCCGCATCGCCGACGCCGTCAACCTCGCCCGCGATCTCATCAACACCGGCCCCAACGACCTTGGACCCGCCGAGCTCGCCGCCGCCGCCGAAAGTCTGGCTAAGCGCCACAACGCCACCTTCCGCCAGATCGTCGGCGATGCGCTCATCGCCGACAACTTCCCGCTCATCCACGCCGTCGGCGCCGCTGCCTCGCCCGAGCGCGCGCCGCGCCTGATCGACATCCGCTGGGGCGACGAGAGCGACCCGAAGATCACCATCGTCGGCAAGGGCGTCGTCTTCGACACCGGCGGCCTCGACATCAAGCCGTCGTCCGGCATGCTGCTGATGAAGAAGGACATGGGCGGCGCCGCCAACGCGCTGGCGCTCGCCCACATGATCATGGGCGCCGGCCTCGCCGTGCGCCTACGCATCCTCATCCCCGCCGTCGAGAACGCCATCGCCGGCAACGCCTTCCGCCCCGGCGACGTATTCCGCAGCCGCAAGGGCCTCACCGTCGAGATCGGCAACACCGACGCCGAGGGCCGCCTCATCCTCGCCGATGCGCTGACGCTCGCCGGCGAGGAGAACCCGGCGCTGATCGTCGACCTCGCGACGCTGACCGGCGCCGCCCGCACCGCGCTCGGCCCCGACGTCATCCCGATCTACACCGCCGACGACAACCTCGCCGCCGACCTCACCCGCCACGGCACCGCGGTCGCCGATCCGGTGTGGCGGATGCCGCTCTGGTCGAACTACAACAGCCTGATCGAGTCGAAGATCGCCGACATCAACAACGCCGGCCAGTCGCCCTACGCCGGCTCGATCACCGCCGCGCTCTTCCTCCAGCGCTTCGTCCCCGATCCCGCACGCTGGCTCCATGCCGACATCTTCGCCTGGAACCCGGCAACCAGGCCGGGCCGCCCCGAAGGCGGCGAAGCCCAGGCCATCCGCGCCCTCTACGGGCTGCTGAAGGAGCGCCACGGCCCGTAGGCCCGCCGCCGTCTTGGAGCCGACAATCATTGCGTGTAATAAATACACGTAGCGACTGTATGTGCGACGGTCGCCCTCCGTGTTGGTGGAGTCTGGCGTGCCGGGGCGTAACGCGGTTTTCCTGGTTACTGACGAGAAGCTGTTCCCGGCTGCGGCGTTTGCCGCCGGGCGCCTCGCTGAACTCAACAATCGCAACGACACCGACATAATCGTCTTCACCGACGCCGCCGACGAGCTCCGTCTTGCTCCTTCGCGCGCGTACCCGTTCGAGGTTGTGCCGATGGTGCAGCCGGACGGCGTCAACCTGCCGCCGACATATTTCCGGATATTCGTCCCGCCGCAATTGGCGAGCCGGTACAGCCGGCTCCTCTACCTCGACGTCGACACCTATGTCGAAAACGAAACTCCGTTCGCTCTCTTCGATCTAGATCTGCGTGGCCATGCGCTCGCGGCGGTCCGCGACTACGTCATCGCCTGTTCGCCGGACTGGGCCGAGATTCAGGCGGTCTTCGGCAGCCGGCATTTCAAGTACTTCAACGCCGGCGTGCTGCTCATCGACACCGCCGGCTACGTCGCCAGGCACGCCTCGGAAAAAATGCTGCAGGTCATCGCGTCCGGAACCTCCGCCTTTCGCCACCGCGACCAATCCTCGCTCAATCATCATTTCAACGGCGACTTCGCCGAGCTGTCGCCCGCCTTCAACATGTTCGGCGTCGCTGAGGGCACACCGTTGCCGCTGGTTGCCCCGCCGGTGCTGACGCATTTCGTCTCCAGGCGCAAACCGTGGATGGGTCCGCTCTTCGGCAGCGACCACAAGGCAAGAGCCGAGATGGAGCGTTTCTTCCCGACCTCGCCGTGGCCCAATTTCCTGGGCCGCTTCTACAACGCCGACGCCAAGGCTCCGCCCGGGCGTCCGCCCAATATCATTGGCGGCTTCCAGGGCCAGGCGCCGATTGCGCACTATCTGCGGGAGACGCCGTTCGCCGACGTCGCCGCCGGCCTCACCCGGCTCAACCTCGACGCCTTGCAACGAGCGACCGCGCCGGCCTAGAAAGGTTCGGACCCGAAACGATCCCGCGGCAAAGCCCTTTATGCCGATCGAGCTTCGCCCGAGCCAGGCACTGCGCCTCTGGCACGACGTCACCTTCGACCTCGTGCGCGCCGACGCGCGCGATCTCACGCTCCGCCAGATGGCCGTGCTGCTCGCCGTCTATCTCGATCCGCCGCCGCACACCGTCCGCGGCCTCGCCGAAAAACTCGGCGTCACCAAGCCCGTCATCACCCGCGCCCTCGACACCATGGGCCGCCTCGGCCTGGTGACCCGCCGCCGCGACGAAGCCGATCGCCGCAACGTGCTGGTCTACCGCACGGTCGAAGGCTCCCTCGCCGTCGAACACCTGGGCGACGCCATCCTCGCCCGCCACCGCGACCTGCCGCCGTGATCGGATTTGATCGCACACTCGCCAAGACGGCCAGGGCGCATTCTCTCCGCGTCGGGCAAACCGACTGCGAACGCATCGTCTGGTCGCGGCTGCGATCCGGTCAGGTCGAAGGTGTCAGCTTTCGTCGCCAGCATCCGATCGGGCCGTACATCCTCGACTTCTATTGTCCGTCTTTGAAAATCGCGGTTGAAGTTGACGACGGTCAACACGGCGGGCCGAGTGATGCGCGCCGAGACGCGGTGTTACTCAGCCGTGGTATCGTGACTCTCCGCTTTTGGAATTCGGATGTAACGGAAAATCTCGACGGCGTGATGGAAGTCATACGTTCCACTATCCTCGATCGGCGCTCGCGGAAGCAGACCCCCTCCCGGCCTCCCCCTTTCAGGGGGAGGGGCGAGAGCGCGGATGCTGAGGCCCCTCCTCGTCATGCGCCCACCGATAGTCAAACTCCTCCCCCTGAAAGGGGGAGGGCGGGAGGGGGTCAACGCCGGCGGGTGAAAAGTCCACGCCGCCCAAAGTCCGCGCCATGACCCTCGACCCGCGCACCAACGCCTACCGCCCCGACATCGCCGACGCCCGCCTCAAGGGCCAGGTGACCGCATCCCGTTTCGTCGAAGGCATGCCGCGCCGCGTCGTCGCCGACGCCGCCCCGATCAAGTCGACACCCGCCGCCGATGCGTCGCTCGCCAGCGAAGCGCTCCGCGGCGAAATCTTCACCGTCTTCGACGAGACCCCGGGAGGCTGGTCCTGGGGCCAGCTCCAGACCGACGGCTACGTCGGCTACGTCCCGACCGGCGCCCTCGGCCCCATCGCGCCCGAGCCGACGCACCGCGTCACCGCGCTCCGCGCCTTCCTCTATCCCGATCCCGACATGAAGCTGCCCGTCGCCGGCGTGCTCTCCTTCGCCAGCCGCGTCGCGCTCTACGGCGAGGTGACGACGCGCGGCACGGTCTACCGCCTGCTGGCCGACGGGAAAGGCGCCGTGGTCGCCGGCCAGGTGGCGCCGCTCGATACGCCGCCCGACAACGACTTCGTCGCCGCCGCCGAACGCTTCCTCAACGTCGCCTATCTCTGGGGTGGCCGCACCAGCCTCGGCCTCGATTGCTCGGCGCTGGTCCAGCTATCGCTCGCCGCCGCCGGCGTCAGCGCCCCGCGCGACACCGATATGCAGGAGCAGGCGCTTGGCGCCGCGATCGAGGGCGCCTCCCGCCGGGGCGATCTCGTCTTCTGGAAAGGCCACGTCGGCATCCTGATCGACGGCGAGAACCTGCTCCACGCCACCGGCCACGCCATGGCCGTGGTCATCGAGCCGCTTGCCGAAGTCGTCGCCCGCGCCGGCCAGCCGACATCGGTTCGCCGCCTGGTCTAGCGCGCCGAAGCCCTGCCTCGCCTCCGGCGCTCGTCCTCTCTCCTCGCAGGGGAGAGGGGACTTCGCCTCTTGAGAGCGAAGCGAACTAGAGGCGAAGGGTGAGGGCACCACGCTGCCGGCGCGCCTAATACCCCGCCGCCCGATCGATCACATTCACCAGCCGCTCGCCCCGCTCGAACGCCTCGATCTGCCTGACGATCCCCGGCACCAGCGCCGCCGCCGCACTCGCTGCCGCGCAATGCGGCGTCACGATCACGTTCTCCCGCCCCCACAGCGGACTGCCCGCGGGCAGCGGCTCCGTCTCGAACACATCGAGGCTCGCGCCAGCCAACTCGCCGGCATCCAGCGCCGCGACGATATCGCCCTCCACCTGCAACCCGCCGCGCCCGGCATTGATCAGCACCGGACCGCCAAGCACCCCGTCGCGCGCCAGTTGCCGGAACAGCCCCATGTCGAGAATGCCGCGCGTCTCCGCCGTCAGCGGCAGCAGCACCACCAGAATATCCGTCCGCGCCAGAAACGCGCCAAGCTGCTCCGGCCCGTGAAACGACGCGACGCCATCGATCGCCACCGGCCGCCGGCTCCAGCCCGCAACATCGAATCCCAGCCGCGCCAGCATTGCAGCCGCGTCGCGCCCGAGCACGCCCATGCCCATGATGCCGACGCGCACGTCGCCCGCCGCCGGCTGCGCCAGCTCGCGCCATTCCCGCCGCCGCTGCTGCGCGTCATACGTCCGCTGCCGCCGG
Source organism: Bauldia sp. (assembly GCA_037200845.1). Lineage (NCBI taxonomy): Bacteria > Pseudomonadati > Pseudomonadota > Alphaproteobacteria > Hyphomicrobiales > Kaistiaceae > Bauldia > Bauldia sp. Next base: position 892,127 of record JBBCGQ010000001.1, read on the forward strand.
TGGTGCATCAGCACCTGCAGCGTTACCCACTCGGTCATCCGCTGCGTCAGGTCCGGATCGACGACGCGCACGATCGGCACATCCGGCAGATCGTCGCGGAACACGAGATGATCGACGCCGGCGCCGAGCGAAAATATCGCCCGCAAATTCGGCAGGCGCCGAAACAAATCGGCCGGCGGCCGCCACACCAGCGCATAGCCAACCGCCGCCGCGTCTCCGACCTCAGGCCACAGCACGATACGCCGCTCGGGCGCCGCCGCGCGTATCGGCGCCGCCCATTCTTCCTGGTTCCAGCCCGTGGCGGCGATGAGGATGCCACGGGCCTGACTGTCACTGGTCATGGCGCCACCGATCTTCGCTTCGTCGTAGAGTTCGCCGCGCGATATCAGCCGGTGGATAGGAGAGCCGCGCGACAGGCTGGCAAGCCCTCGCCGGATCTTTTCGTTCCACAGATGCACCGCCAGCGTATCGGGCGCGATCGCTGCGGCCGCGTCATACTCCGGGCTGAGCAGGCGGTCGGCCTCTTCGAAGGGGATCGGGTAGAAGACGCGATGCGGCCGCGCGTGTCGCGCCAGCCCCGCTGTCGTGAGCACATGGGTAAGCGCCAACGGTCCCGTCGCTCCCCACGGCAGATCGGCCGCGCCGAACACGGCCCCGGCCCGTTTCGCGGCCGCGAGGTTTTGCTGTGCCTGCAGCGGATACCACGGCATGATGGGCGACTGTGTGGTGAAGGTCGCGATCAGCGGCGTGAGCGCCGGCGAGTTCGCCGGCAACCCGAGCACGGCATTGTTGATCGAATCCGGTGCTTGCCAGCCATAGACATGGCCGTCGCCGAGGCCGATCGGCTTGACGCAATAGACGTCGCAGTCGATCCACAGCCCGAAGCCGCGGCGGAGCAGCTCGTATCGAAAATAGTCGGCAAAGATCGCGTAGCTGCCGGTCGCCTTGTGGCGGAAGACGCGGCTGGTCGCAATCACGGCAGCCGCGTCGGCGAGCGTCACCCCGCTTGGCGCATCCTTCGGCGAGTCATAGCAGTGAAGCGTCACAGGCTGGCCGCGGCGGACAAACGAGGCGAGGCACGCTGCCGCGACCGGCCCTAGATTGCCGCCGATCCACAGCGCATGGCATGTCGGTATCGGCTCCGTCCCTCCAGCCAAGCGATCCCCCACTTACTCCGCGACGACTCCCTCCGGCGCGGTCGCGATGTCGAACGCCGCCGCCATCAGCGCCTTTGTGTAGGCGCTCTGCGGATGGTCGAAGACGTCGGCCGCGTGCCCGCTTTCCACCACCTTGCCGGCGCGCATCACGATGATGTCGTTGGCGAGCGCGCGCACCACCTTGAGGTCGTGGCTGATGAAGAGATAGGCGAGGTTCCGTTTGCGCTGCAGGTCGCGCAGGAGATCGACCACCTGCGCCTGCACGCTCATGTCGAGCGCCGAGGTCGGCTCGTCGAGCATCACGAATTTCGGCTCCAGCACCATCGCCCGCGCCACCGCAATGCGCTGCCGCTGCCCGCCCGAAAATTCGTGCGGATAGCGGTGACTGGTCGCCGCATCGAGGCCGACTTCGGTGAGCGCCTGCGCCACCTTCGCCTCGCGTTGCGCCGCGGTGAGCTTCGGCTCGTGCACCTTCAATCCTTCGCCGACGATGTCGAGAACCGACATGCGTGGGCTGAGCGACCCGTACGGATCCTGGAACACGATCTGCATCTCGGAGCGCAGCGGCCGCATCGCGTTGAAATCGCGCCCGGCGATGGAATTGCCGAGGAACACGATCCGTCCCTGCGACGAGATCAGCCGCATCAGCGCGAGCCCCAGCGTCGTCTTGCCCGACCCGGATTCGCCGACGACGCCGACCGTCTGCCCCTCGCGCACGGTCACATCGACGCCGTCCACGGCCTTGATGTACCCCACCGTCTTGCGAAAAAGCCCGCGCCGGATCGGGAACCACACCTTGAGGTCGGTCGCCTCCATCACCGTCGGCGCGTCGAGATTCGGCTTCGGCGGATCGCCTTTCGGCTCCGCCGCCAAGAGATGCCGCGTGTAGGCGTGCTGCGGGTTGGTAAAGATCGCCTCGGTCGCGCCCTGCTCGACGATGTGCCCGTCGGTCATCACGCACACGCGCTTGGCGAATTTCCGCACGATGCCGAGGTCGTGCGTGATGAACAGCAGCGCCATCCCGGTCTGCTTCTGCAGGTCGGCGAGCAGCTTCAAAATCTGCGCCTGCACCGTCACGTCGAGCGCCGTCGTCGGCTCGTCGGCAATGAACAGGTCGGGCTTGTTGGCGAGCGCCATGGCGATCATCACGCGCTGCCGCTGCCCGCCGGAAAGCTGGTGCGGAAATGCGTTGAGCCGGCTCGCCGCATCGTGGATGCCGACCTGGTCGAGCAGCTCGAGCACGCGCGCCTTCGCCGCCCGCTCGCCCATCCCCTGGTGCACCTTCAGCACCTCGCCCACCTGCCGCTCGATCGTGTGCAGCGGGTTGAGCGACGTCATCGGCTCCTGGAACACGATGGAAATGTCGTTGCCGCGCACGGCGCGGATTTCGCGGTCGCTGGCCTTGAGCAGGTCCTTGCCCTTGAACAGAATCTCGCCCGCCGGATGAAACGCCGAGCCCGGCAGTAGCTGCATGATCGACAGCGCCGTCACCGACTTTCCCGAGCCGGATTCGCCGACGAGCGCCAGCGTTTCGCCCTTGTCGATGTCGAACGTCGCGCCTTCCACGGCCGTGGTCACGGCCCCGTTCTGCCGGAAGGCGACGCCGAGATTGCGCACCTGGAGGAGGGGAGGCGCCACGCTAGAGCCCGGTCCCCGACCGTTCGCACTTGCCCCCGGTCTGGTTCATCTTCGCGTCGAAATAGTCGAAGCAGCGCGCGAAATCGCCGAGCTTGGAGTTCCACATCGTCACCACCGCCTGCCGGCCGTCCGGCCACGACAGCGTCGACATCGCCAGAAACTTCCACCCATCGCGCGCCAGCACGGCCGAGCTGGAATCCGGATCGAGCCCCCACACACCGGCCCGCGGATCGCCGGCAGTCTCCCGCTCCTCGGCGTGTGAGGCCGCCGTGCCAAGCAAAAGCGCCAGCGCAAGCAACCCAACGCCGCTTCCCCCGCGAAGGCGGGGGCCCAAGAGCCGCGAAAGGACCCCCTCCCGACCTCCCCCTTTCAGGGGGAGGGGGCGCGAGGGCGGTTCTCGTGTCAGGTGAAACGCTGGCAGCGACCCCCTCCCCCTGAAAGGGGGAGGATAGGAGCGGGTCACCCTCCGCCGGCCACGATCATTGTTCATGTGAATGTCTTCCTCGGGTCGAACGCATCGCGCACCGCCTCGCCGACGAAGATCAGCAGCGACAGCATGATCGAGATCGAGAAGAATCCCGTGAGCCCGAGCCACGGCGCGTGGATGTTGTCCTTGCCCTGCGCCAGGAGTTCGCCGAGCGACGGCGAGCCGACCGGCAAGCCGAAGCCCAGAAAATCGAGCGACGTCAGCGCCGTGATCGAGCCGTTGAGGATGAACGGCAGGAAGGTCAGCGTCGCCACCATCGCGTTCGGCAGCAGGTGGCGGAACATGATCGTCCGGTTGGAGACGCCGAGCGCCCGCGCCGCGTTGATGTACTCGAAGTTCCGCCCGCGCAGGAACTCCGCGCGCACCAGCCCGACCAGCGACGTCCACGAGAACACCAGCAGGATGATGAGCAGCGACCAGAAGCTCGGCGCGATCACCGACGAGACGATGAGCAGAATGTAGAGCGTCGGCATCGACGACCATATCTCGATGAAGCGCTGCAGCACCAGGTCGACCCACCCGCCGAAATATCCCTGCACCGCGCCGGCGAGCACGCCGACCACCGAGGAAAAAATCGCCAGCGCCAGCCCGAACAGCACCGAGATGCGGAAGCCGTAGATCAGCCGCGCCACCACGTCGCGCCCCTGGTCGTCGGTGCCCAGCCAGTCCCAGTTGCCGATCGTGCAGTTGCGGTCCGCTACGCCCTGCGGATAGCGCGAGCAGCGCTGCTCCAGCGTCATCATCCACCACGGCGCTGCCGGCGCCGGCGTCGCGATCTCGTTGTTCACCGTGCGATACGAGTAGCGGATCGGCGGCCAGATTTCCCAGCCGTTGGCCAGGATCTCGTCCTGGATATACGGGTCGCGGAAATCGGTCGTGGCGAGGAAGCCGCCGAATTTCGATTCCGGATAGTCGACCAGCGCCGGCACCAGGATCTCGCCCTTGTACGAGACCAGGATCGGCCGGTCGTTGGCGATGAACTCGGCGAACAGCGACAGCACGAAGATGACGAGAAAGATGACCAGCGACCACGTCCCGCGCCGGTTCTTGCGGAAGTTGGCGAGCCGCCGCTGGTTGATCGGCGACAGCGCGAAGCGCGTGCGGCGCGGCGGCGGCTGCGCCTCGCCCGCCTGCGGCTCGATCGTGTCGTAGCCGGCGCGCCTGAGGTTCTCGTCGAGCTTCGCGTCCATCAGACCTCGCGCGTCTCGAAATCGATGCGCGGATCGATCCATGTGTAGGTCAGGTCCGAGATCAGGTTCACCAGCAGCCCGACCAGCGAGAAGATGTAGAGCGTCGCGAACACCACCGGATAGTCCCGGTTGAGCACCGACTCGAAGCCCAGCAACCCCAGCCCGTCGAGCGAGAAGATCGTCTCGATGAGCAGCGCGCCGGCAAAGAACGCGCCGATGAACGCACCCGGAAATCCGGAGATCACGATCAGCATCGCGTTGCGGAACACGTGCCCGTAGAGCACCTGCCGCTCGGTCAGCCCCTTCGCCCGCGCCGTCACCACGTACTGCTTGCGGATCTCGTCGAGGAACGAATTCTTGGTCAGCAGCGTCGTCGTCGCGAATGCCGACAGCGCCATCGCGGTGAGAGGCAGGACAAGGTGCCAGAAATAATCGGCGAGCGCCGCCGGGTTGGTCACCCACTGCCAGAACGGCATGTTGACGTATTGGTCCGACCACAATCCTCGTAGCGGGAAGAAATCCCAGAACGACCCGCCGGCGAAGAGAATGATGAGCAGGATCGCGAACAGGAACCCGGGAATGGCATACCCGACGATGATCACCGCCGACGTCCACGTGTCGAACCGCGATCCGTCCTTCACCGCCTTGCGGATGCCGAGCGGGATCGAGATGGCGTAGGACAGAAGCGTCATCCACAGGCCGAGCGAGATCGACACCGGCATCTTCTCGCCGATCAGCTTGATGACGCTGATGTCGCGATAGTAGCTCTCGCCGAAATCGAAGCGGATGTAGTTCCAAAGCATGAAGCCGAAGCGCTCCAGCGGCGGCTTGTCGAAGCCGAACTGCTTCTCGAGTTTCTTGATGAACTCCGGATCGAGCCCCTGCGCCCCGCGATAGGTCGAGGTGTTGACGTCTTCCTTGCCGCTGTTCGCCTCGACGCCGTTGAAATCGCCGCCGCCGGTGATGCGCGCCGTCGCATCGACGTCGGTCCCCTGCAACTGCGCTATCACGCGCTCGACCGGTCCGCCGGGCGCGAACTGCACGACGACAAACGAAATCGCCATGATCCCGATCAGCGTCGGAATGATCAGCAGGATGCGCCGGATGATATACGCGCCCATCAGGCCACTCGCTGCTGGAACTCCTCCCCCTGAAAGGGGGAGGGTGGGAGGCGGTCTGGCGCCGCTAACTCGTCTGGTGAGGAGGAGACACACGCCTCCCCGCAGACGCTTGCACCGACTTCGCCAATAATTGGAACCGAACCCTCCCCTTGCGGGAGGGTCAAAACCGCAAAGCGGTTTTGGGGAGGGATCGCGCTCCATCCGCGTGCACCCGGCCCCCCACCCGAAATCGCTACGCGATTTCGACCTCCCCGCGAGGGGTAGGTAGGCCCAGCCGCACCGGCAAACGCCGATCCCTGCCCGTTCCGGGGAGGGGGGACCACGCGTAGCCGAAGGCGAAGCGTGGTGGGTGGGGTGGCCGCGCAAACCCGACTCGGCTTGTTTGGAGGGGGACGTCTCCTCTCTACCCGCCGCTCAAACTCCTCCCCCTGAAAGGGGGAGGGCGGGAGGGGGTCAGACCACGATGCGGTGCCGCGATTCATTCCTACCCTGTGTACCCGATCGCCTGCGCCCGGTCCTTATCGAACCACCACCACGCCTCCGGATAGAACGCATAGTCCGGCTTCGCCGCCGGATGCCCGAACACGTCCCAATAGGCGAGGCGATGGTTGGCGAGATACCACGCCGGTATCCAGTAGTGCTTCGCCCGCACGACGCGGTCGATCACGTGCGTGATGGTCAACAGGTCCTCGCGGCTGTCGACCGTCGGCAGCTTCGCCAGCGCCGCGTCGATCGCCGGCTCGCGGACGCCGGAGTAGTTGCGGCTGCCGCCCTGATCGGCCGCCTTCGACGAATAGAACTGGTCGAGCCCGTCGAGCGGCGTCGGCGAGAAGCTGAACGCCTCGAGCACGATGTCGTAGTCGAAATTATTCTCCCGCGCCGTGTACTGCGCCGGGTCGACCTGCCGCACGATCGCCGAGATGCCGAGCGCCTTCAGGTTATTGGCGAACGGCGTCAGGATGCGCTCGTAGACCGACGCATCGATCAGCACCTCGATCTCGAACGGCGCACCTTCCTCGTCGACGATATCGGTGCCCATCTGCTTCCAGCCGGCCGCGGCGAGCAGGTCCGACGCCTGCTTGAGGATCGCGCGGTCGCGCCCCGAGCCGTCCGTCTTCGGCGGCACGTACGGCGCCGCGAAAACCTCCGGCGGCAGGTCGGCGCGGAACGGCTCGAGGATCGCGACCTCGGCCGCATCCGGCGGCGCGCTCGCGGCGAAATCCGACGTCCCGAACAGCGAGGCCAGCCGCGCATACGAATTGAAAAACAGGTTCGGGTTCGACCATTCGAAGTCGAAGCAGAGGCCGATCGCCTCGCGCGTCCGCGCGTCTTTGAACTTGCCCTTGCGCGTGTTGATGTAGAATCCCTGCAGCGCCGGCTTCTTCTCGCTGGCGAACTCCGTCGTCTTCTTCACCTTGCCGGCGGTGAGCGCCGGGAAATTGTAATCCTGCGCCCAGGTGATCGAGGTGAATTCCTCGCGGAAGGTGATGTCGCCTTTCTTGAATGCCTCGAACGCCGCCTGCCGCTCCGTGAAAAAATCGATGCGGATGACGTCGAAGTTGGCCGTGCCGACGTTGACCGCCAGGTCCTTGCCCCAATAGTCCGGCGCGCGCGCGTATTCGATGTAGCGCCCGGCCGCCAGATTGCCGACCGTGTAGGCGCCCGAGCCGAGCGGCACGTCGAGCGACGACGAGTCGAACGCGTGCGCCGTGTAATACGCCTTGGACAAGATCGGCACGTCGCCGGCGAGCCCGAGGATGGTCTGCCGGTTCCGCTCCGCCGACAGCGTCACCACCACCGTATGCGCGTCGCTTGCCTCCGCCTTCACCACCGGCTTCAGCGGCTCGGCGATGCTCGGGTGTCCCTTCTCCTTGATCAGGTCGATCGAGAAGGCGACGTCCTCCGCCGTCAACGGCGAGCCGTCGCGGAACTTCGCCTCGGGCCGCAGATGGAACGTGTACGTCGACAGATCGTCGGAAACATCGACGGCCGCGGCGACCAGCCCGTAGATCGCATCCGGTTCGTCGTACGCTCGCGTCATCAGCGTATCGAAAATGTATTCGATCCGCGGCGGCGCATCGCCCTTGAGCACGAATCCGTTCAGCGTGTTGAACGTCTGGACCGACTGGTTGAGCTGCCAGTTCGGCGGCTGATAGTTGATCCGCCCGCCCTTCGGTGCCTTGGCGTCGAGATAGTCGAACTGCTTGAAGTCCGGCGCGTACTTGAGATCGCCGAAGATCGAGAGCCCGTGCAGCCCGCTCTTACCCGCCGCCCACGCCCACGGCACCGCGGAAGAAAACGCGGCCGCCGCGCCAAGCTTCAGCGCGCTGCGCCGCGTGAGGAAAGGCAGGCCGCCCATCAGCCGCCGCTCCCGCCGGCCGCGACCTTCGCCGCCTTGTCGGCGTCCCACCACCACACCGTCGGGAAGCCGATGGTGAAGCGCGGGTAGGGGTCGGGATGCCCGAACCGGTCCCAGTAGGCGATGCGGTCGGGCAGGTAGGTGTAGCTCGGGATGACGTACTGGTTCGCCATCAGCACGCGGTCGAGCGCCCTCACCGCCGCTATCTGGTCGTCGCGTCCCTTGTTGTAGATGATCGCGTTGATGATCGCGTCCACCGCCGGGTCCTTGATCCCCGCATAGTTGCGCGAATCCTGCCGGTCGGCAGCCTCGCTGCCCCAGAAGTCGAGCTGCTCGTTGCCCGGCGAGTTCGACTGCCCCCAGCCGGTGTAGACCATGTCGAAGTCGCGCGTGCGTATCCGCTCGACGAACTGGCTGGTGTCGACCGTGCGCACCGTCAGCGTGATGCCGATCTTGGCGAGCCACTGCTGGTAGGGCACCGCCACGCGCTCGATCGTCGGGCCGTTGAGCATCACCTCGATCGAGACCGGCTTGCCGTCCTTGCCGACCATCGCGTTGCCCTTGATCTCGTAGCCGGCTTCCTTGAACAGCGCGATCGCCTGCTGCAGGTTGGCGCGCACCTTGCCGCCGTCGCTGTTGTCCGGGTTGGTGTAGAGCGTCGTGAACACCTCCGGCGGCACCTTGTCCTTCACCGAGTTGAGCAGCTCGAGCTCGCGTCCGCTCGGCAGCGCCGTCGCCGCCGTGAACTCCGGCAGGCCGAAGAAGAACGAATTGATGCGCTGGTACTGGCCGTAGAAGATCGTCCGGTTGAGATCCTCGAAGTTGAACACCAGGTTCAAAGCCTTGCGCACCCGCGCATCCTGGAAGAACGGCCGGCGCAAGTTCGGCACGAAGCCGACCATGACGCCCGACACCTGGTCGAGGTTCACCGTCTCCTTTTTCACCTTGCCAGCAACAAGCGCCGGGAAGTCGTACGCGGTGTTCCAGCGCTTCGCCTCGTTCTCCGCCCAGTAGTCGAACTGGTCGGCCTTGAAGCCCTCGAACTCGACGTTGAGGTCGCGGAAATATTCGTAGCGCACCGTGTCGAAGTTGTTCTGCCCGACGTACGTGTTGAGGTCCTCGCCCCAGAAGTCCGGCACGCGCGTATAGCTGATCGAGCGGCCGGGGATCACCTCGCCGACCTTGTACGGGCCCGAGCCCAGCGGCGGCTCCAGAGTCGAGGCGCCGATGTCGCGCTGCTTGCCGTTGGCGTCCTTGCCTTCCCACCAATGCTGCGGCAGCACGATCATTTCGCCGACGATGTGCGGCAGTTCGCGGTTGCCGGCCTCGTCGAAGGTGAAGGTCACCTGGTCGGGCGCCGTCTTCTCCGCCTTCACCACGTGGCGGTAATAGTTGCGCTGGCTGTCGTTGAGCTCGACCAGCTTGTTGAAGCTCCACACCACGTCGTCGGCGGTGATCGGCTCCCCGTCATGCCATTTGGCGGCAGGGTTGATGCGATAGATGACGTACGAGAAATCCGCCGGGAAGCGCACCGCGTCCGCGATCTGCTGGTACGCCCCGCCGATGTCGTATTCGTCCATCGCCGGGGTGAACAGCGTCTCGTAGATCAGCCCGGCGCCGTCCGCCGGCACGCCCTTGGGCAGAATCGGGTTCAGCGTATCGAACGTCGGCGACGACCCGGAGAGCCGCACCGTGCCGCCCTTCGGCGCATTCGGGTTCACATATTTGAAGTTGGGAAAATCCGCCGGATAGCGCGGCTGCTCGAGGATGCTGTTGCCGGTCATCCAGTCGCCGGGCGGCGTCACCGGCTTCGCGGCATCCTGCGCCAGCGCCGCCCCGCCAACCACCAGCCCCACGAGAAGCGTCACCAATCGCATCATCGGCCTCACTCCTAACAAACCAACGCCAGCGTCCGGGCGCCCCAAGGCATAATAAGGGCGGCCACGGCCCGGGCCACCGCCTAGGACTAAGCCATTCCCGTGCCGTTGTGGGAATTGTGACGAAAATTTAAGGGCGCCACCCGCTCGTCACCCCCGCCCGCGAAAGCCGGGGTCCAGCGCGAGCGTCACCCGACGCGACGCCGCATCGATCTCCGCTTCCCCCGCGGAAGCGGGGGCCCAGGTACCTCGGATCGCTGAGCATCGCGGATGACACACCTGGATCCCCGCCTTCGGGGAAAGCGATGACAGCGCGCGAGGCAGCCGCCCGCAAGGCCAGCCGTGTCGCCGCTCACCCACCACTGTCATCCTTCGGCGAGGCCGCAGGCCTCGAGCGGAGGACCACTCTCGGCAAGCACAACCAACATCATAGGCGCTGAAGCCGGTCCTCCGCTCGGCGCTGCGCGCCGCCGAAGGATCACCGCGGAGGGGAAGTACCTACGGCGTCGTGGCAGCCGGCGGCGTAACCGCACCGCCAGCCGGCGGCGTCTGCACGGCCGGCGCCTCGGTCGAGGCCGGCGGCGTCGGCTGCGTCCCCGCCGGAGCCGGAGCTTCGGCCGCAGGCGCAGCGGGAGCCGCCGCATCCGCCGGGGCAGGGGCCGCCGCATCGGGCGAGGGCAGCGGCACGGGATTATCCGACAGCGTGCGCAGATAGGCGATCACGTTCGCCCGCTCGGTATCGTTCTTGATGCCGGCAAAGCCCATCGCCGTTCCCGGCACGAAGGCCTTCGGCGCCGTGATGAAATGATCGAGATTCTCGAAGGTCCAGGTCAGGCCCTTCGCCTGCTCGTCGAGCATCGCCTGCGAATACTTGAAGCCTTCCATGTGCGCCGCGTGGTTGTCGACGATGCCGTAAAGGTTCGGGCCGACCTTCGCCGGCTGGCCCTTGAGCAGCGTGTGGCACGCCTCGCACTTCTTCGCCGAAGTCTGTCCGGCCGCCGCGTCCGCCGTCTGCAGCCTGACCGCGATCGGCACTATCGCGGCCGGCGCCGCCGCCCCGCCGCCTGCCGGCACCGTCTCGGCAACCGCGATCTCGAACCCGGGCTTTGTCGGCTCACCGGCCGAGAACAGGGCCTCCGACACGATCGAAAGCGCCATCACGCCCAGCGCAGTTCCAAGCACCGCGCCGGCGATCTTGTTGAATTCGAACGAGTCCATGGATGTTTCGGCTCCGGCGCCAGGCCTGATGAATCGTCGCTTTGTCGGCGCGCGTGGCGCGAAAACTACAGGCTTTGCTCATTCTAAAGCAACCCGTATAAGCGGCGGGAATTGGGACTTTTTGCCACCCTCATGGGGGCCACGAGGGGCCGGAAATGTCGGCGATCGTCATCATCCCGGCCCGCATGGCCGCCACCCGCCTGCCCGGCAAGCCGCTGGCCGAGATCGCCGGCCTGCCGATGATCGTCCACGTCTGGCGCCGCGCGGTGGAGGCAAAAGTCGGCCGCGTCGTCGTCGCCACCGACGACCTCGCCATCGCCGCCGCCATCGACCTCGCCGGCGGCGAGGCGGTGATGACCCGCCCCGATCACATGAACGGCACGCTCCGCATCCACGAGGCGCTGGCCAACCTGCGCTCCGACGCCGACCTGGTGGTCAACCTGCAAGGCGACATCCCGACCGTCTCGCCCTCGGCAGTCCAGGCCGCGCTCGCCCCGCTCGCCGAGCCCGAAGTCGACATGGCGACGATCTGCGCCGTCATCACCCGCGACGAGGAGCGCACGAACCCCAACGTCGTGAAGGTGATCGGCAGCCCGGCGAACCTTACGGAAGAAGACGCCAACATCCTCCGCGTCCTCTATTTCACGCGCGCCACCGCGCCGTGGGGCGACGGCCCGCTCTACCACCACATCGGCCTCTACGCCTGGCGCCGCACCTCGCTGGACCGCTACGTCAAATTCCCGCCGACCCCGCTGGAGCAACGCGAAAAGCTCGAACAACTCCGCGCGCTGGAAAACGGCATGCGCATCGACGCAGCGATAGTCGACGAAGTCCCGCTGGGCGTCGACACGCCCGAAGATCTGGAACGCGCCCGCGAGTTACTCGCGCAGCGCTGACCCCCCCGCCGCTGTCGTCCCTGCGAAGGCAGGGACCCAGTACACAACGCCCCATCGGCATGTACTGGATGCCTGCCTACGCAGGCATGACATCAAAGGCAGGCTACAACCGCGCAATCTCCGGATAGAGATCAGCCCAATCCGGATTCCTCTCCTCGATCAGCCGAATCTTCCAGTCGCGCTTCCACGTCTTGAGTAGCTTCTCGCGCAGGATCGCCTGTTCCACGTCGCCAAATATCTCGAAGTAGACCAGCCGCCCCACCCCGTAGCGGCTGGTGAATCCCTTCACCGCTTTTGTGCGGTGCTCATGAACCCGGCGCGCAAGATCGTTGGTCACGCCGATATAAAGCGTGCCTCCAACTCCGCTGGCCAGAATGTAAACGTAGCATTGGAGTTCGACGGGCATACCAAAGCTCTTTAGGCGCTGTGCCGGAAGGTACCTCTCGCTGTCGTCCCTGCGAAGGCAGGGACCCAGTACACAACGCCCCCGTCTGCGAGTACTGGATCCCGGCCTTCGCCGGGATGACAACTGTGACTGGGACAGGCAGCGGGATACCCACCAAACATCGCCAATCCACCCGGACCCTGCTAAATCGCGCGCCACAAACCCCAAACGAGCATCCCCATGCCCAAGAAAATCGTGTTCCAGGGCGAGCCCGGCGCCAACTCCCACCTCGCCATTCAGGAGGTCTATCCGAAGGCGATCGCGATCCCTGCGCCGACGTTCGAGGATTGCTTCGCCGCGGTGACGAAGGGCGAGGCCGATCTCGCCATGATCCCGATCGAGAATTCGCTGGCCGGCCGCGTCGCCGATATCCACCACCTGCTGCCCACCAGTGGCCTGCACATCGTCGGCGAGCACTTCCTGCCCATCCATTTCAGCCTGATGGTGCCGAAGGGCGGCACGCTGAAGGACATCGTCAGCGTCCACAGCCACATCCACGCCCTCGGCCAGTGCCGCAAAATCATCCGCAAGCACGGCTGGAAGGCGATCGTCGCCGGCGACACGGCCGGCGCCGCGCGCGAGGTCGCCGAGTGGAACGACAAGACGCGCGCCGCGCTCGCCCCGGCCATCGCCGCCGAGATCTACGGCCTCGATGTCCTGAAGGACGGCGTCGAGGACGAAGCCTACAACACGACGCGCTTCATCATCCTGTCGAAGAAGGACGAGCGCGCGAAGCCGAACAACGGCCCGGTCATCACCACCTTCGTCTTCCGCGTCAGGAACGTGCCGGCCGCGCTCTACAAGGCGATGGGCGGCTTCGCCACCAACGGCGTCAACATGACGAAGCTGGAGAGCTATCAGCTCGACGGCGCCTTCACCGCCACGCAATTCTACGCCGACGTAGAAGGCCACCCCAACGACCGCAACCTGAAACTCGCGCTGGAGGAGCTGGCGTTCTTTTCGGCCGAGATGCGGATTTTGGGGGTGTACCCGGCGGCGGCGGCGTGGCGACGCTCAGCAGTACACGGATTTTAACGTGACCTTTACATCGTTCACTATATGTTCCATACGAACACATCTCGCGAATCAACTGGAGCTTGCGTAAATTGACCGCTATGGACGCAGATGGATTCGTGGTTGCCCTCCTAGGGTCTCTTCCTCATAGACAGGTCCGAGGCAAGAAACGTCTTCAAAAACTCAGCTACCTGCTCAAGGAGTCGGGAACTCCTTGTCCAGCAGATTTTGTTCTGAAAGACTTTGGTCCATATAGCACCGAAATTGCACGCGGCGCGTCTCTACTTGCAGCGACAGGACAAATCCAAGAGCGGTCTGAAGAAGTCGGGCCAGCGCGCAGGATTGTTTCTGTATATACATTGAGCGAAGAAATAGATGCGCCCATGCTCGACGAAAATTCTATTGAACGCCTTAGGTGCTTCAACAATTTTAGTACTATAGAATTAGAAATAGCTGCAACTATCCAATATTTTATTGCGCAAGGCTCAACCTCAGAGTTGGCGGAAGAGCAGACTAAACGAATGAAACCGACAAAAGCAAAGCCAATAGTACTATCGGCCGCACGAAAGGTATTGGGCTGTCTCTAGCCAAATTTCATGGATCGCGACCAGCGCATCAGAGACCCTGTCCATAATCTAATTCCCTTCTCGACCAAGAATCCAGAAGACCGCCTGCTCTGGGATCTTTTACAGACTGCGCCTTTGCAACGGCTTCGGCGTATTAGGCAACTTGGTTTCTCTGAGTTCGTCTACCCAGGCGCGACGCATACCAGATTTTCGCATTCCTTGGGTGCGATGCAAATGGCGCGTCGGATGTTGGGTGCTTTCGAGCGTAACCAGCTTTTCGAACTCAACGATCAGCACGCTTTAATGCGAAAAGCTACTTTAGCTGCCTCTCTTCTTCACGATGTTGGTCACGGTCCCTATTCTCACGTGTTCGAGGAGCTTTCTGAAGAATACAAAATAGAAAAAGATCACGAAGAATACACAAAAGATATAATAAAGTCCAAGGAGATAAATAAAATTCTTGAGGAATACGGGGTAAACAGAGAAACTCTGTCATTCTTTGAGGTGGAGGCGGGATATACACCTTATGACTCTATAATATCGAGTCAGATGGACTGCGACCGCCTTGATTTTCTTGCGAGGGATAGATACTATACTGGTATCAAATCTCAAGTCGTTGATTTCGAATGGCTGTTCGATAGTCTTATTATAGATGAAGTTACTATAGATCCCGTAGATGATTTAAAGAGATATGCATTTGTCGTATTGCCCAAGGGTATAAGTGTCGTTGAAGAATTTGTTATTGCTTACGTAAAGATGTACCACAATGTTTACTTCCATAAAACGACGAGGGCAGTCCAGTTTCAGGTTATGTCCGCTGTTCGCCAAGCTCTGAAGGAATATGGACCAAAATTGATTGAGCGTGGCGTTAACTTGGCGCGTTTCTTTTTGGACGAAAAAGCGCGAACTTTGGAGATATACTCGTCCCTTGATGATTCTTCGATTACGTCGTTTATTCATCACTTGGCAGAAGGTGAATACGGGAGTTCCAGTATTCTTGCTCAGAGATTGCTACGACGTGACCTTTTTAAATGTCTAGAAATACCGCCACTAGAAGGAGGCGGAAATCGTAATGAAATGATTGGCCGCCTTATCAAGGCGATGAAGGCAGAAGGTCTTGTGTTTTATCCGGACGTCGTTTCGGATCGCTCATATAAGCAATACGATGCCGCGGACGAACATTTCTTAGAAAATATAATAGTAAGAAAAGATGGCGAAAACCGCGGTCTTCATCACGCGAGTAGTCTTGTAAAATCTATTTCTGTGACAACGACTAGGTTCTACTTCGAGGATGCGGCGTCTTTGGCGCGCTCAAAAGAAATCCTTAAAGCGGTCTGACGGTCGGTGGACGAGTATCAGGCAAGGGCGCCCCGCGCATAACTAAAAACTAATCCCCGCCACCCACCCCACCCTTATCTTCCCGCCATCCCTGCTCACCCGAGGGCGCAACTCGAGGCGTCGTGTGCGGAGTGGGGATGCGGCGCCCGCCGGCGATGGGTCGCACCATCGTCGTCGGGAGGCGCCTCGTTCCGTCGGCCGGCACTATGACCGGTCCCCGTTAAGGCCGAGAGGCCGGGTAATCGGACCGTGGGACAGCCGCCGGGGTAAAACGAGGCGAGCCCTCAGCGGGCCTGGACGCCAATGTCCGGGAGCAGCCACGCTCGTTCTCGCCGGCGGGGGAAGTTCGTGGATGGGGTTGCAAGAGAATGGACCCCGCCTTCCCACAGATGGCCCGAGCACGGAAAGGGGAAGCCAAAAATCGCCGCGGCGGGCGCCCGGAAGGGGCCCATGAAACGCGGACTACCCGCTCGGCACCAGCCGGGCGCCCGCCACCCCTCGGATTTTTCCCGGGGGGGAATGCAGGAAGGATCAAAGCTCGGGCGCGGATGCGTCGCGAGAAGGAGAACGCATGCGCGCTCGGCAAACCTCTCCGAGATCGAAATTGTTATGCCTCCCTCCCCCTTGCGGGGAGGGTGCCGAGCGAATGCGAGGCGGGTGGGGGAAGCCTTCGCGCCTCCCCACCACTGTCATCCTTCGGTGGCGCGAAGCGCCGACCGGAGGACCAGTTTCAACAAACGCGATCGGTGCAGAAGGAAAGTGGTCCTCCGGTCGAGGCCTGCGGCCTCGCCGAAGGATGACAGCGGTAGGGATGCCGCAGCGAAACTTTCCCTCCCCCCTTGCGGGGAGGGTGCCGAGCGAAGCGAGGCGGGTGGGGGAACGCCTTGGTCGCCGCCGCTCCCGCGCTGACACGTCCGCTACTGCCTTCTCGGATGACCGTTACCAACACCGGTTCCCGTCCGGCGCCGCGGCGCGCCAAAAAAAGGCCAAACCGGCGAGATTTACCGAAGATTTAAGTACAATTGGATCGAACCGCGGCAATACCGGAACTATCCCGGCTCCCGCCCGTTGCCCACCCATGGAAACCGTACACAACCAGAACAAAGTACTGGTCGTCGAGGACGAGGCTCTGGTGAACGGGGACATCGCCGACGCCCTGCGCGACGACGGCTTCGAAACCCTGCAGGCCTACAACGGCGAGCAGGCGATCGCCCTGCTGATGCGCAACGGCGACATCAGCGTCGTCTTCAGCGACATCAACCTGGGCGGCGCGATCGACGGCATCGCGCTTGCCGAGGAAGTCGAGCGCCGCTGGCCGCAGGTCGACGTGCTGCTCACCTCCGGCAACCACCTGCCGGAGCTCGGCCACCTCGGCCGCATCCGCGACTACGGCCGCTTCGTCCCCAAGCCCTACCCGGTAAAGGCCGTCACCCGCCGCATCCACGACATCATCAACGCCCGCGCCGCCTAGGCGCCATCGACCCACGCCGCCACCAGCCGGTGCGCGATCGCGACAGGCGAGGGCGCCTTGAAGCCGGCCGGGTGCGTTCCGTCGAGCATCTGCTTCGCTTCGCTGCGCGAGAACCAGCGGCAGTCTTCCAGTTCCGCCTCGTCGCGGCGGATCGCGTCGGTCAGGGCCTCGGCATGGCACCCGATCATCAGCGACATCGGAAACGGCCACGGCTGGCTGGCGTGGTAGCTGACGCGCCCGATGGCGATGCCGGATTCCTCCAGTATCTCGCGCCTGACCGCATCCTCGATCGTCTCGCCCGGCTCCAGGAATCCGGCCAGCGCCGAGTACATGCCGGGCGCGAACTGCGGCTGCCGCCCGAGCAGCGCCATCTCACCGCGAACGGCGAGCATGATCACCACCGGATCGGTGCGCGGAAAATGCTGCGCCTTGCATTGCGGACAGTCGCGGCGATACCCACCATTGGCGATAGCGGTCGCGGCACCGCAGTTGGAGCAGAAGCGATGGCGCGCGTGCCAGTTGATCAGGCTTCGCCCCTGCGCCAGGGCGCCGAGATGCTCCGGCGAAACCGCGGCGGCAGAGGCCAGCGTCCGGAGATCGACGAGCGCGATCCGCCCCTCGTCGATAGCCGCCGTTTCCGGCAGCGTCGCCGCCAGCCTCGGGCCCGCGCCGCTCCACCCGAGCAGCACCATCTCGCCGCGCTCGGCCCCCAGCCCATCCGCCTCGCCGGCGGAGAAAAGCGGATCGTCGCCGCGCGTGAGCACCTTGTCGCCGCGCCAGAGATAAACCCGCGCCGACCCGTCGCGGAGCGCCAGCGGCACGGCATCCGCCGTCCGGTGCTCGCTCCGCCGCTCGATCCGGTTGCGCGCGAAGCCGACCAGCGCACTCGGTTCCGTCTCCGGCATGCCGTCGAAGAAACCGGGCATTCGCGTCGATCTCGGGGATTGTGGGCAGGGACTCGGCCACAACCTTACCCCCAATTAGCCGCGCTTGTCGTGGCCGCCGCCCTTGCTTCCGCGCCCTCCTGACATGATATGGTCCCCTCGGGAGGTTGGCTGCGGACGGTCCGCTCGCCAACCGGGTCAGGTCCGGAAGGAAGCAGCCCTAACGAGTTTCGGCACGGGTCGCGTGCCAGCCTCCCACTAGCCCCACCGATGGATGCGAGTTTCCCGCCGGACATGGCCAAGCGCGGCACCGATATGGACGAGGCGACGCCCGCGAAGGCGAGCCCCTACCGCGTGCTCGCCCGCAAATACCGCCCGCAGAGCTTCGCCGATCTGATCGGCCAGGAGCCGATGGTGCGCACCCTCACCAATGCATTCCGCACCGGGCGCATCGCGCAGGCCTACATGCTCACCGGCGTGCGCGGTGTTGGCAAGACGACCACCGCTCGCATCCTCGCGCGCGCGCTGAATTATTCCGTGCCCGGCAAGATCGACGCCCCGACCATCGACATGACCGAGGTCGGCGAGCACGACCAGGCGATCATGGAAGGCCGCCATGTCGACGTCATCGAGATGGACGCCGCCTCGCATACCGGCATCGACGACATCCGCGAGATCATCGAGGCGGTGCGCTACAAGCCGGCGATCGCCCGCTACAAGGTCTACATCATCGACGAAGTGCACATGCTGTCGAAGGCCGCCTTCAACGGCCTGCTCAAGACGCTGGAAGAGCCGCCCGAGCATGTGAAGTTCATCTTCGCCACCACCGAGGTGCGCAAGGTCCCGGTCACGGTCCTCTCGCGCTGCCAGCGTTTCGATCTTCGCCGCATCGAAGCCGGCCGCCTCATCGGCCTGATGAAGGACATCGCCGCCAAGGAAAACATCGCCATCGACGACGGCGCGCTCACCATGGTCGCTCGCGCCGCCGAAGGCTCCGCGCGCGACGCCCTCTCGCTGCTCGATCAGGCGATCGCCCACGGCACCGGCCAGGTGAGCGCGGAAGAAGTCCGCCAGATGCTCGGCCTCGCCGATCGCGCCATGGTCATCGACCTGTTCGAGGAGATCATGAAGGGCGACGTCGCGTCCGCGCTCGCCCGCCTGAAGGAACTGCATGACGTCGGTGCCGATCCCGCCGTCGTGCTGGAAGATCTCGCCGCCTTCACCCACATGGTCACCCGCCTCAAGCTCGCGCCGACCGCCGAGGACGACGCGGCGCTGACCGAGGAGGAGAAGACCCGCGGCAAGGATTTCGCGGCCAAGATTTCGCTCCGCGTCCTCGCCCGCGCCTGGCAGATGCTGCTCAAGGGCATCGACGAAACCAAGGAAGCCTCGCGTCCGCTGGCCGCCGCCGACATGGTCGTCGTCCGCATCGCCCACGCCGCCGACCTTCCGACGCCCGACGAGGCGCTGAAGTCGCTGGCCGAAGGCGGCACGCCCGCGCGCCCGCGCGCCCCGTCGCCACCCGCGCCATCCGGCGGCGGTTCCCGCATGGCGATGTCCGGCGGCGCACGCCCGGCCGCTGCCTCGGCGCCGTCGCCGCAAGCCGCGCCCGCCGATGTCCCGCGCCTCGAAACTTTCGCCGACCTTGTCGCGCTCGCCGGCCAGCGCCGCGAACTGAAACTCAAGCATGCGCTGGAAACCGCGGTCCGCCCCGTCCGCTTCGAGCCCGGCCAGATCGACATCGCCGTCACCGAGCACGCCTCCGCCGGCCTCGCCGGCGAGCTGACCAAGAAGCTCGACCAATGGACCGGCAGCCGCTGGGTCATCACGGTCGTGCGCGAAGGCAACGCCCCGACCATCGCCGAGGCCCGCAAGACCGCCCGCGACCAGCTCGTGGACGACGCCCGCGCCGACCCGGTGGTGGCCGCCGTCATGGCCCGCTTCCCCGGCGCCGAGATCGTCGACGTCCGCATGCCGACATCGGAAGGCGCGCCGATCTCCGACGACGCCTTGCCGCCCGCCGACGACATCACGAACGAGGACAACTGACCGATGGCGCTCGGCGACATGATGGGCATGATGAAGCAGGCCCGCGAGCTGCAGACGAAGATGGAGCAGCTCCAGCAGGAAGTCGCCGCCATGGAAGTGACCGGCAGCGCCGGCGGCGGCCTCGTCACGGTCACCATGACCGGCAAGAGCGAGATGAAACGTATCGCCATCGACCCGTCGCTCATCAAGCCGGAGGAGGCCGAGATCCTCGAAGACCTGATCGTCGCTGCCACCAACGACGCCCGCGCCAAGGCCGAAGCCGCGCTCGCCGACAAGATGCGCGACCTGACCGGCGGCCTCCAGCTCCCGCCCGGCATGAAGCTGCCGTTCTAGCCATGACGGAGACCCGCACCCCGCAAGCCGCCGGCACGCTGCTGGCCGTCCGTCCATCGCGCTTCCGCGTCGGGCTGCTCATCGGCGTTGGCATCCTGCTCGTCATCGCATCGCTGTGGCTGGCCTGGGATATGCGGTCTGCCGATTGGCAGGGGCCGGGCCCGCTCATGCTGCTGGAGTCGGTGCCGCCGATGGTGCGCGTCCCGGTGTTGGTCCTGGCCGTGCTGCTCATCGCCGGCGGCCTCGTGCTGACCGTCCCCCTGCTGTTGCCCGGCGCGTTCGCGACACTGGACGCCGAAGGCATAGAAGTGCGGGCCCGCTTCGCGCCAAGCCGTTTCGCCTGGGCCGATCTTGACGGCATCACGATGACACGCGGGCGCGTGTTCCTCGGCCTGGTCACCGCGCGCGCCGCGGATGGCACGCCATCGCGCAAATGGATCGGCGTCCCCGTGGACCGCGCCTCCAACGTCAGCGCCGACGAGCTCCTGTCGGTCGTCTCGCGTTTCCGGCCCGACATCGTCTCCGCCGCCTGATGCCCCGCTCCGTCGCCGGCCCCGAGATCGAGCGCCTGATCCAGCTTCTCGCCAAGCTGCCGGGCCTGGGGCCCCGTTCCGCCCGCCGCGCCGCGCTCCATCTCGTCAAGAAGAAGGACGACCTGCTGGTCCCGCTGGCCAAGGCGATGGACGTCGCGGTGGAGACCGTCGTCGTCTGCTCGACCTGCGGCAACATCGATACCTCCGATCCCTGCACCATCTGCGCCGATCCGCGCCGCGACCAGCACACCCTCGTCGTGGTGGAAGACGTCGCCGACCTGTGGGCGCTGGAGCGCGCCGGCGCACTCAACGCCCGTTACCACGTGCTGGGCGGCGCGCTGTCGCCGCTGGATGGCATCGGTCCCGACGACATCGGCATCGATCGCCTCGTCCGGCGCGTCACCGACGGCGCCATCAGCGAGGTCATCCTCGCCGTCAACGCCACCGTCGAGGGCCAGACCACCGCGCACTACATCATGGATCGCCTGGCGGGCACGGCAACGAAAGTCTCGCGCCTGGCGCACGGCGTGCCGGTCGGCGGCGAGCTCGATTACCTCGACGAGGGCACGCTGTCGGCGGCGATCCGCCAGCGCACGCCGTTCTAGGGGAGGGGACATGCTCCGCACCTACACCGGAAGCTGCCACTGCCGCGCCGTCCGCTTCGAGGCCGACGTCGACATCAGCAAGGGCACCGACAAGTGCAACTGCACCTACTGCACCAAGGTGCGCCTCTGGTCGGTGGAAGCGACGCTGGACACCTTCCGCATCACCGCCAGCGAGAGCGACCTCGTCGACTACCACGGCGGCAACGAGGTCGCGCATCATCCCTATTGCCGGCGCTGCGGCATCCACGCCTTTGATCGCATCGAGACGCCGAACATGACCGGCCGCATCTATTTCAACGTCAGTATCGCCTGCCTCGACGGCGTCGACATCGACGAGCTGATGGCGGCGCCGGTGCGCTACTATGACGGCCTGCACGACAAGTGGGACGGCATGCCCCCGGAAGTGAGGCACCTCTGATGATCGACCGGAACGTACTCGCCGAGATCCACCGCTTCTGGTTCGGCGAACTGAAATCGCCGAACGAGCCGCCGCCGAAGGAAACGATGGAGCGCTGGTTCAGCGCCAAGCCTGAGTTCGACGCCGAGGTGAAGGAGAAATTCGAGAAATATCTTGAGCCGGCGAAGGCGAAGGAATGGGACCTCGGCACCCTGTCGCGCATCGAGCAGGTCGGCCTGATCGTTCTGCTCGACCAGTTCCCGCGCAACATCTACCGCACGACCCACCACGCCTACGACTACGACCAGAAGGCGCTGGCCACCGCCAAGGCGCTGCTGGCGAACGGCGTCGGCGTCTTCTATCCGGTCGAGCGGAATTTCGTGACGCTGCCCTTCATGCACGCCGAGAATATCGCCGAGCAGGACCGCGGCATGCTCTACATGGCCGAGGCGTTGAACGCGACGCCGCCGGAAGCGCGCACGCAAATCCGCATCGGCATGGAGTTCGCCTACAAGCACTGGGACATCGTCCGCGAGTTCGGCCGCTTCCCTCATCGCAACGTGATGATGGGCCGCGACTCGACGCCGGAAGAAATCGAGTTCCTGAAAAACGGCCGCGGGTTCTAGACGAGCCCTCCCCTTGCGGGAGGGCCAAAACCGCAACGCGGTTTTGGGGAGGGGCATCTCTCCTCCTCGCGAATCTCAAAACTAAAGCGGCAACTCCGGCCCCGCCGGCATCCGCGGCGTCTGCCGCACCGCCGGCCGCGCGGCAACCTTCGGCGCCTCGACGACCGCGCCGTTCACCTCGACCTGCTCGATCCGCTCGCCGCGCCCGGCGATCTTCTTCGTCGAGATCAGAATATCCTCGACGTCCTTGTTCGCCTGCCCGAAATGCAACTGCAGCTTCTTGACCCGCTCGTCGAGCCTGCCCACGTCTTCCATCAGCAGCGCCACCTCCTGCTGGATGACGTGCGCCTGCTCGCGCATGCGCTGGTCGCGGAGAAGCGAGGTCACCACCTGGATCGACAGCATCAGGAGCGACGGCGACACGATGACGACCCGCGCCCGGTGCGCCTTCTGCACCACGTCCTCGAAGCGCTCGTGGATGTCGGCGAAGATCGACTCCGACGGCACGAACATGAACGCCGTGTCCTGCGTCTCGCCCGGCACGAAGTAGCGGTCGGCGATATCCTGGATGTGCTTGGTCGTGTCGCGGCGGAATTGCGTCTCGGCGATCTTGGTCATCTCCGGCGTCGCCGCGGCGCGGATGCCGTTCCACGCCTCCAGCGGAAACTTCGCGTCGATCACGAGGCTCGGCCCCGACGGGAAAAAGATCACGCAGTCCGGCCGTGTGCCATTCGGCAGCGTGTGCTGGAAGGCATAGGCATTGCTCGGCAGCCCGTCGCGGACGATGGCTTCCATCCGCCCCTGGCCGAAGGCGCCGCGCGTCTGCTTGTTGGTGAGCACGTGCTGCAACTCGACCACCTGGCCGGACAGCGTCGTGATCGTCTGCTGCGCTTTGTCGATGATCGCCAGCCGCTCGCCGAGCTTGGCCAGCGACTCGTGCGTGCTTTTCGTCGTGTCGGTCATCGACTGGCCGATGCGCTGGCCAAAGCCGTCGAGCCGGCTGGAGAGCCCCTGAACGTGCCCGGTGATCTCGCCCTGCGCCTTCATCAACGCTGCGACGTGCTGCTCGATCGCCGCCTTGCCGCCGTCGGACATGGCCAGCAGCCGCTGCGATGCCTGCCACCAGGCATAGGCAAAGCCGGCGGCCAGCGCGGCAAAGGCGAGGAAAGCCAGAATCAGCAGGGTCTGGGTCATGGCCGCTATCCTAACCCGGATTCGTTGCCAAGTACAAAACAGGAACGGCTAAATCGTCTCGTCCTCCGGCGGGAGATGCTTTGGCCGCCGCTTGTAGGCGCCGATCTTGGGCACGACGCGCGGACGGAATTTGCCGGTCGCCAGTTCCCGTGCCAGCGGGTTGCGCCGGATTTTCTTCGCCTTCGGCCGCTTCGGAGTCTTGCTCATCCGCCGTTTTCGCCGTTGACCCGGAGGGGCCGGCCTCATATCTGAAGCCCGTGTCCAAACTCGATATCATCACCCTTCCCGACCGCAAGCTGCGGATGAAAAGCGCCCCCGTCGAACGTGTCGACGACGAGGTCCGCGCCTTCATGGATTCCATGCTGGAGACCATGTACGCCGCCCCCGGCATCGGGCTTGCGGCGATTCAGGTCAACGTCCCCCGCCGCATCGTCACCATCGACGTCGCCCAGCGCGAGGACGAGACCGCCGCGCCCGAGCCGCTGTTCCTGATCAACCCGGAAATCCTCCGGTCGTCTGACGAGCGCGCCATCGTCGAGGAAGGGTGTCTGTCGATCCCGGAGTACTACGCCGAGGTCGAGCGCCCTGCGGCGGTGAAGGTTTCCTACATCGACCGCGACGGCAACAAGCAGGAGCTCGACGCCGACGGCGTGCTGGCGGTCTGCCTGCAGCACGAGATCGACCATCTCGACGGCAAGCTGTTCATCGACCGTCTGTCGAAGCTCAAGCGCGACATGGTGATCAAGAAGTTTACGAAGCAGTCGAAGCTGGCGCCCAAGACCGCGCTTTAGCCGGCCGCATTTTCGCCATCACGGAACATATCCTTGGAAAGGGCGTTGGCTTGGCGTTCCTTCCGGGCGGCCTTTCGGCTGTCCGCGCAATTCCGGGAGATTACCCATGCAGAAGCTCCTCATCGCTGCGGCGCTTGCTTCTTCGGTCGGCTTGGCCGGCTGTACGTCTGATCAGGCCATCTTCGGCGGCGCTGTCGCCGGTGCTGCCGTTGGCGGCGTGGCGACCAACTCGATTGGTGGTGCCGTCGTCGGTGCCGCGATCGGCGGCCTCGCCGGCGCCATCCTGGTCAACCATCAGGGCCAGTGGTGCACCTATAAGTATCACGGCAAGTTCTACAAGGAACGCTGCTAGCAGCAGCCACTCCGGTATTGCCGCGCGGGCGGCGGCCAGCTAAGCCGCCGCCCTATGCGCATCGTCTTCTTCGGCACGCCGGCGTTCGCCGTGCCGACTCTCACCGAAATCGTCGGCCAGGGCCATGAGGTCGCTGCGGTCTACACGCAGCCGCCGCGTGCTGCCGGCCGCGGCATGGCGGAGCGCAAGTCGCCGGTCCACGAGATCGCCGAACGCTTCGCCATCCCCGTATTGTCGCCGCCAAGCCTGAAGCCGCCGGAAGAAGCCGCCCGCTTCGCCGCGCTGGCCCCCGATGTCGGCGTGGTGGTTGCGTACGGGCAGATCCTGCCGCGCGCCTTCCTCGATGCGCCGACCAACGGGTGCCTCAACCTCCACGGTTCGCTCCTGCCACGCTGGCGTGGTGCCGCGCCGGTCGCCCGCGCCATCATGGCCGGCGACGCCGAGACCGGAGTCATGGTGATGCGCATGGAAGCCGGCCTCGACACCGGCCCGGTGGCCATGAGCGAGCGCGTATCGATCGGCGCCGACACCACCGCCGGCGAACTGTCCGATCATCTCGCCCGCCTCGGTGCCGACCTCATGGTCCGCGCACTCGCCGCGTTGTCGCGCGGCGTCCTCAATTTCACGCCGCAGGCGGAGGAGGGCGCCACCTACGCCAAAAAGATCGACAAGAACGAAACCCGCATCGACTGGTCGCGCCCGGCCCTTGAGGTCCACAATCACATCCGCGGCCTCTCCCCCGATCCCGGTGCGTGGTTCGAGCTGGGCGCCGACCGCGTCAAGGCGCTCCGCTCGACGCTTGCTTCCGGCAGCGACGCGCCCGGCACTCTGCTCGACGCGAATCTCACCATCGCCTGCGGCGACGGCGCCGTGCGTCTGCTCAATCTCCAGCGTGCCGGCAAGGGCCCGTTGCCCGCCGCCGATTTCCTGCGCGGCTCGCCGGTCGCGGCCGGCACGGTCCTCGCCTGACATGCCGCGCTACAAGGTCACCATCGAGTACGACGGCGGCCCCTTCGTCGGCTGGCAGCGGCAGGACAACGGCCCCACCGTGCAGGGCGCGATCGAGGAGGCGCTGCGCGCCTTCACCGGCGAAACCGTGGTCGTGAAGGGCGCCGGCCGCACCGACTCCGGCGTCCACGCGCTGGGCCAGGTCGCCCATTTCGATCTCGCCACCGAGCGCGCCACCGACACGATCCGCGACGCGCTGAATGCGCACCTCCGCCCGCATCCGGTCGCGATCCTGTCGGCCGAGAACGTCGCGCCGGATTTCGACGCCCGCTTCTCCGCCCGCCGCCGCCACTACCTCTACCGGCTCACCGACCGCCGTGCCCCGCCGGTCATCGACCGCGGCCGCGTCTGGTGGGTCAACCAGCCGCTGTCCGAGAGCGCGATGCACGAAGCCGCGCAGGCATTGGTCGGCAACCACGACTTCACCACCTTCCGCTCCGCCGACTGCCAGGCGAAGTCGCCCGTGAAGACGCTCGACAAACTCGACGTCACCCGCGAGGGCGGCGAGATCCTCGTCCGCGCCACCGCCCGCTCGTTCCTGCACAATCAGGTCCGCTCGATGGTCGGCGCGCTGAAGAAGGTCGGCGAGGGCAAGTGGCCGGTCGCCACCGTGGGCGAGGCGCTGGCAGCGAAGGACCGCGCCCGCTCCGGCCCGGTAGCGCCGCCCGACGGCCTCTATCTGGTCGCCGTCGACTACTAGCTGAACGGATCGACGCCGGTCAGCCTGCCGACAAATTTCAGCACCGCGAGGCTGACGAAAACGTCGAGCGCCACGAACGCGATGGCGACGTCGATCTCGACCCCGAGCGTCCGGCGCGCGATCAGGTAGCTGAAGCGCAGCGAGAACGCCGTCGCCGCCACCCACGGGATGAGCAGGATCTCCTCGCTGATGCCCAGCACACCGAGCAGCGACACCGCCGCGAACGGCGCCAGCATCACCGGCGTCGCCCAGTTGCGCACCACGATGTAGGCGGGATACCGCTGCTTGATCCCGACCAGCCCGCCGATGACGGCGAGCAGCGCCGGCAGCGCGATCCAGTCGAGCACCAGCGAGAGAAACTCGGTCGCCCAGAATTTGTCGGGGCTCACCACCGTCGCCGGATCGCCGGCCGCGCCCATCCGGTCGGTCAGCGCCGTGATGAAATAGAGCGGCGCCACCACCAGGATGGCCTGGAACGAACGCCAGAATCCCTCGAGGCTGGTGTCGAAGGCGCGCAGCGCATCGGGCCGGCCGAGGAATAGGTTCCACGCCCCGCTCAGCGATCGCTGGATTTCGTCGCGCCCGATCAACGGGCCAGTCCCAATGTGCGGTCGATGAAGCGCCGATAGATCGCGGTCAGCATCTCGAGATCGGCGAGCGGCACGCGCTCGTCGATCTGGTGCATCGTCTGCCCGACGAGCCCGAACTCCACGACCGGGCAGATGTCCTTGAAGAAGCGCGCGTCGGAAGTGCCGCCGCCCGTCGAATTCTCCGGCATGACTCCGGCAACATCCCGGATCGCGCCGGCGAGCGTATCGACCAGCGGGCCGGGCTTGGTCAGGAACCAGTCGCTGGCGCCCTTCTCGAACTGGATCTCGGCGTCGCCTTCCTCCGAGATGACGCGGCGGAGCAGCGCGTTCAGCGACGTCGGCGACCAGTAGTCGTTGTAGCGCACGTTGAACCGCGCCCAAGCCGCGCCCGGAATGACGTTGAATGCGGTGCTGTCAGTCTGGATGCCGGTGATCTCCAGGTTCGACGGCTGGAAGTCCGTGTTGCCGTCGTCGAGCCGCACCTCGGCCAGCCGCGCCACCATCCGTGCCAGCTTCGGCACCGGGTTGTCGGCGAGATGCGGGTAGGCGACATGCCCCTGAACGCCGCCGACCATCAGCGTGCCCGAGAGACTCCCCCGCCGGCCGATCTTGATCGTGTCTCCCAGCCGCTTCTGCGAGGTCGGCTCGCCGACCAGCGCCGCGTCGAAGCGGATGCCCCTGGCCTTCGCCCATTCGACCAGCTTCGCGGTGCCGTTGATCGCCGGGCCTTCCTCGTCGCCGGTGATGAGCAGCGACAGCGTGCCCTGGCCGATGCCGCTCTCCGCCCGCGCGATGGCGGCGGCGAGGAACGCCGCGATGCCCCCCTTCATGTCGACCGCGCCGCGGCCGAAGATCATGTTGTCGGCGACCTCGGCGGCAAACGGCCGGTGCGTCCAGCGCCCCTCGTCGCCGGGCGGCACGACGTCGGTGTGCCCGGCGAAGACCAGATGCGGCGAGCCCGAGCCGATGCTGGCGTAGAGGTTGGCGATCTCCGCCATTCCGGGCTCGCTGAACGGCAGCCGCTCGACGCGGAACCCGGCCTTGCCCAGCACGCCGGCGAGATAGTCCTGCGCGCCGGCATCGTTCGGAGTCACCGAGCGGCAGGCGATCAGCGCCCGAAGGTGGGCGGCGGCGGCTTCGGTGGAAGGTGTCATATGAGGTGCGGGTGGCCGGAAAGGGAAGGGCGCCCGGGGTTTAGCGAGCCGGGCAGGGAAGCGTCAATCGGCGCCGCTCACTCGGGCTCGATTACCGGCGGCATGCCGTAGGCGTTGGCTGCCGGATTGCCGGGCAGGAAGGCCAGCACGAACGGCCAGAACAGCCCGACGAACGGCACGAATATGAACAGAAAGTACAATCCCGGCAGCCCGAGGTCGTGGCACCGCTTCGCCATCAGCACAGCCAACCCGATCAGGATGATGACATCCAGCAGGACAAGCAGGATGAGCATGACCGGCGACATCGTTTCCCGCACCAGAAGGTAGAACAGGATCGACAGGTTCAGCGAATAGATCACGCCTATGCCGAGCGCATATTCCTGCCGGCCAATTCTCCCGTTGCTGCGGAAGAAAAAATGCAGGAGCTGGTCTGTGGTTGCCGGGGCGGCCATGACTCGATCCGAGACGCTTGCCGCCCTGCCGTCAACCCGTCAGTCGCGGAGCAGTTCGTTGACGCTGGTCTTCGACCGCGTCTGTTCGTCCACTTTCTTGACGATAACCGCACAATAGAGTGACGGTCCCGGCTGGCCGTTGGGGAACGGCTTGCCCGGCAGCGATCCCGACACGACGACGGAGTAGGGCGGCACCTTGCCGATGTGGATCTCTCCGGTCGCCCGGTCGACGACCTTGGTCGACTGGCCGATGAACACGCCCATCGAGATCACCGATCCTTCGCCGACCACGACGCCCTCGACGATCTCGGAGCGCGCGCCGATGAAGCAGTTGTCCTCGATGATGGTCGGCGTCGCCTGCAGCGGCTCGAGCACGCCGCCGATGCCGACGCCGCCGGAGAGGTGCACGTTCTTGCCGATCTGCGCGCAGCTCCCGACCGTCACCCACGTATCGACCATCGTGCCGCTATCGACGTAGGCGCCGAGGTTGACGAACGACGGCATCAGGATCGCGCCCGGCGCAATGTAGGCCGAGCGTCGCACGATCGCGCCGGGTACCGCGCGGAAGCCGGCGCGCGTGAACTCCACGTCGCCCCACCGGTGAAACTTCGACGGTACCTTGTCCCACCAGTTGGCGCCGCCGGGCCCTCCCGAGATCGTCTCCATCGGGTTCAGGCGGAACGAGAGCAGCACCGCCTTCTTCAGCCACTGGTGCGTAGTCCACACGCCGTCGATTTTCTCGGCAACGCGGACGTCGCCGCGGTCAAGCAGCGTGAGCGCGTCGCTCACCGCATCGTGGACGATGACATCCGTCGTGACATCGATCTTGTCGCGCTGCTCCCACGCCTCTTCGATGGTCTGCTTCAGTTCGGAATAGTTTCCCACGCTCGCGCCCTCACGCTTTGCCGGTCACATCAAGCACATCTTCCAGGAAATGCGCCAGATCGTCGGTGACGAAGTCGACGTGCGGGGCATCGCGCCCTTCGGTCTCCCAGTCCTCGGTCAGCACCTCCCTGACGCCGCGCGGGGCGATCAGCACCGTCGCCATGCCGAGCCTGTGGGGCACCTCGAGATTGCGTGCGAGGTCCTCGAACATCGCCGCCTTGCCGGGCGCGATCCCGGTCGCCGCGACGAAGCGGTCGTAGGTCGCCGCGTTCGGCTTCGGCAGCAGTTCCGAGCGCACGATGTCGAAGATCGATTCGAAATGCCGCGTGATTCCGAGCCGCTCCGCCACCTTCTCGGCATGCGCTGTCGAGCCGTTGGTGAAGATGAACTTCCGCCCCGGCAGCCGCTCGATGGCGGAACCGAGCCGTGGGTCCGCCGGTATCGGCGAATGGTCGATGTCGTGCACGTACTCGAGGAAATCGTCCGCCTTGATGCCGTGCTCCTCCATCAGGCCGCGCAGCGTCGTGCCGTAGCGCTGGTAGTAGTCCTTCTGCACCTTCTGCGCCGCCTTCGGCGAAAGGTTGAGCAGCCGGGCGACGTATGCGCGGATGCGCTTGTCGACCTGGCTGAACAGGTCGAGGTGGCGCGGGTAGAGCGTGTTGTCGAGATCGAACACCCACGCGTCGACCGCCGCGAAGCGGCCGAGGTCCGTGCCCTCGCTCACGGCGTGATCAGCGTGCCGGCGCCGAGGTCGGTGAACAGCTCGAGCAGCACCGCGTGCGGCACCTTGCCGTTGAGGATGACGACGCCCTCGACGCCCTGCTTGATCGCGTCGATGCACGTCTCGACCTTGGGGATCATGCCCCCCGAGATCGTGCCGTCGGCGATCAGCTCGCGCGCCTTCTTCACGGTGAGTTCCTTGATCAGCTTGCCGCTGCGGTCGAGCACGCCCGGAACGTCCGTCAGGAACAGCAGGCGCGCCGCGCCAAGCCGCCCGGCGAGCGCACCGGCAAACGTGTCGGCGTTGATGTTGTAGGTCTCGCCGTCGTCGCCCGGCGCCACCGGCGCGATCACCGGGATTAGCCCGGCGCCGATGATCATGTCGATCACCGCGCGGCTGATGCGCTTCGGCTCGCCGACGAATCCGAGGTCGACGACCTTCTCGATGTTCGAGGTCGGGTCCTTCTCGGTGCGCGTCACCTTCTCGGCAAACACCATGTTGCCGTCCTTGCCTGAGAGGCCGACCGCCTTGCCGCCCTCGGCGTTGATCGCCATCACGATCTCTTTGTTGATCGAGCCGGCGAGCACCATCTCGACCACCTCGATGGTCGGCTTGTCGGTGACGCGCAGGCCGCCGCGAAACTCCGACTTGATCCCCAGCCGGTTGAGCATGTCGCCGATCTGCGGCCCGCCGCCGTGCACTACCACCGGCCGCGCCCCGGCCGTCTCGAGCAGCGTGATGTCGCGCGCGAATGCCTTGGCCAGCGCCGCCTCGCCCATGGCGTGCCCGCCGTACTTCACCACGATGATTTTCTGGTCGTACGCGAGCATATACGGCAGCGCCGCCGAAATCAGGCGCGCCGTCAGTTCGGCATCGGTCGTTTCCGCCTCGCGGATACTGTCCATTTGAGCCAATCCCTAAGGTTCGCGCGCTCTATAGCCGGTTTAGGGCGGAAGAAAAATGCGGAACTTTGCCGGCGGAAGGCGGTTAGCGGGGAGGCGGGTACCCGCGAGACATAAAGGAGCCTCAACATGTCACAGAGCGACCGCATGCCCCCGACGTACGTGAACCGCGAAACCGTCGTGGACCGCGAGACGTCGAACACCGGCCTGATCGTGACGGCGATCGTCATCGCCGCCGTCGTCGTCATCGGCCTGTTCTACTTCGTCAACCGCAGCCCGGCGCCGACCGCCGGCGACACCACCATCACGACGCCGCTGCCGGACGCAACGGCTCCGGCCCCCGCGCCGCTGGCCCCGGCGACCGAGCCGACGGCTCCGGCCGCGCCTCCGGCCACCCTGGAAGCCGCGCCGCCGGCTGACACCACGGCCCCGGCTCCTGCGCCGACCACTCCGGCCCCGGCGCCTGCCGCTCCGGCTCAGTAGTCGTAGCGTACCCGAGTAACGAGACGCCTCGCCCTTCAGTGGGCGAGGCGTTTCGCGTTTTGGGCGTTAACAAGAAAGCAGCCGGCTAACGGTACGGTGTGGGTCGATATCCTGGCGACCTATCCGATGACCGCACCGATGCTGAGCGACCGCCGCCTGCTGCCCCTGGAATCGCTGCGCGCGCTCGCCGCGTTCCAGGTGCTGCTGCTGCACATGTTCTCGGCCTTCCTGCCGGCGATCGTCTTCGATCGCCCGGGAGGCCCGGCTCTCGGGCTTATCATCCATCGCTCGGCGCTGTTCTATTTCTATGACGGCTACTCGGCCGTCTATATTTTCTTCGTGCTGAGCGGCTACGTCCTCACCGCGCCTTTCCTTCGCGACGCCGCTGAGCCCGTTCGTGTTCTCGTCGCCCGCCTGGCGAGGCTGGCAATTCCGGCGCTCGCCGCATGCATCCTCTCGGCCGCGGTGATGGCGCTGTTGCCGGATGCCCACGTCGCCGCGGGCGCCGCGTTAGACTCGCGCTGGCTCGCCCTCAACTGGCTGCCGGAGCCGGGCCTCTTGGCGTTCGTCCGCGACTACTTCAACGCGTTCTTTGTCGGCTATCAGGAGGGGACTGTCGCGTCGTTCGGTTTCCGTCCCTGGTTGCCGAGCATCGAAAATGCCTACGTCGCACCGCTGTGGACGATCGGCGTCGAGTTCGCCGGCTCGATCGTGGTCCTCGCGCTGGCTGCGATCCGCGCCCAGTTGCCGCGCCTCTGGCTGCCGGCCGTGATCGTCGCCGCTGTCGTCTTTCTGCGTACGCCGTATCTCTGCTTCGTCGTCGGTCACGTCGCCGGCGTCGCGGCGCTCGCCGAGAGACCCAGCCGCATGCCGGCGTGGCTCTGCATCGTCGGCGTCGCCCTCGGCGTGCTGCTGTGCGTCGCCGGCGAGGAATTCGCCGTCCCCGGCATCCAGCCGGTTTGCAATATCGATTTTCCGTTGATGCTGAACTGCGAACTCGCGCTGCATTTCCAGAAACGCCTCGGCGCGCTGCTCATCTTCCTGTCGCTGGTCACATGGCAGGACGCGCGCAACCTGCTCGCCTGGCCGCCGCTCGCCCGCCTCGGCCGCATCTCGTTCCCGGTCTACCTCGTGCATTGGCCGATCGTCTTCGGCCCGAGCTGCGTCGTCTATCTGGCCGCGAGCGCCGCCGGCGCTCCGCCGCTGGCAGCAAGCCTCGCCGCGATCCTCGTCGGTATCGTCCTGACACTCGCCGTCGCGGTGCCATTCACGAAAGTCGATGCCGCCGCGCAGTCCCTGGCGCGCATCATCCGCCGCGGCCGGCCAGCACGATCCTCAGCGCCGGCGTAACACTAGGAGAGCGCGGCGATCTCCGCCCGCAGCGCGTCGATGCCGATGCCGGCATCTGCCGATGTGGCGATGATCGAAGGATGCGCCGCCGCGTGCTTGGCGATGGTCGCCGCGACGCTGGCCGTCACGGCCTCGATCTCGCCGACCTTCAGCTTGTCCGTCTTGGTGAGCACGATCTGGTACGACACCGCCGCCTTGTCGATCAGCTTCACCGCCTCGATGTCATTGTCCTTGAGGCCATGGCGTGAATCGATCAGCACGTAGACGCGGCGCAGCGTCTGCCGCCCGCGCAGGAACGAGAAGACGAGGCTGGTCCACGCGGCCACCTGCGCCTTCGGCGCCCGCGCGTAGCCGTAGCCCGGCATGTCGACGATGGTGAGCGATGCGCCCTCGGCGGTGAAGAAATTGAGCTCCCGCGTCCGCCCCGGCGTGTTCGACGTGCGGGCCAGCGCCTTCTGCCCGACCAGCGCATTGATCAGCGACGACTTGCCGACGTTGGAGCGGCCGGCGAACGCCACCTCGATGCCCGCCATGGGCGGCAGGTTGCTGACGTCGGAAGAGCCCCAGAAGTGCTTCCACGGCCGGGCAAACAGGAGCCGCCCGGCTTCGAGTTTCGCCGCAGCCTCGGGATCGCCTGCGGGCGCCGCCGGCTTCAAGTCTTCGCCTTGTCGGCCTTGATCTTCTTGTTCTTCTGCGGCGCCGGTGCGGCCGCATCGTTGGCTGCGGCCGGAACCGCCACGGCCGTCGCCGGCTTGGCGGGCCTCAGGCCCAGCGACTGCAGGATATTGCCCCACAGGTCCACGTCGGCGCCCTGCCGCCGCATGATGAAATACTGCTGGCTCACCGACAGCGTGTTGTTCCACGCCCAGTAGATGACCAGCCCGGCCGGGAACGAGGCCAGCATGAACGTGAAGATCAGCGGCAGCCAGGTGAAGATCATCGCCTGGGTCGGATCGGGCGGCGGCGGGTTGAGCCGCATCTGGACGAACATCGTCACGCCCATGATCAGCGGCCACAGCCCGATCAGCAGGAAGTGGCCGATGATCGGCACCGAGCCCGGATCGAAGGGCAGCAGCCCGAACAGGTTGAACAGTGTCGTCGGATCCGGCGCCGACAGGTCCTGGATCCACCCGAAGAACGGCGCGTGCCGCATCTCGATGGTGCTCGAGAGCACGCTGTAGAGCGAGAAGAAGACCGGGATCTGGATCGCCACCGGCCAGCAGCCGGCGAGCGGATTGATCTTCTCCTTCTTGTACAGCTCCATCAGAGCCTGTTGCTGCTTGACCTTGTCGTCCTTGTACTGCTCGCGGATGGCGGCCATCTGCGGTTGCACTTTCTTCATCGCGCTCATCGACTTGTACGATTTGTTGGCGAGCGGAACGAAGACCGCCTTGACCAGCACGGTCACGGCGAGGATGGCGAGGCCGAAGTTGCCGATCAGGTGGTAGAGCCAGTCGATGACGTAGAACAGCGGCTGCGCGATGAACCACAGGTCGAGGAAATAGAACTTGCCCATATGGACCAGCAGGTCGAGGCGCTCGATGCCCATGCCGTCGCGATAGGCATCGAGGATGGAAAGCTGCTTCGGGCCGGCGAACAGCCGCGCGCTCGTCTCCGCGCTCGCGCCCTGCGCGATCGTCACCGGATCGGCGACGTAGTCGGCCTGGTATCCGGCCGCGGTCGGGAGGTGCTCCATCTGCGCGACGAACGGCTTGCCGGTCTCCGGGACCAGAACGGACGCCCAGTATTTGTCGTTGATGCCGACCCACCCTTGCGTCGCCTTGTCGAGGGTGACCGGCGCGCCCTCCAGCGATTTGTAGTCGTGCTCGACCAGGCGCTGATCCTTCAGCGCGGCGATGAGGCCGAGCGTCTCCAGCGCGTTGCCGCGCTCGAGTTCCCCGAACCGCGCTACCCGTCCGTAGGGCGAGAGGCTCGCCGCCGCGGCACTGTTGTTGGTGACGGTGTCTTTGATCGTGAACATGTACTCGTCGTCGACCGCGATGGTGCGGACGAACACCAGCCCGGCGCCGTTGTCGTAGGTGAGCTTCACCGGCGTCGTCGGCGTCAGCTTGGCGCCGCTCTCCGCCGTCCACGTCGCGTCTGGTCCCGGCACCGCCGGTCCGCCGGCCGCCGCGACCCAGCCGAGCTCGGCGTAGTAGGGGCCCTTGGCCGAGATGGAATGCGCCGGATCGGGAGCGACGATCGGCGTGCGCGCCGGCGACAGCAGCACGATCGTCGGGCTGGTCTTGTCTACCGTCTCGTGGAAGTCGCTGAGGTGAAGGTCGTCGATGCGCCCGCCGACGAGATTGATCGAGCCCACGACCGTGCCCGTCTCGATGGCAATGCGCGGCGTCAGCGCCAGCGCTGCCTCGCGCGTGAGGGCAGGGGCATTGGCCGCGGCGGCCGGCGGCGTGCCCGCCGCGGTAGTGGTCGTCCCGTCCGCCGTCGTCGTCACCGCGCCCGGATTGGTCGTGTCGGTCGTCGTCTGCTGGGCGGCAAGCTCGGCCGCCTTGCGGGCCTGCTCCATCTGCGGCCCGGCGACGAAGAATTGCCAGCCGATCAGCACGGCGATCGAGAGTGCGATGGCGAGGAAGAGGTTGCGGTTATCGGGCATCAGTCGGTTCCGTTCGCGGGCTTGGCCGGAGTGCCGCCGGAACGCGACAATACCTCGAAGCCGCTCAATAGATCGGTGACCAGCCGCTCGAATTGAAGGGTCAAAGCGGCACGCCGCGCGACAAGCACATAATCGGTGGCCTTTTCGGCATGCATCTCGGCCCGCCGAATGGCCTCTCGCAAGCGTCGGCGGATGCGATTACGCACGACCGCGTTCCCGATCTTCTTGGTGACTGTGAACCCGAAACGCGGCGGCCGGTCAACAAGTGTGGCGCCCGGCTCGGCGCCCGCCTTCAGTGCCTGGAGCAGGAAGCCGGTTTTGGCTACCCGCCGCCCGCCGGCGACGGCTACGAAGGCGGCGCGGCGTTTGAGGCTTTCCATCGTGTTCGTGGGTGGCCGGACAGGTGCCCGGCTCGGTCGGTCAGGCCGTCAGCTTCTTGCGGCCGCGCGCACGCCGGCCATTGATGACCTTGCGGCCGCCGGTAGTTTCCATTCTGGCGCGAAACCCGTGACGCCGCTTGCGCACGAGTTTGCTCGGTTGGTAGGTCCGCTTCATCTCGTCTCTCCGCGGGTCTTGAATTGGTGCGGCTTATAAGGACGGACCGGAATCGAGTCAACGCGGGGCGCGGACAGTAAACCGCAGGGGAAAGCCGGGATTTCGCCGCGAAAAGCTTGGCGCGAGGCGCTAAGTGGAGGGGGATGGCGGATGAACTCACCCCCGACATATGCGTGATCGGTGCCGGCCCCGGCGGAATAGCCGCGGCGACCGCCGCTGCCGCCGAGGGCGTGCCGGTCATCCTCATCGAGAAAAACCGCACCGGCGGCCATAACCTCGCCTCCGGCACGGTGCCCGCCAAAGCCCTGCTCGCCGCCGCCGCCATCCACGAGACTCTGCGCACAGGTCCGGCCTTCGGCGTCACCGGCGCGCCGCTGCAGGTCGACCTCGGCCGCGTCCGCGAGCACATCGAGGAGGCGACCGCGGCCATCGCCCGCAACGTCACGCCGGAGCGGCTGACCGCGCTCGGCGTCAAGGTCATTGCCGGCAACGCCCGCTTCGCCAATCCCGATCTGGTCGTCGTCGACAACACCGCCATCAGGGCGCGCCGCATCATCATCGCGACCGGCTCGGTTCCCGCGGTCCCGCAGATCCCCGGCCTCGAGACGGTCGACGCCATGTCGCTCGCCGACGGCTTCGACCTCGCCCGCCGCCCCGCCCATCTCATCGTCCTCGGCGCCGATCGCTACGCGCTGGAATTCGCGCAGGCCTATTCCCGCCTCGGCATCGATACGACCGTCGTCGACGAAGGCGCCGCCATCCCCGACGTCGATCCGGAGATGGCGACGATCCTGCTCGACCGCCTGCGCGCGGAAGGCATCCGCGTGCGCACCGGCGTGAAAATTTCGGAGATCGCGCGCCGTCGCGGCGGCGTCCGCATGCTGCTGACCGACCCGGCCGAGGGCGAGATCGCCGTCGATGGGTCGCACATTATCATCGCCGCCGGCCGCTGGCCCGATGTCGAGGGCCTCGGCCTGGCGGCGGGCCAGATCCAGTGGGACAAGGCCGGCATCGTCGTCGACAAGGGCCTGCGCACGACCAACCGCCGCGTCTACGCCATCGGCGACGTCATCGCTGGCGCCCCGCTCGCCGCCCGCGCCGAGCTGCAGGCAGCCGCCGTCGTCCGCTCGATCCTCTATCGCGTGCCCTTCACCGATGAGACGGCGAACGTTCCGGCCGTCGCCTTCACCGACCCGGGCCTCGCCTCCGTCGGCCTCGACGAGCCGGCGGCGCGTCTTCTCCATCGCGATGTCCGCATCATCCGCGTGCCGTTCGCGGAGAGCGACCGCGCGCACATCGAGCGCGAGCCGGCGGGAATGCTGAAGGTCATCACCACCACCGGCGGCGGCCGCATCCTCGGCGCGGCAATAGTCGGCCGCGACGCGCCTGAGCTGATCGCGCCGTGGGCGCTCGCCGTCGCCAATCGCCTCGGCCTCGCCGCCGTGGCCGCATACGTGCCGCCCTATCCGGCGCGCGCCGCGCTCGCCCGGCGCGTTGCCGCCGACCATAAGCCTGCTACCCGCGGTAGCGCCGGTTTGACGCCGGCATGGCGGCGGCGCATCATTACGCTCTTCAGGAAGCTCGGCTGATCCTCTGATGAACGACCGCATCGTCAACGGCGAGGGCGAGGCCATCCCCGCTCCCCCGATGGCGAAACCGATTCGCCCTTCGACCCGTCGTGGCTTCGGCCTGTCGTCGCGCCTGTTCGTGCTGACGGTTCTGTTCGTCACGGTCAGCGAAGTCCTGATCTACGTCCCCTCGATCGCGAACTTCCGCATCAACTGGTTGGCCGACCACCTGACCATGGCCGATGCCGCGAGCGTCGTGCTCGCCGATTCGGATGCCCAGGCCGTGCCGCGCGAAATCCAGAACGATCTCCTCAAGGCCGTCGGCGCCATCGCCATCGCGGTGCGCACGGGCACGGTAAGCCGCCTCATCGCCACGGTCGAAATGCCGCCCGACGTCGACTCGATGATCGACCTCCGCGTCATGAATCCTACGAGCGACATCGGCGAGGCGTTCGCCACGCTGTTCTCGCCGACGCCGCGCATCATCCGCGTCGTCGGCGGCGCGCGCTCCGGCGCGACGCTGGAACTCGTCATCAGCGACCGCCCGCTCCGCGATGCGATGCTGCGCTATTCCGTCAACATCATCTGGCTGTCGCTGCTTATCTCGGTCATCACCGCCGGCCTGCTCTATTTCTCGATCAACCGCCTGTTCGTCCGCCCGATGCGCCGGCTGACCGACAACATGGTCGCCTTCTCGACCGCGCCGGAAGACGTCGGCCGGGTGATCACGCCAAGTGGCCGCAGCGACGAGATCGGCGTTGCCGAGGAGCACCTCGCCGCCATGCAGGAGGCGCTGCAGGGGACGCTCCGCGAGCAGCGCCACCTTGCCGACCTCGGCCTGGCGGTATCGAAGATCAACCACGACCTCCGCAACATGCTGGCCGCCGCGCAACTGTTCTCCGATCGCCTCGGCAGCCTGCCCGACGAGAACGTCCAGCGCTTCGCCCCCAAGCTGATCGCCGCCCTCGACCGCGCCATCTCCTATGCCCAGACGACGCTCGCCTACGGCAAGGCGCGCGAGGCCGCGCCCGCGCGCCGCCTGCTGGCGCTGGACCGCCTCGTCGACGACGTCGCCGACTCCACCGGCCTCACCGGCCACCCGACGATCCAGTTCGAAAACCGCGTCCCCGCCGGCCTCGAGATCGACGCCGACCCCGACCAGCTCTTCCGCGTCCTGGTCAATCTTTGCCGCAACGCCGCCCAGGCGCTGGAGGGCGACTTCGGCCCGGCGGTGGTTCGCCGCCTGACCGTGAGCGCCAGCCGCACCAACGGCTCGGTCGCCATCCGAGTCGCCGACACGGGCCCGGGCATCCCGCCGGCAGTGCGCGCCAACCTCTTCCGCGCCTTCCAGGGCACCGCAAGGCCCGGCGGCACCGGCCTTGGCCTAGCCATTGCCGCGGAGCTTGTCCGCGCCCACGGCGGCTCGATCGCGCTGCTCGACACCGGCGGCGCCGGCGCCACCTTCGAGGTCATAATCCCCGACCGCCCGACGGCCGGGGGCCGCACCGGCTAGCCGCTTGCCATCCGCCGGCCCCATGGAGTAGCAACACCCCCACGCGCCCGTAGCTCAGCTGGATAGAGCATCAGACTACGAATCTGAGGGCCGGGAGTTCGAATCTCTCCGGGCGCGCCAATCGATGCCGTCGTTGCGAAGCTCGACGAGAATCGCGTCCATGAACTTCTTGGGGAGATTGTTGGCGGCCGCGATGTCGCCGCCGGGCGCGGTCTCGCCCGGCGCCAGACGCGCAAGGTGGAGCAGGGCCTTAAGGCCGTATTTCCCCTTCTTGGTGAGCATGGAAGTCCCGCGGAATGTGGCCGGCACTATAGGTTCGCGCGGCAAAGCGTCAACGCGGCGCAGGGCGGCGGATCGTCCGTGCTTTTTTCCAATTCCTACTGGAACAGTAGAATAAGCTCGCTTGAGAAAGACCGCCTGCGGCCTTCTGCTTCGCACATGAGCCGCGAAGCCCGCACCGCGACCTATCCCGCCCCGCCGACCGCGCCGCTGCGCGTGCCGCCGATCCCCGGCTGGCGCGACGATCCTGCTTCGCTGGCGCAAGTCTTCGTGAGCGACGAGGCGAGTGGCCTGACGCCCGGCGAGCGCCGCGCCGCCGCGCTCCGCGTCGCGATGCTGAACGGCAACCAGACGCTGGCCGACACCTACCGTCCGCCGGCTGCCGGAGATGGCGAGCCGTCGCGGCGTCTGGCCGAGATCCTGCGCTACGTCGAGCGTTTCGCCGGCGATGCCCGCGCCATCCGCTGCGCCGACATCCGCGCGCTGGAGGCCGCCGGCCTCAGCATTGCCGACGTGACGGCGCTGACGCGCGTCGTCGCCTTCGTGACATATCAGGCACGCTTGCTCGCCGCCCTCGACTTGATAGAACCGGGCGCATGACCGCTGTCCCTCGCGTCATCGGCACGGACGCGCCGCGCGAATCCGTGTCCACCCTCGTCGATCTCATCGGCCACACGCCGATGGTCGAGCTGAAGAAATTCAACGCCGATCCGTGCCGGCTGTTTGTCAAGCTGGAGAGCCAGAACCCGTCCGGCTCGATCAAGGATCGCATCGCGCTGTCGATGATCGAGGCGGCCGAGAAGGACGGACGCCTGCGCCGCGACGGCACCATCGTCGAGGCGACCGCCGGCAACACCGGCCTCGGCCTGGCGCAGGTCGGCCTGCCGCGCGGCTATCGCCTCGTCCTCGTCGTGCCCGACAAGATGTCGCGCGAGAAGGTGCAGCATCTGCGCGCGCTCGGCGCCGACGTGCGCATGACGCGTTCCGACGTCGGCAAGGGCCACCCCGAGTATTATCAGGACATGGCGCAACGCATCGCGTCGGAGACGCCGGGCGCCTTCTACGTCAACCAGTTTTCCAATCCCGCCAACCCGCTGGCGCACGAGCGTACGACCGGCCCGGAGATTTGGGAGCAGCTCGGCCACAACGTCGATGCCGTCGTCGTCGGCGTCGGCTCCGGCGGCACGCTGACCGGCCTCGGACGCTTCTTCAGGAGCGTCTCGCCGAAGACCGAGATCGTGCTCGCCGATCCGGTCGGCTCGGTGCTGACGCCGTTCGTCGAGACCGGGGTGCTGATCGAGGCGGGAAGCTGGGCAGTGGAAGGCATCGGCGAGGATTTCGTCCCGCCCAACGCCGACCTGTCGCTGGTCAAGCGGGCCTACTCGATCCCCGATCGCGAGAGCCTGATGACCGCCCGCGCGCTGCTCGCCCGCGAGGGCATCCTCGCCGGCTCGTCGTCGGGCACGCTGCTTGCCGCGGCGCTGCGCTATTGCCGCGAACAGACGAAGCCGAAGCGCGTCGTGACGCTGGTCTGCGACAGCGGCAACAAGTACCTGTCCAAGTTCTACAACGACTTCTGGCTGATCGAGCAGGGCATCGCCGAGCGCAAGCCCAAGGGCAACCTCGGCGACCTCGTCACGCGCAGCTACCGCGACGGCGGCGCCGTCGTCGTCGGGCCGGACGATACGCTGCTCACCGCCTACAGCCGGATGCGCACCACCGACGTGTCGCAGCTTCCCGTGCTCGACGGCAAGCGCCTGGTCGGCATCCTCGACGAGAGCGACATTCTCACCGCCGTCGAGGGTGCGGAGGGCGAGCGCAAGCAGCGCTTCGCCGCGCCGGTCAGCTCCGCCATGACGACGAAGCTGCACACCGTGCAGGCGAGCGCCAGGATCGATGCGCTGCTGCCGCTGTTCGAGCAGAACGAGGTGGCGATCGTCGTCGATGGCGACGAGTTCGTCGGCCTGGTCACGCGCATCGATCTCATCAACCACCTGCGGCTCGGCCCGTGAGCGACAAGCCGCCGTCGAAGAATCGCCTGGCCTTCGATACCCGCACCATCCACGGCGGCCAGAGCCACGACCCGACCACCGGCGCCGTCATGGTGCCGATCTACGCCACCTCGACCTACGCCCAGCAGAGCCCGGGCGTGCACAAGGGCTTCGAGTACGCGCGCAGCCAGAACCCGACGCGCTTCGCCTTCGAGCGCTGCATCGCCGACCTCGAAAGCGGCAGCGCCGGCTTCGCTTTCGCCTCGGGCCTCGCGGCAATCGCCACCGTCTTCGAGCTGCTCGACACCGGCGCCCACATCGTCGCCACCGACGACATCTACGGCGGCACGTTCCGGCTGCTCGAGCGCGTGCGCAAACGCTCGGCCGGCCTGGCGGTGAGCTTCGCCGACTTCACCGATCTCGCGTCGGTGGAAGCCGCGATCCGCCCCGAGACGCGGATGCTGTGGGTCGAGACGCCGACCAACCCACTGCTCCGCGTCGTCGATCTCGAAGCCGTCGCCGCGCTGGCGCGCCTCCGCGGTCTGATCTCCGTCGCCGACAACACCTTCGCCAGCCCCTACATCCAGCGGCCGCTGGAACTCGGCATCGACATCGTCGTCCACTCCACGACGAAATATCTCAACGGCCATTCCGACATGGTCGGCGGCACGGCCGTGGTGGGGCCAAACCGCGACCTCGAGGATCGCCTGCGCTTTCTGCAGAACGCGATCGGCGGCATCTCTGGCCCGTTCGATTCTTTCTTGGCGCTGCGCGGGCTGAAGACGCTGGCGCTGCGTATGGAGCGGCATTCGCAGAACGGACAGGCGATCGCCGAGTGGCTGGAGCGGCGGAACGACGTCCGCCGCGTCATCTATCCCGGCCTCGCCAGCCACCCGCAGCACGCGCTGGCGCGCCGCCAGATGCACGGCTACGGCGGCATGGTCACCGTCGAGCTCGACCGCGACCTCGCCGGCACCAAGCGGATGCTGGAGCGGGTGCAGATATTCGCGCTCGCCGAAAGCCTCGGCGGCGTCGAAAGCCTCATCGAGCATCCCGCCACCATGACCCACGGCAGCATCCCGGAAGCGCAGCGCGCGGCGATCGGCATCTCGCCGTCGCTGATCCGCATCTCGGCCGGCATCGAGGACGCCGGCGACCTGATCGCCGATCTCGACCAGGCGCTGGCCGGCTGACCGAAATCCCTACCGATTGGTATGCGAATGCTACGTGACCGGCGAAAATTAGAAACGCCGTTCTGTCGCCCGCGCCGCCGCCTCCTACTATCGGCGCAAGGGCTGGGGAGCTGGTGAGTCCAATGCAGACCGCGTCCGTCAACGTCGTAGACCTCGACACTTACCGCAACCGCCGCCGCTCGCTGCAGGCGGCGCAGGCCTATGCGGCGCCAATGCCGGTCGCCTGGGTCGTGGTCTGGTTCGCCCCGGTCGTCTTCGTCCAGCCCTACGCCAACTACGCCCAGCATTGATGGCGGCGCTCGTGGGCGACGCCGGTCCCTCCGACAGTCTCCCGGCATCCGACGGCGCTACCGATCTTCCGTCGATCCTCGGCCGCAATCTCCGCCGCCTGCGCACCCGCCAGGGTCATTCGCTGGAGCGGCTCGCCAAGGCGTCGGGCGTCAGCCGCGCCATGCTCGGCCAGATCGAGAACGGCAAGAGCACACCGACCATCGGCCTGTTGTGGAAGATCGCGACCGCGCTCGGCCTGCCGTTCGCGACGCTGCTCGACAGCCAGGAGACGCGCGGCACGGTCGTGCTCCGCCGCGACAAGGCGAAGATCCTAGGCTCCAGCGACGGCAAGTTCACCTCGCGCGCGCTGTTCCCCTTCGACGGCGAGCGCAAGGTCGAGTTCTACGAATTGCGCCTCGCGCCGAAGCATCTCGAAAGTGCCGAGGCGCACGCGCCGGGAACGATGGAGAACATCATCGTGGTCAGCGGCTCGGTCGAGATCAGGCCGGGCAAGGAAGAGCCGAGCAAGCTCGGCGAGGGCGACGCGATCCTCTTCGAGGCCGATGTGCCGCACACCTACCGCAACCTCGGCGACCGCGAGGCGGTGCTCTATCTCGTCATGACCTACGTCGAATCGGTCGGCGGCTGATCCAAAAACAAAAAGGCCCCGGAGAGGGGCCTTTCGTTTCGCGGCGATCGAAGAAGCGTGGCCTAGGCCATCGCTCCCATCATCATCATGCCGCCGCACGCCATCATCATCGGCATGCCGCCCTGCATCATCGCCATCATGCGCTTGCAGTATTCCATGAACATGTCCTTCGACATGTCGTCCATCGGCATCATCTCGCAGACCATGCCGGTGGCGGTCATCTTGCAGGTCATTTTGCACATCATCATGGGCATCGGCATCATGCCGCCCATCATGTTCATCATGCCGTTCATCGGCATCATGCCGTTCATCATGCCTTGCG
Source organism: Bauldia sp. (assembly GCA_037200845.1). Lineage (NCBI taxonomy): Bacteria > Pseudomonadati > Pseudomonadota > Alphaproteobacteria > Hyphomicrobiales > Kaistiaceae > Bauldia > Bauldia sp. Next base: position 935,867 of record JBBCGQ010000001.1, read on the forward strand.
GCATCATCCCGCCCATCATCGGCATCATCTGGGGCATGTTCATCATCTGGGGCATCATGCCGCCCATCGGCATGTTCATCATCGGCATCTGCATCTGGGGGTTCATTTCGCGTCCGCTCCGTCTCGCTTTGGATCCGACACGGTCGTCCGCGTCGTCGTTGGGCGGACCTGTACGCCGCCGGAATCCACGGGACAATGCGGTTATGCGCGCATCCGGTGCTTTCCTCCGCTCCGAACGGAGGCTCTGTTCACTGGATTGGAATTTCGGCCGGTATCCAGGCTCAGCGCGGCGAACTGGGCCGGCGGACGGCGCCGGGCGGCCGAATCGCGACGGGCGCTGCCGCGATCTCCCGATGATCGGCACCGCCCGCCAGCCGCGCGGCAAGGGCTGATGCCTGTTGCCTGATCTCGGCGACGGCCGTCGACTCCCAGAAGCGGCCCGCCGTGATCGGCCCTACCGCGAACAGGCGCGTGGAGGTCTGGCCGGTGCGCGAGACGACACGGCAGTCCGCGTCCACGTCGAGTCCGACGGCGAGCGGATCGGGGCGGGCGAGGCCGGCCGCGACCAGGCCGGCGACGGCCGGGTTGGCGGCAAGCGACGGGAAGCGGCCGGGGCCGGTGCAGTTCACGATCCACTCGAATGGGCGAATGCGGACAAGGCGCGTACGCCGGTCGCGGATCGCGGCGGTGACGAATTCGCCGGCGGCGCGCACGGCGACCACCCGGCCGGCGGCAACCTCGACGGTGCCGCCGGACCGGACCTCCGCCACCCGGTCCGCGATCGCCGGCGCCATGCGGTGGCGGACCACGGCCCAGTACGACTCGACATGACGCAGGAACCGCCGCTGCTCGGCGATGGTGAATGCCTGCCAGATCTCCTGCGTCGCCGGCCGCAGTCCGTCGATGATCGCGCGCCAATCCTCGCCGGCAGCTTCGGCGGCGCGCGCCGCCTTGGCGACCATGCGGAACACGGCGAGCAGTCGCCCCTTCGCCTCGGCGAGTTCGAGGCGCACCGGCGCGCTCGCCGAAGCCGCGTGCGTGGCCGGCAGGCGCCCGTGCCGGGAAACGGCCACGATCGCGGCCGCGTGGCCGTTGCGGCGCAGCGTCAGAATCTGGTCGACCATGGTCAGCCCGGCGCCGACGAGGAGCACGCGATCGTCAGCCGCGATCCGCTGCATGCGCGGATCGTTCCACGGGTCGGCGATCATGCGGCCGTGCGCCGCCGGCTCGATGGCGCGGTCGGCGATCCGGAATTGCGGCGGAGGGTTGCCGAGGCAGAGCGCGACACGGGCCGCGCGGAAGCGCCCGCCGCTCGCCAGCCGGATGTCGAAAGCGTCCGTCGCCGGGGTTATCGCCGCCACCGTCCCTTCGACCAACTCGACGCGGCCCGCCGCCGCGGCGATCGCGGCCATGAGCGCGCCGTGGACATAGCGCCCGTAGTCGGCACGGCAGGCAAAGCTGCCGGGGGGATGGCGCGCCGAATTCTCCGCCAGCCAGCGCACGAAGGCGCCGGGATCGTCCGGATCGATGCTCAGCCTCTCGGCGGGCACGTTGAGAAGGAGATCGGGGTTGCCGTCGCGATAGGCGAGGCCGCGGCCGGTTTCGTCGGGCCGCCCGATGAGCACGATGCGCGCGTCCTTCGGCATCCGGCGCGCAAGCTGGATGGCGAGGGCCGACCCGCTAAGGCCGGCGCCGACGATCGCGATATCGTGGGACGTTGCTTCCATGGAAACACGCCTCCGCTTACCGGCAAAAAGACTAGCAACTCGGTCGTGATTAGCAAGCCTGCGCGGAAACCGAGACTTTTCTAGGCGTCCGCCGCGAGCCCCAGACGCCGGCGCATGCGGACATCGAGGCCCGCGAAGGCCCGATCGGTCGCAATCGCCAGCGCGCCCACCAGCAGCGCGCCCTGCAGCACGTAGGCGGTGTTGGACCCCGTGAGGCCCTCGATGATCGGCGAGCCGAGCGTCAGTGCGCCGACGGTCGAGCCGATGGTGGCGGTGCCGATGGCGATCATCACCGACGTGCGGATGCCGGCGAGGATGACCGGCGCCGCCAGCGGCAGCTCGATCCGCCACAGGCGCCCGCGCGCGGTGAAGCCCATGCCGGCCGCCGCGTCGAGCGCCGCGGGCGCCACGGAGCGCAGGCCGGCAATCGTGTTGTCGACGACGGGCAGGATGCCGTACGCGATCAGCGCGATCAGCGTTGGCGCCGGTCCGTAGCCGACGAGCGGAACGGCAATGGCGAGCACCGCCGCCGGCGGAAAGGTCTGGCCGATGGCGGTGATCGTATCGAGGATGCCGGCGAACTCGCGGCCGGACTGGCGCGTGACGCCGATCCCCGCCGCGACGCCGAGGACGATCACCGGCATACTCGCCGCGACGACGATGGCGATGTGGTCGAGCGTCAGCGTCACGAAGCTGGCGCGCGTGTAGACCGGCCGCTCAAGGGCCGGGAACAGCCAGTGAAAAATCGGCGCCAGCGCCGGCATGCCGACTGCGAGCAGCACGAGCACCACCAGCGGCACGAACGTGCCCAGCCTCCGCCGCCACGCGGCCGGCGCAACGGCCTCGGCTTCAGTGTGCGCGACGGATGACATCGCCGAGCCTGATGCTGCCCTGCCGCCTTCCGGCGCTATCGACCACGGCGAGTACGTCGCGTCCGCGCGAAAGCATCCGCGCCAGCGCGGCGTCGAGCGGCGCGGTCGCCTCGATCGTGTCGTCGGCGGGCGATGTATCGGGGACCGTAACCTCCGCCACCGTGCGGATGCGGAGCAGGCGGAAGCTCGCCGCCTCGCCGCCGGTGAGGCGCTCGACAAACGCATTCGCGGGAGAGGCGAGAATCTCCTTCGGCGCGGCGTCCTGCACGACCTTGCCGCCTTCCATGATCACGATGCGCGAGGCCAGGCGGATCGCCTCGTCGACATCGTGCGTGACCATGAGCACCGTCTTGCCGGTCGCGGTCTGGATGCGCGCCATCTCGTCCTGCAGCGTCTGCCGGGTGACGATATCGAGCGCGCCGAACGGCTCGTCCATCAGCAGCACGTCCGGATCGCCGGCGAGCGCGCGGGCGACGCCGACGCGCTGCTGCTGCCCGCCGGACAACTGGCTCGGATGCCGATTGCGGAAAATTGTCGGATCGAGACCGACCAGCACGAGGAGCTCGTCGACACGCTCGGCGATGCGCTCGCGCGGCCAGTGCAGCAGCCGCGGCACGGTCGCGACGTTCTCGCCGACGGTCCAATGCGGAAACAGTCCGATCGACTGGATGACGTAGCCGAGCCGCCGGCGGAGCGCGACCGGCTCGAGATTGGCGACGTCGGCGCCCTCGACGCGGACGACGCCGGAGTCCGGATCGATCATCCGGTTGACCAGGCGAAGCGCCGTCGACTTGCCGGCGCCGGAAGGCCCGAGCAGCGCGCAGAACTCGCCGGCGCCGATGTCGATGGAAACATCCGCCATCGCGGCGCGGCCGCCGTACGTCTTGGTGACGTGCTCGAAGGCGATCACGGCGCGGTCGCCCGCAACGAAATCTGGGTCAGCAGGCGCAGGAGCCCATCGGCGACGATGGCGATCGCGATCGCCGACAGCGCACCGAGGAGCACGAGGTCGGTCGCCGTCTGACCGAGGCCGAGGAAGACGAACGCGCCGAAGCCGCCGGCGCCGATCAGCGCGGCGACCACGGCGAGGCCGATGAGCTGCACCGTGACGATCCGCAGGCCGGCGAGCAGCACGGGCAGGGCGAGCGGCACGGACACCCACGCCAGGATCTGGAGCTTCGTCATGCCCATGCCGCGCGCGGTCTCGATGGCCGCATCGGGGACGCTCAGGATTCCGGCCTCGGTGCTGCGCGCGATCGGCAGCAGGCCGTAGAGAGTGAGCGCGATCACGGCGGGAACGAAACCGATGCCGCTGAGGCCGATGTCATGCAGCCAGGGCAGGGCGTCGCCGAGCGCCGTGAGCGGACCGATCAGCAGGCCGAACAGCGCGATCGACGGGATCGTTTGCACGAGATTGAGGACGGTGAAGATGGGGCGTGACAGGCGCGGCCGGCCGGCGGCGGCGATGCCTATCGGCGCGCCGATGATAAGGGCGAAGCCGAGCGAGGTGCCGACCAGCGTCAGGTGCTCGCCGAAGGCGGCACCGTACGCCTCGCGGCGGTTGGCCCATTCACGCGCGAGCGAGAGATTGTCGAACCAGCCGCCGAATGCCAGCGCGCTGACGGCAACCGCCACTATGGCGGCGAAAGCCAACCGAAGGCCGAGGTGCACATTGAGACGACGCAGCGCCTCCGTCATCGCCAGCGCCGAGACCAGCGCGACGGTCCAGAAGGCGCCGCCGAGAGAAACGCGCGCTGCGGTGCTGGTGACCGTCGCGAGCGCGGCGGTCGCTCCGGCACCGGCGCCTGCAACGGCGGACGCAAACACCAGCGTCGCGCCGGTGAGGACTGCAACTTGCCGCCAGCGATTGGAGCTGATCGCCAACGCGGCGACGACGAGCGCCGCGCCGAGCGCAACGCCCGCCGAGGTCACGCCGGGCGTCACCTGCCAGAGATAGATGGGCTTGGCGGAGAGGATGCGGTTCGGCGAGAAGCCGAGAAAGCCGAACGCGGCCGCACCGGCCGCGCCCGCGAGAAGCAGCAGGAGGATGACCTTGCGTCCGGTCGTCTCCTCCTGCCCGCCGTTGTTTGCGCCGACCGGCCGATCCGTCATGCGCTATCGCTACCAGCGATCGGCTAGTTGAGGAAACCCTTCTCCGTCAGGTAGTCGGTCGCCACCTTCTTCGCGTCCTCGCCGTCGACCGCGATCTTGGCGTTGAGCGTCTGCAGCGTCTCCAGCGTCAGCGACTTGAACACCGGCTCGAGCAGATCCTTGATCTGCGGATACTTGGCGAGGATGTCGGCGCGGACCGTTGGCGCCGGCTCGTACACCGCCTGCACGCCCTTGGTGTCGGTGAGGACGACGAGGCCGAGCGCGGCGAGCTGGCCGTCGGTGCCGTAGGCCATCGCGGCGTTGACGCCGGAAGTCTGCTCGGCCGCGGCCTTCTCGGTCGCCGAGGTGTCACCGCCCGAGAGGACCAGCAACTGGTCGGCGGTAAGCTTGAACCCGTAGGCATCCTGGAAGCCGGGCAGCGCCGCCGGGCTTTCGACGAACTCGGCCGAGCCGGCGAGCTTCACCTTGCCGCCGCCGGCGACCCACTTGCCGAAATCTTCCAGCGTCACGAGCTTGTTGGCGTCGGCGAGATCCTTGCGGACCGAGATCGCCCAGGTGTTGTTGGCCGGCGCCGGGGCAAGCCAGACGATCTTGTTCGCCGCGTCGAGTTCCTTCGCCTTGGCGTAGGCGGCGTCCGGGTTCTTCCACGCCGGGTCGGAATCGACGCTGTAGAAGAAGCCGGCGTTGCCGGTGTACTCCGGATAGATGTCGATGGCGCCCGAGGTCAGCGCCTCGCGCACGATCTTGGTCGGGCCGAGGCTCACCTTGTTCACGACCGGCAGCTTCGCGTGCTCAAGCACGTCGACGATGATGTTGCCGAGCAGCGCGCCCTCGGTGTCGATCTTGGAGGCGACGACGATGCCGTCGGCGGCATGCGCCGTGCCCGCCAGAGCGACGAGGCCAAACGCTGCGGCGAGCAAAGTCTTCCGGAACTGGGTCATGATCTCTCCTGAAACGAAATGCAGCGAATGGGTTTCGCTTTGGAGGGGAACGTACCTACGCCCCGGCTGCCGTAGAAGATAATCTCTATCAATTTGGTAGAGTTAGAGAGATATTCTATCCTCAGAGGCGTCAGGAAGAGGGTGCCATGAGCACCGCCGTCAAAGTCAAAGCCGCCAGCCGCAGCCGCGTGCGCGTCGAAGCGCCGACGGTCGCGCTCGCCGTGACGATCTATGGCGGCTGGATCGCAGTGACGCTCGCCTGGCGGTTCATTCCGTGGCCGCTGCTGGTGCTGGTCGGCGGATGGCTCACCGCCTGGCAATCGTCGCTGCAGCACGAGACCATCCACGGCCACCCGACCCGGTCGCGGGCGATCAACGACGCTGTCGGCTGGCCGCCGCTGTCGCTCTGGCTGCCGTATCAGGTCTATCGCGCAAGCCACCTGCGCCACCATCACGACGAGCGGCTGACCGATCCGATCGAGGATCCCGAGTCGGCCTACGTCACGTCCTCGGTGTGGAACCGGATCGGACCGGTCGGGCGCTTCGTTCTGAAGCTCAACACGACGCTGGTCGGCCGGCTGCTGATCGGCCCGGCGATCATGATTTTCGGATTCCTCGGGTCGGAGCTCCGCGCCGTCGTCGGCGGCGATCGCCGGCATCTCGGCATCTGGGCGCGGCACGCGGTCGGCATCGCCGCGATCCTGATCTGGCTGGTCGCCGTCTGCGGCATGCCGGTGTGGCTCTATCTGGTCGCTTTCGTCTATCCGGGCGCCGCGCTCATGCGGCTGCGCTCGTTCGCCGAGCATCGCTGGGCGGCGCAGGTTTCGCATCGCACCGCTGTCGTGGAGGCGTCGTGGCCGTTCGGCCTGCTGTTCCTCAACAACAATCTGCACGCGCTGCATCACGCCAGGCCGACCGTTCCCTGGTACGATCTGCCCGACGTCTACGCCCGCGAGCAGAGCGAGATCACGGCGCGGAACGGCGGCCTCGTCTACAAGGGCTACAGCGACGTGGCGCGCAATTTCCTGCTTCGCTCCCACGACGACCCGGTGCATCCGGATCGCAAACAGTGGTGAGCGCCTACGCCAGCTCCGGGTAGCCGGCCGCGGCCGCCCCGGCTTCATAAGCGAGCACGACGTCATAGGCTTCGTCGGGCAGGACGGTGAACCCCGTCAGCCGCAGTATCTTCCGCGCGTCGGCGGTGGCCGGCGATGCGACGGCCGCGGCAAGCGCATCGCGCAGCATCGCGAGTTCCCGGTCGGAGGTCCCGCGCCGCGTGATGAGCGGCAATCCGGGACTGACCGGCGTCTCCGCCAGTATCCGGACGCGGTCCGCCAGCAGGGGCCGTTCGCGCATCACGAACCAGAAAGAGACGCAGTCGATGGCGGCGACGTCCGCCGAACCTTCCGCGATCGCCGCGAGGCTGTTGGCATGGGCATCGGTGACGCGGACGCTGGCGAACATCGGCCGCCCGCCGGCGATCGGAGCGAGCGCGGCGCGGAAAAGATTCATGCCGCTGTTGCTGTCGTAGCCGTTCACCGCCGCCCGAGCGCCACGCAACTCGGCAAGTGAAGCGTACGGCGCGTCGGCCGCAACGACGATGAAGCTGCGATGCATCGGACCAACGCAGCCGGGCGCATCGTAGCTCGGCGTTGCGATGTAGCGCACCGCATCGCCGAGATGTTTGCGCAGCGGATAGCCGCACGTCTGCGCGAGCAGCAGGTCGGGTTCGCGCCAGATCGCCTCAAGCGACCGGTCGTGCGCCAGGTGCGCCGGCACATCGGCCATGCCGCGCGCGACAAGGTCGAGCGCAACCCAGTCCCACAAGGCATCGAGGGCATCGTGAGTGGCCCGAAAATCGTACATGCCGAAGCCTGCGAGGCGCGTCATGTCCCGCCCTTACTACGGCACGCGCGCCGGAACCACACCCGGCCGGGGCTGTCTACACGATGGCGCCCCGCCGCCGGCGTGGCGGCGGGAGCGCATCGGCACCGAGCATCAGCCCTTGATGAAGGCCAGGAGATCGGCGTTGACGAGGTCCGGGTGGGTGGCGAACACCCCGTGCGAGAGGCCCTCGTAGGTCTTCAGCGTGCCGTTGCGGAGCAGCTTGATCGCCTTGTGCGCCGAGTCCGCGATCGGCACGATCTGGTCGTCGGTGCTGTGCAGCACCAGGACCGGAACCGTGATCGCCTTCAGGTCTTCGGTGAAGTCAGTCTCGGAGAACGCGGCGATGCAGTCGTATTGCGCCTTCGCGCCGCCGGTCATGCCCTGCCGCCACCAGTTGTCGACCAGCCCCTGCTTCACGTCCGCGCCCTTGCGGTTGAAGCCGTAGAACGGGCCGGCCGGAACGTCGATGAAGAACTGGGCGCGGTTGGCGACCAGCGCAGCGCGGAAGCTGTCGAACACCGCCATGGGCAGGCCTTCCGGATTGGCCGCGGTCTGCAGCATGATCGGCGGCACCGCGCCGATGAGCACCGCCTTCGCGACCCGGCCCGCCTCGGCGCGCGCGACATAGCGGGCGACTTCGCCGCCGCCGGTCGAGTGGCCGATGTGCACGGCGTTCTTGAGATCGAGGGCGCGGGCGAGTTCGATGACGTCGGCGGCGTAGGTGTTCATTTCGTTGCCGGTGTCGGTCTGGTCCGAGCGCCCGTGTCCGCGGCGGTCGTGCGCGATCACGCGATAGCCCTTCGCCAGGAAGAACAGCATCTGGTTGTCCCAGTCGTCGGAGCTCAGCGGCCAGCCGTGATGGAAGACGATGGGCTGCGCGTTCTTGGGGCCCCAATCCTTGTAGAAAATCTTCGTGCCGTCGCGGGTGGTGATCGTGCTCATTGCCGTCGTCCTTGTTCCGTTTGGGGCAACCCCTTGCCGCCCCCCGATGTGGACAAGATGCTGCAGCGGGCTGCAGAATGCCGGTGGCGGAATCGACAATTATCGAGGCGGAACCGACAATGGCCAGAAATCGGAAAATCGTCGCGGAAATCGGCTTGCTGATCTACCCCGACGCGCAACTGGCTGCGGTCCACGGCCTCACCGACCTGTTCCGTATCGCCGGCGAATGGGCGCCGTCAGACAAGGACGGCGTGCGTGCCGCGGTCCGCGTCAGTCATTGGCAGGCCGGCGCCGACGACGGCGACATCCAGTGCATCTGGGACAGTCATCCGGGCACGAAGCACCGGTTGACGCATGCGATCGCGCCGCCGAGCCTTGTCATGCCCGACAAGATGCGCCCGATGCACGTGCCGGCGGCATGGCTCGTCGAGCGGCATGCCGAGGGTACGACGCTCTGCTCGGTATGCGCCGGCGCATTCGTGCTCGCCGCGTCCGGGCTGGTCAACGGACGCCGCGCCACGACGCACTGGGCCTTCGCCAATGCACTGGCCGATCGCTTCCCCGAGATCGACGTCGCGGTCGAGCGCATGGTGATCGACGACGGCGACATCATGACGGCGGGAGGAATCCTGGCGTGGGTCGATCTCGGCCTCACGCTGGTGGAAAAATTCATGGGGCCGAGCACGATGCTCGCCACCGCGCGCTTCCTGCTCATCGAACCGCCGGGCAGGGAGCAGCGACCGTACAGCCAGTTCATACCGCGGTTCGATCATGGCGACGCCGCGATCCTGCGGGCCCAGCATCATCTGCACGCGACCGGCGCGCAGGCGCACGAGCTGGCGGAGCTGACCGCGATCGCGGGGCTGGAGGAGCGCACGTTCCTGCGCCGCTTCAGCAAGGCAACCGGCATGCGGCCAACCGAATACGCACAGCAGGTGCGCATCGCCAAGGCACGCGAATCGCTCGAAGCGACCAATCAGCCGGTGGAGCAGATTGCCTGGGAGGTGGGATACTCCGATCCCGCCGCGTTCCGGAAAATCTTCCAGCGGATCACCGGAATGGGGCCGAGCGCCTACCGCCAGCGCTTCGGCGTCGCCGACGCCCGCGACGCGCGGCCGGCTTGATCGCGGAACGATCCGATGGACGAGATTGACGCTACGCCGTTCGGGCCGCTCTAAGAGACCGGCGGCACGGGCAGCTCGGGAACGGCGTTGAGCAAGACCACATCCACTCTCATCGGCTGCGCGGCGATCCTCACGTGGTCGTTCCTCGCGCTGCTGACGACGGCGTCCGGCGCGATCCCGCCCTTCCAGTTGGCGGCGATGGCCTTCACTATCGGCGGCCTCGTCGGCGCGGTGAGCTGGATCTTCCGCCCCGCGGCCATCGCCTCGCTTCGCCAGCCGTGGCGAGTGTGGGCGCTCGGCATCGGCGGGCTCGCCCTCTACCACTGCTTCTATTTCTTCGCGATCCAGTCGGCGCCGCCGGTCGAGGCGAGCCTCATCGCCTACCTCTGGCCGCTGCTCATCGTCGTCTTCGCGGCGTTCCTGCCCGGCGAGAAGCTGAAGCTGCACCACGTCATCGGCGTCGCGCTGGGACTGGCCGGCGCGGTCGTGGCGATAACCAAAGGCGGCAGCGTCGGCCTCGCCGATGGCATCAAGCCCGGCCACCTCATGGCGCTCGCCTGCGCCTTCATCTGGTCCGGCTACTCGGTGCTGTCGCGCCGCTTCGGCAGCGTCCCGACCGACGTCGTCGCCGGCTTCTGCCTCGTCACCGCCGTCGTCACGCTGGCGCTGCACATCGCGCTGGAACCGACGGTGTGGCCCGCGACGCCGACGCAATGGATCGCGGTCGCGCTGCTCGGCGCGCTGCCGCTCGGCGCCGCGTTCTACGCCTGGGACTACGGCGTCAAGCACGGCGACATCATGGTGCTCGGCGCGCTCTCCTATGCGGCGCCGCTGCTGTCCACTATCGTCCTGCTCGCCGCCGGCTTCGGCGTCTTCACCTGGTCGGTGGCGCTCGCCTGCGTCCTCATCACGCTCGGCGCCGTGATCGCTGCCCGCGACATGATTTTCGCCCGCCGCCGCGCCCCCGCAACCTGAGCGCGAGACGCCAGACAGCACCCGCGAGGCCTCCGTACGCCATGGAACAAAGCGGCGGCGGGCGACGTTTATGCCTGTCGGGGGAGGGTTAGTGATTGCCCTTGGCGAGGTTAAGGCTTTGGCGACAAAGAGGAACTAGCTCTGCTCGCACGATGCGCTCCTCGGGGTGAAGCGTGGATCCAAGGGAACCGGCTGTAAAAATGTCTTCCGTGCGATCGGGTTCCGCTCCGACCACCCTCGTTGCCCAGGTCGATGAGCTCGCCGCCCTCTACCGCCTGACCGACGCCCTCTACCGCGCCCGCAGCTCCAGCGACGTTTACGAGGCCGCGCTCGATGCGATCCTCACCACGCTCGGCACCGGCCGCGCCTCCATCCTCCTGTTCGACAAGGCCGGCGTCATGCGCTTCGTCGCCTGGCGGGGGCTGTCCGACGAATACGTGAAGGCCGTCGAAGGCCACTCGCCGTGGACGACAGCCGAGCGCGATCCGCTGCCGATCTTCGTCGAGGATGCCGACCTCGCCGACGAGCCGGCGCCGATCAAGGCCGCGATAAAGCGCGAAGGCATCCGCGGCCTCGCCTTCATTCCGCTGGTCGCGCAGGGCGTCGTCATCGGCAAGTTCATGACCTACTACCGCACGCCGCACATCTTCGCGCCGCACGAGACCGACCTCGCCATCGCCATCGCGCGGCAGGTCGGCTTCAGCATCGAGCGCATCCGCGCCGAGAATGCGCGCCAGCTCGCCGAAGAAGAATTGCGCACCTCCGAGGAACGCTTCCGCCTGATGTCGGAGCACGCGCCGGTGATGATCTGGATCAGCGATCCGGTCGGCCGCTGCGTCCGCCTCAACACGATGCTGCGCACCTTCTGGGGTGTCGGCGAGGACCAGATCGCGACCTTCGACTGGCGCGATACGATGCATCCCGAGGACGAGGCCCGCATCACCGGACGCATGGTGGAGGCGACCATGCATCAGACCGAGGTGACGGTGAAGGGCCGCTTCCGCAACGCCGACGGCGCCTACCGCATACTGGAGACCAACGCCAAGCCGCACTTCTCGGCCAAGGGCGAATTCCTCGGCATGATCGGCGTCAACGTCGATGTCACCGAACGCGAGGAAGGCGAAAGCCGGCTGCGCGCCAGCGAGGAGCGCTTCCGCCTCGCCGTCGAGGCCGCGCCATCGAGCATGATGATGACCGACGCCGAAGGCCGCATCGTGCTCGCCAACGCGCAGGCCGAGCGCCTGTTCGGCTTCACCCGCGAGGAACTCGCCGCGCGCGATATCGCCACGCTGATCCCCGACGGCCACGCCCGCGCCGAGCCGAAGCCGCTGGGCGAGGGCGCCGAGACCCGCGCCATCCGCAAGGACGGCAGCGAGGTGCCGGTCGAGGTCGGCCTTAGCCCGATCGAGATGAGCGGCGGGCCGATGACGCTCGCCTCCGTCGTCGACATCAGCTACCGCAAGCAGGCCGAGTCGCAGCGCGACCTGCTGCTCGCCGAGCTCAACCATCGCGTCAAGAACACGCTGGCCGTGGTGCAGAGCATCGCGCACCAGACCTTCCGCGGCAACGATACCTCGCCCGACGCGCGCGCCGCCTTCGAAGGGCGGCTGGTGGCGCTGGCGACGGCGCACAATCTGCTCACCGAGGCGAACTGGAAGGGCGCCTCGCTCGAGCGCGTCGCCGGCGACGTGCTGCAGGTGCGCGACGTCAACCGCGAGCGCGTCACGCTGATGGGACCGGACGTGTCGCTGCAGCCGAAGGAGGCCCTCGCCATCGCCATGGCGCTGCACGAGCTGTCCACCAACGCCACCAAATACGGTGCCCTCTCCAACGACGGCGGCCATGTCTCGCTCGAGTGGGCGTGGATGGACGAGCCGAACGGCCTCCGCGTCGTCTGGCGCGAGCGCGGCGGCCCGCCGGTCACGGCGCCGACGCGCCGCGGCTTCGGCTCTCGTCTGGTCGAGCGCACCGTCGAGCAGGACCTCGACGGGGAGATCGCGATGGACTTCCGCGAGGACGGCCTGATCTGCTCGATGGAAGCCCACCTGCCGCGCCTTTCCGGTGAGCTTTGAGCCTGATCGAAGGCAAGCGCATTCTGGTGGTGGAAGACGAGGGCCTCGTCTCGGCGATGGTCGAGGACATGCTGGCCGAACTCGGCGCGCTCGTCGTCGGCACCGCCTCGACGATCGCGCGCGGCATGCTGCTCGCCCGCACCATCCGCGAGCTCGATGCCGCGATCCTCGACGTCAACGTGCGCGAGGAGCGCATCGACCCGGTCGCCGAGGCGCTGATCGGGCGCGGCGTGCCGATCGTGTTCGCCACCGGCTACGGCGCTGCGCCGGCGGTGGCCAGGGGGACGGCCGTGGTCCTCGACAAGCCCTACACCCGCGACAAGCTCGCTCGCGCGCTCAGCACCGTATTGTCCCATACTGCACCGTAGGCGAAGCCTCGGAACGAGTCGGGCGGGCCGGTGTTGCAGAGGGAGACTTCCCCTGCCGCCGGAGCACCCCATGGCCAAGATGCCGAAAACCCTCGACGTTCTTTTCCACGACACGTTGAAGGACATCTACTTCGCCGAGAAGAAGATCCTGTCGACGCTGCCCAAGATGGAAAAGGCGGCGCAGAGCGCCGACCTGAAGGCGGCGTTCGCCAAGCATCGCGGCGAGACGGCGGGCCACGTCGAGCGCCTCGAGGAAGTCTTCGGCATGATCGACAAGAAGCCCCAGGCCAAGACCTGCGACGCGATCATGGGCATCACCGAAGAGGGCGCCGAGATCATGAAGGAATACAAGGGCTCGCCGGCGCTCGATGCAGGGCTGCTCGCGGCGGCGCAGGCGGTTGAGCACTACGAAATCTCGCGCTACGGCACGCTGCGCACCTGGGCGCAGGAGCTAGGTCTCGACGATGCGGTCGAGCTGCTGCAGGCGACCCTCGACGAGGAGGAAGCGACCGACGAGGCGCTGACCGAGATCGCCGAGACCGTGGTCAACCAGGAAGCCGAAGCGGCGTAGCCCGCCTTCCGGGCGCGGCCAGTTCCGCCGCGCCCGCCGTTGTGGCAATCTCCGGCCCATGACGGGCAACACCCTCCGCCGCTTCGTGGCAGTGCTGGCGGCCTATCTCGTGCTCCTGCACGCGCTCGGCATGGGCGCCATGGCGGCGCCTGCGGGTGCGCAAGCCGGCCCGCTGCTCGTCGTTTGCACGATCGACGCGCACGCGTCGTCTCCGGCTTCGCCGGACCACGCGCCGGCCGAGCATACGCCGTGCGCGCTTTGCGGCCTCGGTGCCTGCGCCGCGGCGCCGCCGTCCGATGCATCCCTGCCGGCGCCGGTGGCGATCGCAATCGCGCCGCCGGCCGCGGCGACCGTCTCGGTCCTGCCGACCCGCGTCGTCGAATCGGCGGCGCCGCGCGGCCCGCCTCCGGCGGCCTGAACCGAACCTCCACCATTGCTTCAACCCCGGCGGCCGCATCGCGTGCCGCGCCCGGAGTCACACCATGCCCAGATTCCATTTCGCCGCGGCGTTCGGCGCCGTCCTCGCATTCCCGCTCGCCGCTTCCGCCCATATCACGCTGGAAAAACAGCAGGCCGCCGTCGGTGGCAGCTACAAGGCCGTGTTCCGCGTGCCCCATGGCTGCGGCGGATCGCCGACCGTCGCCATCCGCATCAAGATTCCGGACGGCGTCATCTCGGTGAAGCCGCAGCCGAAGCCCGGCTGGAAGGTGGCCACCGTCAAGGCCGCCTACGCCAAGCCCTACAAGCTTTACGGCGACACGCTGACCGAAGGCGTCACCGAGGTCGATTTCACCGGCGGCAACCTTCCCGACGAATTCTACGACGAGTTCGTCGTCAGCACCTATGTCACCGCCGACCTGAAGCCCGGCGACGCGCTCTACTTCCCGGTCGTACAGGAATGCGCCTCGGGCACCGAACGCTGGATCGAGATACCGGCGCTCGGCAAGAAGGCGCAGGAGAGCGAGCGCCCGGCGCCCAGCGTGACGCTGACGCCCGCCGCGGGCGACGGCGACTAGGCGCCGCCGATGCTCCGTGCGCTTGCCCTCGCATCGTTGCTGGCGCTCGCGGGCGCCGGCAACGCCTTTGCGCACGCCACGCTGCTGACGGCCAATCCCGCCGACGGCAGCGTGGTGGCGGAGGCGCCATCGGCATTCGTGCTCACCTTCGACGAGCCGGTCTCGCCGATCGCGCTCCGTCTGATCGAACCCGACGGCAGCGGCACCGATCTTGCCGGCGTCGTCGCGCGCAACGCGACGGTATCGGCGGCGGCGCCGGCGTTGGCGAAGGGCACGCATGCGCTGAGCTGGCGCGTCATCTCCGCCGACGGCCACCCCGTCGGCGGCTCGGTCGTCTTCTCCGTCGGCGGCATCTCGACCATGACCATGGCGTCGCCGCCCGCATCGCCGGCCGGCCGCGCCGTCGCCATCTGGGCAGCGCGGCTGCTGCTCTACCTCGGCCTGTTCGCCGGCGTCGGCGGCGCGTTCTTCGCGGCGTGGATCGCGGATGGCCCGCTGCCGGCCGGCCCGGCGCGCTTCGTTCGCCTGAGCATCGGCGTTGGCATCGTCGCCGCCGCCGCTTCGTTCGCACTTCAGGGCCTCGACGTCGTCGACGCGCCGTTCGCCGCGCTCGCGACGCGCGGGCCGTGGGCGGCGGCGCTGGCGACCAGCTACGCCTACACGATCGCGATCGCGGTCGTCGCGCTGTTGCTGGCGGCAGCCCCGCAACGATGGTCCACCGCGGTCGCGCTCGCGCTCGTCGGCGCCGCGCTCGCCGCCAGCGGGCATTCCGCCGACGCGCCTCCCTTCGCCCGTGTCGCCGTCTTCGTCCACGGCATCAGCATCGCGTTCTGGCTGGGCGCGCTGATCCCGCTTGCCGCGACCGTCCGCACCGGCGCGCTCGCCCGCTTCTCGCGCATCGCGCCCCTGCCGATTCTGACGCTCGTAGCGTCGGGCATAGCGCTGGCCGTCGCGCAGTTGGGCGCCATCTCCGCGCTGTGGGAGACCACCTACGGCCGCATCCTCGCAGCCAAGATCGCGCTCGTGGTCCTGCTCCTCGCCATCGCGGCATGGAACCGCTACCGCCTGACGCCGCGCGCCGATATCCGCGGCCTGCGCCGCGCCATCGTCGCCGAGGTCATCCTCGCGATCCTGATCCTCGGGCTCGTCGCGACCTGGCGCTTCACCCCGCCGCCGCGCACGCTGGCGGAGGTCGAGGTCCAGGCGACGCCGCTCCATTTCCATATCCACGGCGAGAAGGCGATGGCCGATGTCAGCCTGACGCCCGGCGGCCCCGGTCCCGTCGCGGTATCGCTGGCGATCCAGTCGGGCGACTTCGGTCTGCTCGACGCGAAGTCCGTGACCCTGACGCTGACCAACCCGGCGGCCGGCATCGAGGCCATCCGCCGGGAGGCCAAGCACCTCGACGGCGCCCTGTGGCGGATCGACGATCTGATACTGCCGGCACCTGGAAAGTGGACGGCGAAGATCGACATCCTGGTCACCGACTTCGATCAGGTGACGCTGGAGCAGAGCTTCGACGTTCCGCCCGCGTGACAGGCGCCACTTGGCCAAATCCCGGCCAATGGTATCTATTCGCCGGATAAGTGTCGGGCGGCGAGGGTGACGATGACGGACGCGACGGCGGCCACGCGGGAGAAGCACGCCATAGAGCGCGCCGCCCGCCTGCCGATCTGGAAGGGCAAGGTCACGCCGGTGCGGCTGCCCGGCGGCATCACCAACATGAATTTCACGGTCGAGGACGCCGGCGAGCGCTACGTCGTGCGCGTCGGCGACGACATTCCCGTCCACCAGATCCTGCGTTTCAACGAACACGCCGCCTCCAAGGCCGCGTTCGACTCCGGCGTCTCGCCCGAGGTCGTGCACATCGAGGCCGGCATCCTCGTCATCCGCTACATCGCCGGCACGACGCTCACCGCCGCCGACGTCCGCGACCCGGCGCGGCTGACGCGCATCGTGCCGATGCTTAAGCGCGTCCACCGCGACATGCCGCACCATCTGCGCGGCCCGCTGCTCGCCTTCTGGGTGTTCCACGTCATCCGCGACTACGCCCACACGCTCACGGAGCGGAAGAGCCGCCACGCGCCGCGTCTGCCGGAACTGGTCGATATCGCCGAGGGTCTCGAGCTCGAGGTCGGCCCAGTCGACTTCGTCTTCGGCCACAACGACCTGCTGCCATCGAACTTCATCGACGACGGCAAGCGCATCTGGGTGATCGACTGGGACTACGCCGGCTGGAACTCGCCGCTGTTCGATCTGTCGAACCTCGCCTCCAACGCCGAATTCTCGCCCGAGCAGGAGGAGCGCCTGCTGGTCGCCTACTTTGGCCGCACGCCCGACCAGCGTCTGTGGACCAGCTACAACGCGATGAAATGCGCCTCGCTGCTGCGCGAAACGATGTGGAGCATGGTGTCGGAGATCACATCGCAGCTCGATTTCGACTACGCCGCCTACACCGAGGATTATCTCGGCCGCTTCGTCGCCGCCAACGCCGCGCGCAAGGCCCGCCAGCGCGCCTAGGGCACCGTCGAAGCTTCGACGATCTTGTTGCGCTCGGCCGTCATTGACACCGAATAGACCACCGGCACGCCGAACACGGTGACGCCCACCTCGCACGACCGCTGCTTCCGCGCCGCGGCGCAATTTCTGACCGACATGATCGCGCGGTACTGCACGATGCAGGTGAAGTCCGAATAGGCGAAGCCGGCCCTGGCCCTGTTCGGCCGCGGCGTCTTCTCGATGGGATCGGCGCGGCCGCTCAGCGCATATTCGCGCGTGCGCCCGTCGCGCAGGGTGACGTGGATGGTGGCGCTCGCCCACACGTAAGTCGCCTTCAGCCCGAAGCGCAGGTCCTCGACATCGACCGAGGCGACGTCGGCCCGGCTGGGCTCGCAGGCGATGAGCTGATTGTTGTCGACCGGCGCGGCCGACGCTGACATCGCCGACGCCGAAAGCGCGGCGAACCCCGCCGCGGCCAGCCATCCCAACCCTCTCATGTGCTCCCCCCGCGTCCGTTTCGCCGCTTCGACGCGTTCACCGAATCGCCGACCGCAATGACGCTAGCGCCCGAATATCTCAGTTTTATCATGCCCGTTAGCGTTGCACTGTTGCAGCACTGCCACTGCCGCTTGCCGTTCCGGACTGCGGTTTTCCGTGCCATAACCGCCCCGGAAGGGGAGGCGCAACCACATGATTCCCGATCGGGCGGGCGTCGTCGTCATCGGCGGCGGGATCATCGGCTGCTCCACCGCCTACCATCTCGCCCGTGACCACAAGGCCGATGTCGTGCTGATCGAGCGCGGCAAGCTGACCGGCGGCTCGACCTGGCACGCCGCCGGACTCGTCGGCCAGCTCCGCTCGTCGGCATCGATCACGCAGGTGCTGCGTTGCTCGGTCGAGCTCTACAAGAAGCTCGAGGCCGAGACCGGGCTCGCCACCGGCTGGCGCCAGACCGGCTGCCTGCGGCTCGCCACCAACGCCGACCGCTGGACCGAATTCCGTCGCCAGGCGACGACCGCCGGCTCCTTCGGCCTCGACATGCATCTGCTGTCGCCGGCGGAGGCGAGGAAACTCTGGCCGCTGCTTGAGACGCACGATCTCGTCGGCGCGACCTTCATGCCGAGCGACGGGCAGGCTTCGCCCTCCGACATTGCCCAGTCGCTGGCACGAGGCGCGCGCACCCACGGCGCGAAATTCCACGAGGGCGTCGCCTGCACCGGCTTCGACGTCCGCGACGGCCGCGTCGTCGGCGTCCGCACCAGCGAGGGGACCATTGCGTGCGAGAAGGTCGTCGTCTGCGCCGGCCTCTGGTCGCGCCAGGTAGCGGCGCTCGCCGGCGTCAGCGTGCCGCTCCAGCCGGTCAAGCATCAGTACGTGATCACCGAGAAGATCGCCGGCATCGAGCCGGGCATGGCAACCATCCGCGATCCGGATCTGCGGACCTACTTCAAGGAGGAAGTCGGCGGCCTCGTCTTCGGCGGCTACGAGCCCGACCCGGTGGCGTGGGTCACCGGCGATGCGCCCGACGACTTCGAGTTCCAGTTGTTGGAAGACGACTGGGGCCATTTCGAGCAGCACATGAGCGCTGCGCTGCAGCGCATCCCGGCGCTGGAGACCGCCGGCATCAAGCAGATGATCAACGGGCCGGAGTCGTTCACGCCGGACGGCAACTTCATCCTCGGCGAGGCGCCCGAGGTGCGCAACTTCTTCGTCGGCGCCGGCTTCAACGCCTTCGGCATCGCGTCCGGCGGCGGGGCAGGGTGGGTGCTCGCCGATTGGGTGGCGCGCGGCGAGCAGCCGATGGACCTCTGGGTCGTCGACATCCGCCGCTTCTCCGAGCTGCACAAGGACAAGGCGTGGACCCGCGAGCGCACGCTGGAGGCCTACGGCAAGCACTACACGGTCGCGTACCCGCTGGAGGAATACGAGAGCGGCCGCCCGCGCATCGTCTCGCCGCTCTACGAGCGGCTGAAGACTCGCCGCGCGGTGTTCGGCTCGAAGCTCGGCTGGGAGCGCGCCAACTGGTTCGCGCCCGAGAGCGTTGAGCCGCGCGACGTTTACACCTTCGGCCGCGGCAACTGGTTCGATCACGTCGGCCGCGAGCACGAGGCGTGCCGCGAACGCGTCGCGATCTTCGACCAGTCGTCATTCGCGAAATTCGAGATGCGGGGCAGGGACGCGGCGAAGGCTCTGTCGTGGATCGCCGCCAACGACGTCGCCAAGGCGCCTGGCCGGCTGACATATACGCAGTTGCTCAACTCCCGCGGCGGCATCGAGTGCGACCTCACAGTCGCCCGCCTGGCGGAGGATCACTTCTATATCGTCACCGGCACCGGCTTCCGCACGCATGACTTCGCCTGGATCAGGCAGAACACGCCGCTGGGATTGGACGCGACGCTCACCGACGTCACCGAGCAGTACGGCACGCTGTCGCTGTTCGGTCCGCGCGCCCGCGATGTGCTGGCCGCCGTCACTGATGCCGACATATCGAACGCCGCGTTCCCCTTCGGCGCGGTGCGCGAGCTGACGCTCGCCGGCCGCAAGGTCCGTGCCCTCCGCGTCACCTACGTCGGCGAGCTCGGCTGGGAGCTACACATGCCGATCGCCGACACCGGCGTCGTCTTCGACGCCCTGATCGCCGCCGGCGCGCCGCACGGCATCGCGCCCGCCGGCTACCGCGCCATCGAGTCGCTGCGGCTGGAGAAGGGCTACCGCGCCTGGGGGCAGGACATCACGCCGAACGACACTCCGCTGCAGGCCGGCCTCGGCTGGGCGGTGAAGCTGAAATCCGCGCAGCCATTTCTCGGCCGCGAGGCGGTGGAGAAATCAGCGACCGCGCCGCTGGTGAAGCGGCTGATGACCTTCACGGTCGCTGATCCCAAAATCGCGCTGGTCGGCCGCGAGACCATCTTCCGCAACGGCGAGCGCGTGGGCTACCTGACCTCCGGCGGCTGGGGCTACACGGTCGGCGCGAACATCGGCATGGGCTACGTGCGCAATCCCGCCGGCGTCTCGGACGAATATCTGAATTCCGGCACCTACGAACTGGAAGTTGCGACCGTTCGTGTGCCCGCCGCGTTGCATGTGGGTCCGCTCTACGATCCGGCGGGCTCGCGCATCAAGGCGTGACTATCTCCGCTTTCGTGGGGAAAACGAGCGGCGCACATTTCTGCCACACGCAGCGCAGAGATTCTTTTGCACTGCACCGAACCTTTCCGCCGGCCGGGCGTTCTCCTCACTCGTTGAAGGAGGGCCCATGCCTGCAGATCAGCCGACCAAACGTCGTAGCGGACCGAAGAAGGTGTCTTTTATCGGGACGTACGTTCCTCGTCGCTGTGGCATTGCCACGTTTTCCAACGATCTGCTGACCGCGCTGTCGAAGGAAGCAGCATCGACCGAATGGTGGTCGGTCGCGCTCAACGACGGTGCGGAAAATTATGATTACCCGCCCGAGGTGCATTTCGAGATCGCGCAGAAGAGTCTCGCCGACTACCGCAAGGCCGTCGATTTCCTGAACATGAATCAGGTCGAGGCCGTCAGCCTGCAGCACGAGTTCGGCATCTACGGCGGCTCGGCCGGCAGCTACATCCTCCGACCGCTCGAAAATCTCCGCATGCCGGTGGTGACGACGCTGCATACCGTGCTCAAAGAACCGAACTCCGAGCAGAAGGACATCATCCGGGCGATCGGCGAATTCTCCGACCGCGTCGTCGTGATGAGCGAGATGGCCGAGCAGGTGCTCACCTCGGTCTACGGCATCCCCAAGGAGCGCGTCGCGGTGATCCCGCACGGCGTGCCCGACATGCCGTTCCTCGACACGTCCTACAACAAGGACCAGTTCGATCTGGTCGGCAAGAAGGTGATCCTCACCTTCGGCCTTCTCTCGGAAGGCAAGGGCCTCGAATACGTCATCGAGGCGCTGCCCGACATCGTCAAGGTTCACCCTGAGGCGATCTTCGCGATCCTCGGCGCCACCCACCCCGAGGTGAAACGGCGCGAGGGCGAAGCGTATCGCCAGATGCTCCAGCGCAAGGCGCTCGACCTCGGCGTGGGCGACAACGTCGTCTTCTACAATCAGTTTATCGACACGCCGACACTGCTGGCCTTCCTGTCGGCGGCCGACGTCGTCGTCACGCCCTATCTCGGCCGCGAGCAGATCGTCTCCGGCGTGCTGTCGTATGCGCTGGGCGCCGGCAAGGCCATCGTGTCGACGCCGTACTGGTACGCCGAGGAGATGCTCGCCGATAACCACGGCGTCCTTGTTCCCTTCAAGGACGCGAAGGCGACCGGCGCGGCGATCACCGAGCTTCTGTCCAACGACATCGAGCGCAACGCCATGCGCAAGCGCGCCTATCTCCGCGCCCGCCCGATGATATGGAGCGAAGTCGCACAGCAATACCTGCGCCTGTTCCGCGACGTGCGCCGCGAGCGCGGCGTGCGGCCGCGCGTCTACCGGATGAAGACGCTGGAATCGACGGCGCTCGACCTGCCGTATCCGCGGCTCGACCATCTGCGCGTGCTGACCGACGACACCGGCATCCTGCAACACGCACGCTTCGACATTCCCGACCGCGACCACGGCTACTGCACCGACGACAATGCGCGTGCGCTGATCGTCACGCTGCAGACGCAGCATGTGCTTGCCGATAGGGACGACGATCGCGGCGTGCTCGCGCACCGCTACCTGTCGTTCCTGCAGCAGGCCTACAACGAGCAGAACGGCCGCTTCCGGAATTTCATGGGCTACGACCGCCGCTGGAAGGAGGAGGAAGGCAGCGAGGATTCGCATGGCCGCGCCCTCTGGGCGCTGGGCCAGACCGTGCTCGATTCTCCGTCACAAAGCATGGCGGCGGCCGCCATGGCGCTGTTCGAACGCGCGCTGCCCCGGGCCATCGAGCTCGAGTCGCCGCGCGCCGTCGCTTACTCGCTGCTGGGCGTCGAGGCGTACCTCCGGCGCTTCAGCGGAGCGACCGAAGTCCGCCGGGCTCATCTCGTTCTGGCGGAGCGGATACTGGAGGCGTTCACGCTCAACGCGAAAGCCGACTGGCCGTGGCCGGAGGAGACGCTTACCTACGCCAACGGCCTTCTGCCGCATGCCTTGATCGGCGCCGGCAATCGCCTCGGCCGGCAGGAAATGATCGACACCGGCCTGCGTACGCTGCAGTGGCTGAGCGAGCTGCAGACCGATCCCAAGGGGCATTTCGTCCCGATCGGCAATCGCGGCTGGTTCAGCCGCGACGGTGTGCAGGCGCGTTTCGACCAGCAGCCGATCGAGGTCCAGCACATGACGGACGCCGCGCTGGAAGCTTTCCGCGCCACCGGCGACCACCAGTGGCTGGATGTCGCCCGCCGCGCCTTCGAATGGTTCCTCGGCCGCAACGATCTCGGCCAGCCGGTCTGCGACCACGCCACCGGCGGCTGCCGCGACGGCCTGCAGCCCGAGGGGCTGAACCACAACCAGGGCGCGGAATCGACGCTCGCCTGGCTGCACTCGCTGCTCGCGATGCACATCGCCACCGGCACAGCGTCCGTCGCCGTACGCGACATCACCACGGCGCGTCGCGCGTCGCCCGTGCCTTCGAACAGCGCGCCCGTTCCCGAGCGCGCCGTCGGCGCCCCCCACATTCGAGGTTGAACAGATGCTGACCCAGGCTCCTTTCCGCGAACTGTTCACCCGCCACAAGGCGAACCCGATCATCACGGCAAAGGATCTGCCATACCGCGCGAGCACCGTGTTCAATCCCGGCGCCACGCTGTTCGAGGGCGAAACGCTGCTAATGATCCGCGTCGAAGATTTTCGCGGTCACTCGCACTTGACTGTCGCCCGCTCCAAGGACGGCGTCTCCAACTGGCGCTTCGACAAGGAGCCGACGTTCCTGCCCTCGCCGGAGAAATACCCGGAGGAGATCTGGGGCGTCGAGGATCCGCGCATCACCTACATCGAGGACCAGAAGAAATACGTCATCTGCTACACCGCCTTCTCCGTCGGCGGTCCGCTGGTCTCGATGGCCACCACCACCGACTTCCAGACCTTCCAGCGTCTGGGCCCCGTGATGCCGCCCGACGACAAGGACGCGGCGCTCTTCCCGGTCAAGTTCAAGGGCCGCTGGGCGATGCTGCATCGTCCGGTGCCGACGACGTCGGCCTCCGGCGCGCATATCTGGCTGTCGTGGTCGCCCGACCTGAAGCATTGGGGCGATCACCACATCCTCTTGTGGGCGCGCCGCGGTGGCTGGTGGGACGCCAACAAGATCGGCCTGTCGCCGCCGCCGCTGTGGACCCCGGAAGGCTGGCTGCTGATGTATCACGGCGTGCGCATCAACGCCTCCGGCGCCATCTATCGCCTCGGCCTGGCGCTGCTCGATCTGGAAAATCCGACGCAGGTCATCTCGCGCGGCGACGAATGGATCTTCCAGCCGGAGCAGGACTACGAGCGCTTCGGCGACGTGGACAAGGTCGTGTTCCCGTGCGGCTGGGTCGAGCAGGACGGCGAGGTTCGCATCTATTACGGCGCCGCGGATTCGAGCATTGCGCTCGCTACCGCCAGCGTCACCGAGATGCTCGACTGGCTGAAGCACACCCAGGCCCAGCCCCGCCGCGCCGACGTCTAGCAACGGCGGCGCTAACGGCGCCCCGTTCCCATCGTCGTGGTTTTTCGCTACCTAGCCTCCTTCTCGTTTCGAATGAGGGTCGCGTGATCGTTCCTGTCATCATGTCCGGCGGCGCCGGAACGCGCCTGTGGCCTGCCTCCCGGCTCGACGCGCCGAAGCCTTTCCTGCCGCTCGTCGACGGTCAATCGACGTTTGCGCTGACGCTCACCCGCATCGCCGACCGCGGCCGCTACGCCGAGCCGCTGATCGTCACCAGCGCCGACCATCGTTATTTGGTCGAGACTGCGTTGGAGAAGGCCGGTGTGAGCGCCGCCCTGCTGCTTGAGCCGATGGCGCGCGACACCGCCGCCGCGGTCGGCGCGGCGGCCGCCTTTGCCGTGTCTAAGGACAAGAACGCCGTGATACTCGTGCTCGCGGCCGATCATCTCATCGACGATGGCGACGCCTTCGCGAGCGTCGTCGACGCCGCGCTGCCCGCCGCCGAAGCCGGCCGCATCGTCGTCTTCGGGGTGAAGCCGCGCGGCGCCTCGACCGCCTTCGGCTACATCAAGCCGGGCGCCGCGACCGGCCAAGGCACCGCCAAGGCGGTCGAGCAGTTCGTCGAGAAGCCCGACGCCAAGCGCGCCGCCGAACTGGTCAAGGACGGCTACCTCTGGAACTCCGGCATCTTCCTCATGCGCGCCTCGGTCGCGCTGTCGGAGCTCGACGCCTACGCCGCCGAGATAGGCGCCGCCGCGCGGAAGGCAGTCGCCGCCGGCCAGGTCGACGGCAACGTCACGACGATCGACAAGGCCGCCTTCGAGGCCGCGCCGAAAAAATCCATCGACTACGCCGTCATGGAGAAGACGAAGCTCGCCGTGGTCGTGCCTGCCGACTTCGACTGGAACGATCTCGGCACCTGGTCGTCGGTCTGGGACGAGAGCCAGAAGGACGAGGACGGCAACGTCGCGGTCGGCAACGTCACGTTCGTCGATGCCAAGGACAACTACGTCTCGAGCGAGACCGACACCGTCGGCGTCGTCGGCGTCGGCGATCTGGTGGTCGTCGCGGCCGACGGCTCGATCCTGGTGACGACGCGCTCGCGCGCCGCCGAGGTCAAGGAACTGGTCGCCGCCGTGCAGGCCAAGCCCGAGGCGAACTTCGGCGACTTCGTCCGCCACTTCCGGCCATGGGGCAACTACCAGTCCCTCGATCAGGGTCCGCGCCATCAGGTGAAACGCATCGTAGTGACATCCGGCGCCCGCCTGTCGCTGCAGAAGCATTTCCACCGCGCCGAGCACTGGACCGTGGTCTCGGGCATCGCCGACATCACCATCGGCCCCGACATGGATAACCTGAAGACGATCCGCGTGAACCCGAACGAGTCGGTGCACATCCCGCTCGGCCACATCCACCGCATGGCCAACCCGGGCAGGGAGCCGATGACGCTGATCGAGGTGCAGATCGGCGACTATCTCGGCGAGGACGACATCGTCCGCCTGCAGGACGACTACGGCCGCAAAGACGCCTAGGCGCGTTTACCGTCCGTAAACCAGCCCGCGAGAGCGGCCGAAACCGCGCCGCCGATTCCGCCGTATCTGACTCCATTCCAGTGGGCGACGGCTACGTATTATTCACGAGTCGCGCGCTTCCGTGTCCGACCAATCCGGGAAACCGCGCGTGCCGCCTGCCACCACGCTTAAAATTATCTCGCCCACGCCGGCGGCCGACGAAGAGGCGCTCCGCCTCTCCGAGCTTCTGAGCGCGCTGAGCCATGCGCTGGACCTGACCGAGGGCCAGCCGGAAGGGCACTGCGTCCGCTGCTGCTGGATCGGCACCGCGATCGGCCGCGAGCTCGGCCTCGCCGAGACCGAGTTGTGGGAACTCTACTACACGCTGCTCCTCAAGGACGTCGGCTGCTCGTCCAACGCCGCCCGCATCTCCGCGCTCTACAAGACCGACGATCTGCTGTTCAAGCACGACGTCAAGATCGTCGGCACCAGCCTGCCGGCGCTGCTCGGCTTCGTCGTCTCGCACACCGCCGGCGCCGCGAGCCTCGCCGACCGCGTGCAGACGATCCTGTCGGTCGTGCCGCAGACCCCGCGCGTCGCTAACGAGATTATCAAGACGCGCTGCGAGCGCGGGGCCGACATCGCCCGCCGCCTGCGCTTCTCGGAACGCGTCGCGAGCGGCATCCACGACCTCGACGAACATTGGGACGGCAGCGGCAACCCCGCCGGCAAGAAGGGCGAGGCGATCCCGGTCTATGCCCGCATCGCGCTGCTGGCGCAGGTCGTCGATGTGTTCAACACTGCCTACGGCCGCATCGAGACGCGCAAGGAAGTCGCCCGCCGCGCCGGCTCGTGGTTCGACCCGGCGCTGGTCGCAGCCTTCACGCGCGCGCAGGGCAAGCTCGGCTTCTGGGAGGGGCTGGCCTCGCCGCACCTCGAAAGCACCATCCTCGAGCTTGAGCCGGGCCGCCAGGCCAAGACTCTGGATGACGATTTCCTCGACGATATTGCCGAAGCCTTCGCCGAGGTCGTCGACTCGAAAAGCCCGTATACCAGCGGCCATTCCTCGCGGGTCGCCGCCTTTGCCGACATGATCGCCGCCGAGCTGGGCTTCCCGGAGGAACGCCGCCGCTGGCTGAAGCGCGGCGCGCTGCTCCACGATATCGGCAAGCTCGGCGTCTCCAGCGCCATCCTCGACAAGCCCGCCCGGTTGACCACCGCGGAGCGCGACGCCATGCGCCAGCACGCCGCCCTGACCGAGACGATCCTGTCGCGCATCGCCGCCTTCGCCGAACTCGCCCGCGTCGCCGGCGCCCATCACGAGCGCCTCGACGGCAAGGGCTACCCGCACGGCCTCGCCGGCGACGAGATCGCGATGGAAACGCGCATTCTGACGACCGCCGACATCTTCGACGCGCTGACCGCCAAGCGGCCCTACCGCGACGCCCTGCCGGAAGACACCGCGCTGGAGATCATGGCGGCCGAAGTCGGCAGCGCGATCGACCCGCGCTGCTTCACCGCGCTCCGGATCGCGCTGGCGAAGCGCCGCACCTAGCGCCACATGGGGGAGGGCACCTTGCCCTCCGCTCCCCATGCGCTAGAACCCACGCCCGATGTCCGCTCCGACCCCATCCTCCCTCCGCCGCACGTTTGCGATCATTTCGCATCCCGACGCCGGCAAAACGACGCTGACCGAGAAGCTCCTGCTTTTCGGCGGCGCGATCCAGTTGGCGGGCGAGGTGCGAGCCAAGAAGAGCGGCGCCCAGACGCGTTCCGACTGGATGGCGATGGAGCGCGAGCGCGGCATTTCGATCGTCACATCCGTCATGACCTTCGAGCACGACGGCCTGATCTTCAATCTGCTCGACACGCCCGGCCACGAAGACTTCAGCGAGGACACCTACCGGACGCTGTCCGCGGTCGATTCCGCCGTCATGGTCATCGACGCCGCCAAGGGCATCGAGGCGCGCACGCTGAAGCTGTTCGAGGTCTGCAGGCTCCGCGACATCCCGATCATCACCTTCATCAACAAGCTCGACCGCGACGGCCGCCATCCCTTCGAACTGCTCGAGGAGATCGAGAAGCGCCTGGCGCTCGACACCGCGCCGCTGTCGTGGCCGCTGGGTTCCGGCCGCAGCTTCGCCGGCGTTTTCGACCTGGAGAAGAACGTCGTCCGCCGCCTTGACGATCTCGGCGCCGAGCCCGCGTCTGCGGGGAACCTCGATGCGGCCGCCTTCGCGAAATTCCTGCCCGAGGCGGAGGCCGAGACCGTCGCCGAGGAGATCGCGCTCGCCAAGGCTGCCTGCCGCCCCTACGACGAGACCTCGTTCCGCGAGGGCCACCTGACGCCGGTGCTGTTCGGCTCGGCGCTCCGCAACTTCGGCGTCCGCGACCTGATCGACCGCCTCGCGGCGATCGCGCCGTCGCCGCTGCCGCGCGTCGCCGAAGAGCGCACCGTGACGCCGGACGAACCGGCAATGACCGGCCTCGTCTTCAAGATCCAGGCGAACATGGATCCCAACCACCGCGACCGCATCGCCTTCGTCCGCGTCTGCTCCGGCAAGCTGACACGTGGCATGAAGGCGAAGCTGATGCGCACCGGCAAGCCGATGAGCCTCAACGCGCCGCAATTCTTCTTCGCTCGCGAGCGCACCGTTGCCGACGAAGCCTGGGCCGGCGACATCGTTGGCATCCCCAACCATGGCACGCTCCGCATCGGCGACACGCTGACCGAGGGCGAGACGCTCAACTTCCGCGGCGTGCCGAGCTTCGCGCCGGAAATTTTGCGCCGCGTCCGCGTCGCCGACGCCATGCGCGCCAAGAAACTGCGCGAGGCGCTCCGCCAGATGGCGGAGGAGGGCGTCGTGCAGGTGTTCATGCCGCTCGACGGCTCGCCGCAGATCGTCGGCGTCGTCGGCGCCCTGCAGCTCGACGTGCTGAAGGCGCGTTTGGCGCAGGAATACGACCTCGAGATCGAATTCGAGCAGCCGCGCTTCACCGTCGGCCGCTGGATCGCCGCCGACGATCCCGCCGACCGCGACGCCTTCATCGCGGCCCACCGCGGCGACATGGCCGAGGACCTCGACGGCGCGCCGGTGTTCATGGCGCCGTCGGCGTTTCTCTTGAACTACGAGATCCAGCGCGCGCCCAAGCTGACGTTCTCCGACGTCAAGGACTACCAGCGCCACACTGCGGCGGCGTGATGATGGCCTTAGCCCACTCTCCGCTTTCCCCGCGAAAGCGGCGATCCAGGTGCCGCATACGGGATCTCGCGTCTATTGTTGATACCTGGGCCCCCGCTTTCGCGGGGGAAGCGGGGAGGGGAGGCCTCGCGCGCCTCCTCCACAGGCGGCGAGCGTAACCATGCCCCCGCTTCTTCTCCTCCAGAACATCGCCCTCACCTTCGGCGGCACGCCGCTGCTGACGCAGGCCGAACTGTCGGTCAGCGAGCGCGAGCGCCTGTGCCTCGTCGGCCGCAACGGCTCGGGCAAATCGACGCTGATGAAGATCGCCGCCGGCGAGGTGAAATCCGATACCGGCACGCGCTTCCTGCAGCCCGGCACGACGCTGCGCTACCTGCCGCAGGTGCCCGACCTCACCGGCTTCGCCACGACGCTGGCGTTCGTCGAGGCCGGCATGACCGGCGACGACCCGGCGCACCGCGCGCGCTACCTGCTCGAGACGCTGGGCCTCACCGGCGACGAGGAGCCGTCGCGCCTCTCCGGCGGCGAGGCGCGCCGCGCTGCGCTGGCGCGCGTGCTGGCGCCGGAGCCCGACATCCTGCTGCTCGACGAGCCGACTAACCATCTCGACCTAGCGGCGATCGAGGGGCTGGAGACGGCGCTGAAAGATATGCGCTCCGCCATCGTGATGGTCAGCCACGACCGCCGCTTCCTCGAAAATCTGTCGAACGCCACCGTATGGCTCGACCGCGGCGAGACGCGCCGGCTCGACAAGGGCTTCGCCGATTTCGAGGCGTGGCGCGACGAGGTGCTGGCCGAGGAGGAGCTCGCCGCCCACAAGCTCGACCGCAAGATCGTCAACGAGGAACATTGGCTGCGCTACGGCGTCAGCGCGCGGCGCAAGCGCAACCAGAAGCGCCTCGGCGACCTGCATGGCCTGCGCGCCGAGCGCAAGCAGCTCCGCGCCACCCGGCCGCAGGGCGACGTGTCGCTGAACGTGCAGGATGCCAAGGTTTCCGGCAAGCTCGTCGTCGAGGCGACCGCCATCGCCAAGAGCTACGGCGACCGCGCCATCGTGCGCGATTTCTCGACCCGCATCGATCGCGGCGATCGCCTCGGCATCGTCGGGCCGAACGGCGCCGGCAAGACGACGCTGATCAATCTGCTCACCGGCATGCTGGCGCCGGATAGCGGCATCATCCGCGTCGGCACCAACCTCGAGATCGCGACCCTCGACCAGAAGCGCGAGTCGCTCGATCCGGAAACCACCGTCGCCAACGTGCTGACCGATGGCCGCGGCGACGCCGTCGTCATCGGCGGCGAGGTGCGCCACGTCATCGGCTACCTCAAGGATTTTCTTTTCCGCCCCGAGCAGGCGCGCACGCCGGTCAAGGCACTCTCGGGCGGCGAGCGCGGCCGCCTGATGCTGGCGCGCGCGTTGGCCAAGCCGTCGAACCTGATGGTGCTCGACGAGCCGACCAACGACCTCGACCTCGAGACGCTCGATCTGCTGCAGGAGATGCTCGCCGCCTATCCCGGCACGCTGATCCTGGTCAGCCACGACCGCGACTTCCTCGATCGCGTCGTGACCTCGGTGATCGCGGCGGAAGGCGACGGCACCTGGCAGGAATACGCCGGCGGCTACACCGACATGCTGGCGCAGCGCGCGCCGACGGCGGCAGCAGCGCCGGCGAAGGAAAAGACGAGGCCGGGACCGGCGGGCATCGCGATGGCGCCGACGGCGCCGCCGAGGCCGAAACGGAAGCTGAGCTTCGCCGAGCAGCACGCGCTGAAGACGCTGCCCGGCCGCATGGAGAAGCTGGCCGCCGAGATCAAGCGCCTCGAGGCGGCGCTGTCGGCGGCCGACCTCTACCGCAAGGATCCGACGACCTTCACCAAGACGACCATGGCGCTCGCCATGGCCAAGGCCGACCTCGGCAAGGCCGAGGAGGAATGGCTGCGGGTGGAGATGCTGCGGGAGGCGGTGGAGGGGACGTAGCAGACGAGGTCGGCGAACTCTGGCGGCGGGAAGGCGAGGGAACGTAGAGCGCGGCCCCTCCCCAAACGGCCTTCGGCCGTTTGACCCTCCCGCAAGGGGAGGGTTCGGCTTGTTGAAACGCCACGCTCCAACAAACTCCGCTTGAGCTCTCCCCTGTGGGAGGGCCAAAACCGCGACGCGGTTTTGGGGAGGGGTGTCTCTCCTCCTCGACGTCGTCCGCCACGATATGCACGAGCTGTCCGCCCAATTCCCATGCGCCGCGCCCACTTCTTGCGCTTGACCTCAACTCTGGAATTTGTCCAAATGGACAAATCTTGGGGACCGGCGTCATGCGCCGGATGAGGCGCGGAGTGATGGCCGATGGCCGTGGAACGCGTACCTGACATCGCCTCCGGGCGGCTTCTGGCGGAAGACTACGCCGCGAATTTCAGCGACCTCAACCCGCCGCTCGACGCCCATCAGGCCGTCGTCGAGGCCGATCGCTGCTACTTCTGTTACGACGCGCCGTGCATGAATGCGTGCCCGACGGGCATCGACATCGCGATGTTCATCCGCGAGATCCGCTACGGCAACCCGAAGAGCGCGGCCGAGACCATCCTCGAGGAAAACATCCTCGGCGGCATGTGCGCCCGCGTCTGCCCGACCGAGACATTGTGCGAGGAGGCCTGCGTCCGCGAAGCTGCCGAGGGCAAGCCGGTGCGCATCGGCGAGCTGCAGCGCTACGCCACCGACGTGATGATGAAGGAAGACGGCCGCCAGCCATTCGAGCGTGCGGCGCCCACGGGCAAGCGCGTCGCCGTCGTCGGCGCCGGCCCTGCCGGCCTGTCGTGCGCGCACCGCCTCGCCATGCACGGCCACGACGTTGTCATCTATGACGCCAGGCCCAAGGCCGGCGGCCTCAACGAGTACGGCATCGCCGCGTATAAATCGCCGAACAACTTCGCCCAGGCCGAGGTCGATTTCGTCCTGTCGATCGGCGGCATCACGGTGGAAAACGACCGCGCGCTCGGCCGCGACATCGCGCTTGGCGAACTGCGTCGTTCGTACGATGCCGTGTTCCTCGCGATCGGCCTTGGCGGCGTCAACGCCCTCAACATCGCCGACGAAAACGCCTCCGGCGTGGAGGACGCGGTCGACTACATCGCCGGGATCCGCCAGGCGACCGACCTCGCGACGCTCCCCGTCGGCCGGCGCGTCGTCGTCGTCGGCGGCGGCATGACCGCCATCGACATCGCCTCGCAATCTAAGCGCCTCGGCGCCGAGGACGTGACCATCGTCTACCGCCGCGGACCGGAGAAGATGGGCGCCAGCAGCTACGAGCGCGAATTGGCGCAGACCGACGGCGTCAGGATCAAGTTCAACGCCATGCCGAAGCGGCTGGTGACCAACGGCGGCAACGTCGTCGCCGCCGAGTTCGAATACACCGCCGAGCGTGACGGCAGGCTGGTCGGCACCGGCGAGACGTTCACGCTGGACGCCGACGTCGTCTTCAAGGCGATCGGCCAGACGCTGACGCCGGCCGGCCTGAACGGCAACGCCGAGCCGATCGAGCTGCAGGGCGGCCGTATCAAGGTCGATGCCGAGCGCCGCACGTCGGCCAACGGAGTCTGGGCGGGCGGCGATTGCGTCTTCGGCGGCGAGGATCTGACCGTGGCCGCCGTGCAGGACGGCAAAGTCGCGGCTGAATCCATCCATCGCGCACTCACCGCATGAACCCGCGCCCCCTCAGTCGGCTGCGCCGACAGCTCCCCTGTAAACGGGGGAGCACCGCCGGTTGCGCCGACGGTCCTCCCCTGCGAAGCGGGGGAGGGGGACCATGCGAAGCATGGTGGAGGGGGCGCCCACCCATTCGGCACACGCAGCCCGAGGAGGCTGACCATGGCTGACCTTCGTTCCGATTTCGTCGGCATCAAATCGCCGAACCCGTTCTGGCTGGCCTCGGCGCCGCCGACCGACAAGGAATACAACGTCGTCCGCGCCTTCAAGGCCGGGTGGGGCGGCGTCGTGTGGAAGACGCTCGGCGAGGATCCGCCGGTGGTCAACGTCTCCGGCCCGCGCTACGGCGCCATCCACTCCGGCGACCGCCGCCTGATCGGCCTCAACAACATCGAGCTGATCACCGACCGCCCGCTCGAGGTGAACCTCCGCGAGATCAAGGAAGTGAAGCGCGCCTGGCCGGATCGCGCCGTCGTCGTCTCGCTGATGGTGCCGTGCGAGGAAAAAAGCTGGAAGACGATCCTGCCGATGGTCGAGGAGACCGGCGCCGATGGCGTCGAGCTCAACTTCGGCTGCCCGCACGGCATGAGCGAGCGCGGCATGGGCTCGGCCGTCGGCCAGGTGCCGGAATACATCGAGATGGTCGTGCGCTGGTGCAAGGAAGCGACGCGCATGCCGGTGATCGTCAAGCTGACGCCCAACATCACCGACATCCGCCGCCCGGCGCGCGCTGCCAGGGCCGGCGGCGCCGATGCCGTATCGCTGATCAACACGATCAACTCCATTACCTCGGTCAACCTCGACGACTTCGCGCCGGAGCCGACCATCGACGGCAAGGGCAGCCACGGCGGCTACTGCGGCCCGGCGGTGAAGCCGATCGCGCTGTCGATGGTTTCGGAGATCGCGCGCGACGACGACACCCGCGGCATGCCAATTTCCGGCATTGGTGGAATTACCAACTGGCGCGACGCCGCCGAGTTCATGGCGCTCGGCGCCGGCAACGTGCAGATCTGCACCGCCGCGATGACCTATGGTTTCCGCATCGTTGAGGAAATGGCCTCCGGCCTGTCGCGCTATCTCGACGAGCGCCAGATGAAGCTCGGCGATCTCGTCGGCCGCGCCGTGCCGAACGTGTCGGACTGGAAGTATCTCAATCTCAACTACGTCACCAAGGCGCGCATCGATCAGGACCTGTGCATCGAGTGCGGCCGCTGCCACGTCGTCTGCGAGGACACCTCGCATCAGGCGATCACGTCGATGAAGGATGGCCGTCGTCACTTCGAAGTGATCGACAGCGAGTGCGTCGGTTGTAACCTTTGCGTGAACGTCTGCCCGGTCGAAGATTGCATCACGATGGAGCAGATCACCGTCGGTGCGGATCCTCACGGCGGCGGCCCGACGACTGGATATCGCAACTGGACGCAGCATCCGAACAACCCGTCGCGAGTCGTCGAACCGGCCGAATAGAAAATTTTAGAGGAATGCCGCCGGCGTTTTGAATGGTTAAGGCGGACGCCCGGTAACTAATCTTCCTCACGTTCTGTCAAGAAATGTGCGCCATCGTACGCCTGCGTTTCAAACCGCAGGGACCTTACGACCATGACCAAACTTATGTCTCGCTTCCTCCGTGAGGAGTCGGGTGCGACCGCCATCGAGTACGGCCTCATCGCCACGCTCATCGCCGTTGCCCTGATTGTCGGTGCCGGCCTTCTCGGCACCAGCCTCAACCAGGTGTTCAGCAACATCTCGACCAAGATCTCGGTCAGCTAAGTCTGGACGACGCTATCGGCGGGCGCGGGGTTCATCCCCGCGCCCGCCGCCGTTTCCGGACGGCCCGCGCCGGATGGCCAAGAAAGCGTTGACGTTAGCCGCCGGCTAACCACGCTTCGTCACTTTCTCGAAACTCGTGGTCCCTAGGCTACGCCGCATGAGACAGCTCGTGGCACGGTTTCTCATCAGCGACTCGGGCGCGACCTCGATCGAGTACGCGCTGATCGGCACGTTGATCAGCATTGCGATCATCGCCGGCGCTTTGGCGCTCGGCACCAGCCTCAACGTCGTCTACACGAACCTCGGTGCGAAGATGAGCGCCGCCGCCGGGTGACGCGCGTCACACCGCCGCCGCCCGCCTTCGGCGACAATCGTCCCGCAACCCAGCCCTGCGTCGGCAGCAGTCGCACCGGCTGAGCGGCCGTCTTATATGCGCGCCGCTGTGGTTCGAAGGGGCAAGCGCATGCAACTTGGCGGCATTCATCATCTGACGGCGATCTCGGCGAACGCCAAGGGCAACGTCGAATTCTACACCGGGCAGCTCGGGCTGCGTCTCGTCAAGAAGACGGTCAACCAGGACGACGTCACCGCCTATCATCTGTTCTACGCCGACGGCCTCGGCTCGCCCGGCAGCGACCTCACCTTCTTCGACTGGCCGGCCGCGCCTGAGCGTCGCGGCACCAACGCGATCGTGCGCACTGCGCTCCGCGTCGGCGGCGAGGCGAGCCTCGAATGGTGGGCGAAGCGGCTGACCGACGCCGGCATCGCCAACACCGGCACGAAGCTCCGCGACAGCCGCGCCACCATCCAGTTCGAGGACCCGGAAGGCCAGCGTCTCGCGCTGATCGACGACGGCGGCGCCGGCGACGCCCACCCGTGGGCGGCGAGTTCGGTGCCGGCAAGGCACCAGATCCGCGGCCTTGGCCCGATCACGCTGAGCGTCCCCGACCTCAAGCCGACCGACTCGATCCTGACCCGCGTCATGGGCATGACGGCGGTGCGCGAATACGGCGCCGCTGCCGATGGCAGCGGCCCGCGCGTCCATGTCTACGAGATGGGCGAGGGCGGTGCCGCGGCCGAACTCCACGTCACCGTCGAGCCGAACGCCGAGCGCGCCCGTTCCGGCCGCGGCGGCGCCCATCACGTCGCCTTCCGCACGCCCGACGAGGCCGGCTACAACGCCTGGGTCGAACGCCTGCGTTCGCTGGGCGTGCCGAATTCCGGCAAGGTCGACCGCTTCTATTTCCAGAGCCTCTATTTCCGCGAGCCGAACGGCATTCTGTTCGAGATCGCCACCGACGGCCCGGGCTTCGCCAGCGACGAGCCGCTGGCGACCTTGGGCCAGAAACTGTCGCTGCCGCCGTTCCTCGAGGGACGCCGCGCGGAGATCGAGGCTGGGCTGAAGCCGATTTAGTTCGGGTCGGGCGCCGCGCCCCCACCCGAAATCGCTGACGCGATTTCGACCTCCCCGCAAGGGGAGTAAAGCGGACTCTGCTGCGCGAGCGGAACTCCACTTGTCCCTCCCCTTTACAGGGAGGGGGACCACGCGAAGCGTGGTGGGTGGGGCACGCCTATCCCACGACCATCCCGTCGAGTATCCGCCGCACGCTCTCGACTTCATCCGGCACGATCGTGTGCGCCGCGTGCGGATAGATGCGTTCCGTAACCTCCCCGCCGAGATGCGCCATGACCGCAGCCGACTCCTGCACCCGCGCCAGCGGGATAAACGGATCGGTGTCGCTGCATCCGACGAACACCGGCGTCCCGGCAAGCGAACCGGCATAGGCCGAAACGGGAATCGCCTCGCCGATCAGCCCACCCGACAGCGCGATTACCGCGCCGTAGCGGCGCGGATTGCGCGCCGCGAATTCAAGCGCCAGGCACGCGCCCTGCGAGAAGCCGACGAGCGCCGTGCGCTCCAGCGGAATGCCGGCGAGCCCGACCTCGGCAACGAGATGCGCGACGACGCCCTTGGCCGACGACAGCCACGGTTCGTTGCCGGCGACCGGCGTCATGAACGGCCGCGGATACCACGCGTGGCCGGCGGCGTCCGGCGCGAGATACGCGAGGTCCGGCCGGTCGATGACACGCGACAGGCCGATGATATCGGCCGCATCGGCGCCGCGCCCGTGCAGCATGATCACCGCGCCCTTGGCCTCGGCGATCGGCGCGCCGGCGGTGAGCACCGGCTGGCCGCGGTGCGGATCGGTGGCGGTGTTCATCCGGCGAGTTTCTCCAAGGCCGCATATTGCAGCAGCATGATCGTCTTGGCGTCGATGATGACGCCTTGTGCCACCATCGCCAGCGCCTCGCCGAGCGGCAGCTCCAGCACCTCGATGTCCTCGCCTTCGCTCCGCTCGCCGCCGCCCGCAGAAATCCGGTCGGCCGGCGAATATTCCGCGACGAACAGCGACAGCCGCTCGCTGACACTGCCCGGCGACATGAACGCATCGTAGACGCGCCGCACCGACTTGAGGCGGAAGCCCAGTTCCTCCTCGGCCTCCTTGCGGATCGCGGTTTCCGGATCGTTCCTGTCGAGCAGCCCGGCGCACACCTCGATCAGCATGCCGCCGTCGTGCGGCGGCTTGTTCATCCAGACGGGCATGCGGAACTGGCGGACCAGCAGCACCGTCCCGCGCGCGGGGTCGATCGGCAGGATGCCGGCGCCGTCGCCGCGGTCGTAGACCTGCCGGATCTGCGTCTCGCGCCCGCCGTCGCGGCGCGTGAATTCGATCGTGTATTTGGTCAGCTTCGCCCAGTCGTCGGCGAGCACCTCGGACGAGAGGATGCGCACACGCTCGCCGCTCATTTATTGCCGACGCCCTTGAGGAACACCTGCTCCAGCGTCGCCTTGGCGAGCGCGAAATGCGCCGGCCGCTCGGCACGCGCGCCGAGGATCGAGCGAATCTGCACCTCGAAATCGGCGTAGTGCTGCGTCGTCGCCCATACCATGAAGATCAGGTGATACGGATCGACCGGCGCGAGCTTCCCCTCGGCCACCCAGCGGCGGATGATCGCGGCCTTGTCGTCGACCAGCGTCTTCAGCCGCCCGGCGAGCACGTCGCCCAGCACCGGCGCGCCCTGGATGATCTCCATGGCGAACAGCCGCGACGCCTTCGGGTTGTCGCGCGCCATCTCCAGCTTGCGGTCGATGTAGTCGGAAATCTCGGTCGCCGGATCGCCGTCCGCGACCAGTTCCTCGAGCGGCTGCAGCCACATCTCGTGCGTCCGGTTGAGGACGGCGAGGTAGATGTCGCGCTTGCGGCGGAAGTAATAGAGCAGGTTCGGCTTGGTCATGCCGGCCCGCTCGGCGACCTGATCGACCGTCGCGCCGCGGAATCCGTGTGTGGAAAACACGTCGAGGGCCGCATCGAGGATGCGTTCCTCGTTGGCCGCCTGGATACGCGTGCGCTTGCGCGTCTTGGCGGCGCGGGCGCCTTCCGCGTGGCCTGCCTGCGTCACGTCGGCGCCTCCGCTACGCTGCCAATCGAGGGCGAAGCCCCTTGAGGCCAATATGGAAACTGTCTAACGTTCTCTTGACCAAATGGTCAGGAAATCTCGCTGTTTCTCCTAGAGGAAAAGGCTTCCCCCTGCAATCGGGCGCGTGGGGTGTTAGCTCCCGGATGATGCGGCGCAGTGGAGGCAGGCGATGAACGAGCAGCCGCGCGTAAAGACGAACAATCTCGAAGCCTATTGGATGCCGTTCACGGCGAACCGGCAGTTCAAGAGCGCGCCGCGCATCATGGTCGCGGCCGACGGCATGTACTATCGCACGGCGGATGGGCGAAAGGTGCTCGATGGCACCGCCGGCCTCTGGTGCTGCAACGCCGGCCACGCCCGGCCGAAGATCGTCGAGGCGATCGCCAGGCAGGTGAAGGAGCTCGACTACGCGCCCGCCTTCCAGATGGCGCACCCGAAAATCTTCGAGCTCGCATCGCGCCTCGTCACCTACATGCCGGACGGCATCGACCACGTCTTCTTCACCAACTCCGGTTCCGAGTCGGTCGAGACGGCGCTGAAGATCGCGCTCGCCTACCAGCGCGCCATCGGGCAGGGGACGCGCAATCGCTTCATCGGCCGCGAGCGCGGCTACCACGGCGTCAACTTCGGCGGCATGTCGGTCGGCGGCATCGGCACCAACCGCAAGCAGTTCGGCCAGCTCCTGCCGGGCGTCGCGCACATTCGCCACACGCACGATCCGGCGCGCAACGCCTTCACCAAGGGCCAGCCGGTGCACGGCATCGAGTTTGCCGACGATCTCGAGCGCACGCTCATCGTCAACGATGCCTCGACCGTCGCGGCCGTCATCGTCGAGCCGGTCGCCGGTTCCGCCGGCGTACTGGTGCCGCCCAAGGGCTACCTCGAGAAGCTGCGCGCCATCTGCGACAAGCACGGCATCCTGCTGATTTTCGACGAGGTCATCACCGGCTTCGGTCGCCTCGGCACGCCGTTCGCCGTCGACTACTTCGGCGTCGTCCCCGACATGGTGGTCACCGCCAAGGGCCTCACCAACGGCGTCGTCCCGATGGGCGCCGTGTTCGTGCAGAAGAAAATCTACGACGCGCTGATGGATGCGCCCGACAACACGATCGAGCTGTTCCACGGCTACACCTATTCCGGTAATGCGGTGGCCTCCGCCGCAGCGCTCGGCACCCTCGACACCTACGAGGAGGAAGGGCTGCTCACCCGTGGCGCCGAACTCGCGCCGTACTGGGAAGAGGCGCTGCATTCGCTGAAGGGCCTGCCGCACGTCATCGACATCCGCAACCTCGGCCTGATCGGCGCGATCGAGCTCGATCCGGTAGCCGGCAAGCCGACGCAGCGCGCGTTCTCGACGTACTTGCAGGCGTTCGAGAAGGGCGTGCTGATCCGCACCACCGGCGACATCATCGCGCTGTCGCCGCCACTCATCATCCAGAAGTCCGAGATCGACGTGATCTTCGACACGCTGCGCGGCATCCTCAAGTCGCTCGCCTAACCGGAGTATTGTTTTGCTAACGATTGCCAACGCCATCGGCGGCACGCTGTCGCATTCGTCCTCCCAGCGCAGCCAGCCAGTCTATAATCCCGCCACCGGCGAGCAGTCGGCGATCCTGAAACTGTCGACCGCCGCCGAGCTCGATGCCGCCGTCGCGGCGGCAAAGCTGGCGCTGCCCGCGTGGGCGGACATGCCACCGATGCGGCGCGCCAAGTTCATGTTCCGCTTCAAGCAACTGCTCGACGCGAACACCGACAAGATCGCCGAGGCGATCTCCGCCGAGCACGGCAAGACCCACGCCGACGCCGTCGGCGAGGTCCAGCGCGGCATCGAGGTCGTCGATTTCTGCTGCGGCATCCCGCATCTGCTGAAGGGCGAATTCTCCCGCCACGTCGGCCCTGCGATCGACACGCATTCCGACCGCCAGCCGCTCGGCGTCTGCGCCGGCATCACGCCGTTCAACTTCCCGGCGATGGTCCCGATGTGGATGTATCCGGTCGCGATCGCCTGCGGTAACACCTTCATCCTGAAGCCGTCGGAGCGCGATCCCGGCGCCTCGATGGTGGTGTTCGACCTGTTCAAGCAGGCCGGCTTCCCGGACGGCGTCCTCAACATCGTGCATGGCGACAAGGAAGTCGTCGACGCGATCCTGACCCATCCCGACATCAAGGCCGTCAGCTTCGTCGGCTCGACGCCGATCGCCGAGTACGTGTACCGGACGGGCACGGCCCACGGTAAGCGCGTCCAGGCTCTGGGCGGCGCCAAGAACCACATGGTCGTCATGCCCGACGCCGACATCGACAAGGCCGCCGACGCGCTGATGGGCGCCGGCTACGGCTCGGCCGGCGAGCGCTGCATGGCGATCTCGGTTGCGGTCCCGGTCGGGGAGGAAACCGCCAACAAGCTGATCGAGACGCTCGCTCCGCGTGTGCGTGCTCTCAAGGTTGGCCCGGCTACCGACAAGGAAGCGGAGATGGGCCCGCTGGTTACGAAGGAGCACATGGCGAAGGTGCTCGGCTACATCGACACCGGCGTGAAGGAAGGCGCCGAGCTGGTCGTCGACGGCCGCGGCTTCAAGCTGCAGGGCTACGAGAACGGCTACTTCGTCGGTGGCACGCTTTTTGATCGCGTGACTCCCGAAATGCGCATCTATAAGGAAGAAATCTTCGGCCCCGTCCTCTCCGTGCTCCGCGCCACGAGCTACGAGCAGGCAGTGAAGCTGATCAATGCCCACGAATACGGCAACGGCACCGCGATCTTCACCCGCGACGGCGACGCCGCCCGCTCGTTTGCCGACAAGATCGAAGTCGGCATGGTCGGCATCAACGTCCCGATCCCGGTGCCGGTCGCCTACCATTCCTTCGGCGGCTGGAAGCGGAGTTCGTTCGGCGACCACGCCATCTACGGGCCGGAAGGCGTCCACTTCTATACGCGCCTGAAAACGGTCACCTCGCGCTGGCCGGAAGGCATCAAATCGGGCGCGGTGTTCACGTTCCCGACGATGAATTGAGGAGTTCACTACGAGTGCGGTCCGCGTCCCTCTTGTTGTCATTCCCGCGAAGGCGGGAATCCAGTAGTCGCCGGCAGGGCGGCCATCGCACCGGCGGCGCGTACTGGGTCCCCGCCTGCGCGGGGACGACAATTGGTGCGATGGCGGGGGAGCGAGGCTGATATGGCCGCTCCCGGCGAAAACCTGCGCATCAATCCCGACCGTCTGTGGGACTCGATCCACGCGCTGGCCGAGATCGGTCCGGGGATCGCCGGCGGCTCCAATCGCCAGACGCTCACCGACGACGACGCCAAGGGGCGGTCGCTGTTCAAGAAGTGGTGCGAGGACGCGGGGCTCAAGATGGGCCTCGACCAGATGGGCACCATGTTCGCCCGCCGCGAGGGCACCGAGCCGAACCTCGATCCGGTCTATGTCGGCAGCCATCTCGACACCCAGCCAACCGGCGGCCGCTACGACGGCGTACTCGGCGTGCTGTCGGGGCTCGAACTGATCCGCACGCTCAACGACCTCGGCATCAGGACGCGGCGCCCGATCGTCGTCGTCAACTGGACCAACGAGGAGGGCGCCCGCTTCGCGCCTGCGATGCTGGCGTCGGGAGTCTTCGCCGGCATCCATACGCTCGACTACGCCTACGGCCGCAAGGACCCCGAGGGAAAGACTTTCGGCGACGAGCTGAAGCGCATCGGCTGGGTCGGTGACGAGAAGGTCGGCGCGCGCAAGATGCACGCCTACTTCGAATATCACATCGAGCAGGGCCCGATCCTCGAAGCCGAGAAGAAGCAGATCGGCGTCGTCACCCACGGGCAGGGCCTGTGGTGGCTGGAGTTCACGCTGACCGGCAAGGAAGCCCACACCGGCTCGACGCCGATGGCC
Organism: Bauldia sp.; assembly: GCA_037200845.1. Taxonomy (NCBI): domain Bacteria; kingdom Pseudomonadati; phylum Pseudomonadota; class Alphaproteobacteria; order Hyphomicrobiales; family Kaistiaceae; genus Bauldia; species Bauldia sp. The sequence continues at coordinate 977,102 of JBBCGQ010000001.1, forward strand.
ATGCGCGTCAACGCCGGCCTCGCCATGGCGCGCATCCTCGAGATGGTTCAGGGCGTCGCGATGAGCGAGCAGCCGGGCGCCGTCGGCGGCGTCGGCCAGATGCGCTTCTCGCCCAATTCGCGCAACGTCCTGCCGGGCACGGTCGTCTTCACCGTCGACATCCGCTCGCCCGAGCAGGCCAAGCTCGACCGCATGCGCGCGAAAATCGAGGCCGAGGCGCCGAAGATCTGCGCGGCGCTCGGCGTCAAATGCGCCGTCGAGCCGGTCGGCCATTTCGATCCGGTGACCTTCGACCCGACGCTGGTATCGCGCGTCCGTTCGGCGGCCGAGAAGCTCGGCTACAGCCACATGAACATCATCTCGGGCGCCGGCCACGACGCCTGCTGGACCAACCGCGTCGCCCCCTCGACGATGATCATGTGCCCCTGCGTCGATGGCCTCAGCCACAACGAGGCGGAAAACATCTCGAAGGAATGGGCGGCGGCAGGCGCCGATGTCTTGTTCCATGCCGTGGTGGAAACCGCGGAGATCGTGCCGTGAGCGGAACCGCCGACCTCGAGCGCGGCGTCCCCTCTCCCCGCGGGGGAGAGGGTGGCGCGAAGCGCCGGGTGAGGGCAGTCGGCCCACCCAATGCCATCCCGCGGGCGCGCCAATTGCGCGAAGCGATGACCGATGCCGAGCGGCGCTTCTGGAACCTGGTGCGAAACCGGAACTTCGAGGGGCTGAAGTTCGTGCGGCAATATCCGATTGGCCCGTTCATCGCCGATTTTGCGTGCCGCGATCAGATGCTCGTCGTCGAGATCGACGGAAGTCAGCACGCGCATTCGACGAATGACAACGCCCGAACGGCTTTTATCAATGCCGAGGGATATTCCGTTCTTCGTTTCTGGAATGACGAAGTCCTCGCCGATCTGACGGGGGTTGATGGTCTGCTGCGCGCGGTTATCGCGGGCCAAAGCCCCTCACCCGGCTGGCGATTCTCGCCAGCCACCCTCTCCCCTGCGGGGAGAGGGGACGCGACTGGGAGCATCACAGCATGACCACCGTCATCAAGAACGGCACCATCGTCACTGCCGACCTGACCTACCCCGCCGACATCCTGATCGACGGCGGCGTCATCAAGCAGATCGGCAAGAACCTGAAGGGCGACAAGACGCTCGACGCCACCGGTTGCTACGTCATGCCGGGCGGCATCGATCCGCACACCCATCTCGAGATGCCCTTCATGGGCACGTACTCGACCGACGATTTCGAATCCGGCACGCGCGCGGCGCTGTCCGGCGGCACGACCATGGTCGTCGATTTCTGCCTGCCGTCGCCGAACCAGTCGCTGCTCGATGCGCTCAAGATGTGGAGCAACAAGACCTCCAAGGCGTCGTGCGACTACTCGTTCCACATGGCGATCACCTGGTGGGACAAGCAGGTGTGGGAGGAGATGGCGACGGTCGTCGATCGCGGCATCACGTCGTTCAAGCATTTCATGGCCTACAAGGGCTCGCTGATGGTCAACGACGACGAGATGTTCGCCTCGTTCCAGCGCTGCGCCGAGTTGGGCGCCCTGCCGCTGGTCCACGCGGAGAACGGCGACGTCGTCGCCGCGATGACGGACAAGCTGCTCGCCGCCGGCAACAACGGCCCCGAGGCGCACGCCTATTCGCGCCCCGCCGAGGTCGAGGGCGAGGCGACCAACCGCGCCATCATGATCGCCGACATGGCCGGCGTCCCGCTCTACGTCGTGCACACCTCGTGCGAGCAGGCGCACGAAGCCATCCGCCGCGCCCGCCAGAAGGGCATGCGCGTCTATGGCGAGCCGCTGATCCAGCATCTGCTGCTGGATGAATCCGAATACATGAACAAGGACTGGGATTACGCCGCGCGCCGCGTGATGAGCCCGCCCTTCCGCAGCAAGCAGCACCAGGATTCGCTGTGGGCCGGGTTGCAGGCCGGCTCGCTGCAGGTCGTGGCGACCGACCACTGCGCCTTCACCACCAAGCAGAAGCGTGCCGGCCTCGGCAACTTCGCCAAGATCCCGAACGGCACGGGCGGCCTCGAGGATCGCCTGCCGCTGCTCTGGACCTACGGCGTCGGCACCGGCCGCCTGACGCCCAACGAATTCGTCGCGGTCACCTCGACCAACATCGCCAAGATTCTGAATCTATATCCGAAGAAGGGTGCGATCCTGGAAGGCGCCGACGCCGATCTTATCGTCTGGGATCCGAACCGCGAGAAGACGATCTCCGCCGGCAAGCAGCAGTCGATCATCGATTACAACGTCTTCGAAGGCTTCAAGGTGAAGGGCCTGCCGCGCTACGTGCTGACGCGCGGCGAGGTCGCCATCGCCGAGGACAAGGTCGACGCCCACCAGGGCCACGGCCAGTTCGTGGCGCGCGAGGCGAAGAACCCGGTCAACCGCGCGCTGTCGACGTGGAAGGAAATTACGGCGCCGCGCAAGGTCGAGCGCGCCGGCATTCCGGCAGGCGTGTGATGTTGCGCCGCCTCACACTTCTCGCGCTGCTCGCCGTCGCCGGCGCGGATGTGGCAGTCGCAGCCGAGGCGCTGCAGCCGGGCAGCGTCTACGGCACCGACGAGGGCTGCGCCGCAGTTGCCGCGGGCGAATACCCGGCGACGGACGATTGGACGGTCGTCACGCGCAAGTCTCTGCATCAGCACGAATCGGTTTGCGAGTTCGTGCAGACGCTGCCCGGCCGCGACGGATCGTTGTTCGTTAATGCCATCTGCTCGGGCGAGGGCGATACATGGCCCGCGACGTTTGCCATACTCGCCGGCGAAGACGACGGCGCGTTGCGCATAGCCGACAGCAACAACAATCCCTGGGACGTTCACGCCTGCGACGGTCAGACTGACGCCGCCGCCGACAAATTGTTCGGGGAGTAGCGTGGACGCCAGCGCCAACCCCACGTCACGTGCTTCAACGACGGCAAACGCCGTCATCGCCATCGACAAGCTCGACCTCACCTTCACCACCAACGACGGCCCGGTCGTCGCTCTCTCCGACATCAACCTGAACATCGGTCGCGGCGAGTTCGTTTCGCTCATCGGCCCGTCCGGCTGCGGCAAGACCACACTGCTCCGCGTCATCGCGGACCTCGAGAAGCCGACCGGCGGCGCGATCCGCGTCAACGGCGTGACGCCGGAACAGGCGCGCGAGGCCCGCGCCTACGGCTACGTTTTCCAGGCCGCCGCCCTGTATCCGTGGCGCACGATCGCCAGGAACGTCGCGCTGCCGCTGGAAATCATGGGCCTCGACAGGGCCGAGCGCGAGCGCCGCGTCGCCGCCAATCTGGCGATGGTCAACCTCGAGGGCTTCGAGCGGAAATATCCGTGGCAGTTGTCCGGCGGCATGCAGCAGCGCGTCTCGATCGCGCGCGCTCTCGCCGTCGAGCCCGACCTTCTCTTGATGGACGAACCCTTCGGCGCGCTGGATGAAATCGTCCGCGATCACCTCAACGAACAACTGCTGCAGCTCTGGGCGAAGACCGACAAGACCGTCGTCTTCGTCACGCACTCGATCCCCGAGGCCGTCTTCCTGTCGACCAAGATCGTGGTGATGACGCCGCGCCCGGGAAAGGTCTACGACATCATCGACTCCGACCTGCCGCGCCAGCGCACGCTCGACATCCGCGAGACGCCCGAGTTCCTGAAGATCGCGCATCGCGTGCGGGCGGGCCTCAGGGCGGGGCACAGCTATGAGGATTGAGACAGCCACGCGCGTTGCCAGTTGGTCACCTCTCCCTGAGGGAGAGGGGAAGCGGAGTACGCCATGACCGCCGCAGCGATCGCCGCGCCGGCGGAGCCGAGCGCCATCTCCCGCCTGCTGGCCAGTCGCGCCTTCGCGATCTTCGTCATCGTCCTCGCCGTCCTCATCCTCTGGTACGCGGCGGCGATCTGGAAGAACGGCTGGGTCCAGGCGAACATGGACCACCTCAACGGCGTCAGCCATTCCCTCGGCGAGCTTGCAGTCGCAGCCCTCATGCAGGCGAAGCCGTCGGTGCCGGCACCGCATCAGGTGCTGATCCAGACGTTCCAGTCGGTGTTTCTCGCCAATCCCACGACGTCGGCGAGCCTCCTGTTCCACGGCTGGGTGACGCTGAGTTCCGCCCTCGTCGGCTTCGGCGCGGGCACCGTTCTCGGCATTGTTCTTGCAATCGGTATCGTGAACGTTCGCAGCCTGGAAAAGGGCCTGATGCCCTGGATCATCTCCTCCCAGACCGTGCCGGTGCTCGCGCTGGCGCCGATGGTCATCGTCGTTCTCGCCGCGATCGGCGTCAAAGGGCTGATCCCTAAGGCGATGATCTCGACGTACCTGTCCTTCTTCCCGGTCACCGTCGGCATGGTGAAGGGCCTGCGTTCGCCGTCGTCGATCCATCTCGACCTGATGCGCACCTACAATGCCAGCCTGCAGCAGACGCTGTGGAAGCTGCGCGTCCCGGCGTCGATCCCGTTCCTGTTCGCCGCCATGAAGGTGGCGATCGCGGCGAGCGTGGTCGGCGCCATCGTCGCCGAGCTGCCGACCGGCGCGGTCGCCGGCCTCGGCGCCCAGTTGCTGCTCGGCACCTACTACAGCCAGTCGATCCAGTTGTGGTCGGCGCTGGTCGTCGGTTCCGTCATGGCGGCGCTTCTGGTCGCCATCGTCGGCGTTGTCGAGCGCGTGGTCGTCGGCCGCATGGGCGCGAGGCCGGGATGAGCGCCGCCGCGATCTTCGCCGGCGATCGCGTTGCCGGCGCGCGTGCCGACGGTCCCTTCATTGCCGGCGCCTTTCTCCTCGTCGGCGGCGTGGCGCTCGCCACCGCTGCCGCCGGGGCGGCGCTTGTTGTCGTCGCGCTCTGCCTGGTCGGCGGCGCGCTCGTGCTGGCGACTGCGTGGCGAGCCGACCGCAGGGCGCTCTGGGCCGGCATCGTCGCGTCGCAAATCGCCGTCCCCCTGCTCGTTGCCCGCGTCGCGTCGGAGGCGGGCCATGTCTCGCCGTCGACGTGGCTGGCGCTCGTCGGTTGCTGGCTGGTTGCCATCCTCGCTGTCTCGCGGCTGTCCGCGTTGCCGCTCCTGTCGCCGGCGCTGCAGCGGCTGCGCGATATCGTCGTGGTGGCGCTGTTCGGCGCCTGGGTGCTGCTCTGGTGGCAGACGCTGGTCGTCGGCTTCGCCGTGCCGCTCATCCTGCTGCCAGCGCCGAGCGTCATCTGGTCCAAGATCGTCGCGAGCTACCCGGTGCTCTTCGCCGATTTCCGCCAGACGTTCCTGAAGGCGGTGCTCGCCGGCTACGCCTTCGGCTCCATCCTCGGCTTCCTCGCCGCCATCGCCGCCGATCGCGTGCCGTTCCTGCGCCGTGGCATGCTGCCGGTCGCCAACCTGGTGTCGGCGCTGCCGATCATCGGCGTCGCGCCGATCATGGTCATGTGGTTCGGCTTCGACTGGACGTCGAAGGCGGCGGTGGTCACGGTGATGACGTTCTTCCCCATGCTGGTCAGCACGCTCGCCGGCCTTTCGGCCTCCGACGCCATGGAGCGCGACCTGATGCGCACCTATGCAGCCGGCTACTGGCAGTCGATGTTCAAGCTGCGCCTGCCGGCAGCGCTGCCCTTTATCTTCACCGCACTCAAGATCAACACGACTCTCGCCCTCATCGGTGCCATTGTCGCCGAATTCTTCGGCACGCCGATCGTCGGCATGGGTTTCCGCATCTCCATCGAAGTCGGGCGGATGCACCTCGACGCGGTTTGGGCGGAAATTGCGGTGGCGGCCTTAGCCGGCTCCGCATTTTATGGCATCGTCGCTATCGTGGAACGTGCGGCGACCTTCTGGCATCCATCGTTTCGTCAAATCGTAAACTAAGGGGAACAACATGAGAAAAGCATTGCTTGGTGCACTGGCCCTGGCGGCGGCGACTTTTGCCGTGCCGCAGGCCTTTGCCGCGGACGCCCTGTCGCTACAGCTCAAGTGGGTGGTCCAGGCCCAGTTCGATGGTTACATCGTCGCCAAGGCCAAGGGTTTCTACAAGGACGAGAATCTCGACGTGACGCTGCTGCCCGGCGGTCCGGACAGCAACCCGTCCCAGGTGATCGCCGGCGGCGGCGCCGACGTCATCATCGACTGGATGGGTGACGCGCTTGCGGCGCGCGAGGCCGGCACCAAGCTGGTCAACATCGCCCAGCCGTTCGCCGGCGGCGGCCTGCTGATGATCTGCCCGAAGGACGGCCCCGTGAAGACGGAAGCCGACTTCAAGGGCAAGACTATCGGCGTCTGGTTCTTCGGCAACGAGATCCCGTTCTTCGCGTGGATGAACAAGCTCGGCATCAAGACCGACGGCGGCCCGGACGGCGTCACCATCCTGAAGATGGGCTACGACGTCGAGCCGCTGAAGCAGCATCAGGCCGATTGCATTGCCTCGATGACCTACAACGAGTTCCATCAGGCGATCCAGGCCGGCTACACGGCGGACAAGCTGGTGATCTTCAACTACTCGCAGATGGGCAACGGCCTGCTCGAGGACGGCCTCTACACCACCGAGGACAAGCTTGCCGACCCGGCGTTCAAGGACAAGCTCGCCCGTTTCGTGCGCGCTTCGATGAAGGGCTTCCAGTACGCCGCCGCCAACCCGGACGAGGCGGCGCAGCTCGTCGTCGATGCCGGTGGCCAGGATCTCGACCACCAGAAGTACATGGTCGGCGAAATCGCCAAGCTCGTCGGCAGCGGCGTTCTTGACGAGGCGGCCTACCAGCGCACGGCCGATGCCGCGCTCGCGCAGGGCATCATCAAGGCTCCCGCCACGGGCGCCTTCACGCACGACATCACGACTGCCGCCGGCCTGAAGTAAGCCGACGCACTATTCGCTACGGAACGGGCGCCCTCGCGGCGCCCGTTTTCGTCTCAGACGACGTTCCGTTCGACGATCGGCCGCCCCGCGGCCACCCGCTCGTAGCCCAGCGGCGACAGGTCCAGCGTCAGCCAGCGCCCGTGCAGGATCAGCTCGGCCAGCCCGCGCCCGACGGCCGGCGATTGCTGCAAGCCGTGGCCGGAGAAACCCGACGCGATGACGACATTGTCGTAGGGCGGCAGCCGCCCGACGATGGCGTTTGCGTCGAAGGTGTTGAGGTCGTAGTGGCCGGCCCAGGCGCGCCCGACCCTGATCCGCTCGAACGCCGGCACGCGGTTCGCCAGCACCGGCCAGATCGCCTCCTCGAAGAAAGCGTGGTCGACGTCGAAATCCTGCGCCTCGGGATCGTTCTCCTCGGGCGGCGAGGCGCCGCAGATGTAGCGGTCGCCCTCCGGCCGCGCGTAGACGCCGGTCGGATCGATCAGCAGCGGAAAGGCGGGCAGGGCATCGCGGCACTCGAAGGTGAACACGAACCGCTTCCGCGCCTCCACTGGCAGGCGCACGCCAAGTTGCGCCGCGAGTTTCGGCGTGCCCGTGCCCGCAGCAATCGCCACCGTGCCCGCCGCGATCACGGTGCCATCGGCAAGCCGCACGCCCGTCGCCCGCTGGCCATCGATGATGACCTCTGCGACCTCGCCGACCATCGTCTCGACGCCGAGGGAAACAGCCTTGCGCCGTAGCGCCTGCATCAAACCGTAGCCATCGAACCATCCTTCGCCGGTGCGCCCCCAGCACCCGGCAGCGAGGCCGTCCGTCGACAGCCACGGAAACTTCGCCGTCAGTCCCGCCGGATCGAGATGGACGATATCGGCGCCCATCGAGACCTGCAGCGCGTGGTTCTCAGCCAGCACGCCGGCACCCTCGGGCGTCGCCAGGAAAAGGTAGCCGCCTTCGCGCAGGCTGATCGCCGGCCGGTCGCCGTCCACCTCCAGCAGGTCGCCGACGTTGCGCAGGAACTCGATGCCGAACAGGGAGATCGCGATGTTCGCCGCCGTCGAAAACTGCTGCCGGATGGAACTCGCCGAGAGCGCGGTCGCCGCGCGCTGGAAGGTCGGGTCCTTTTCGATGAGCAGGACCCGGGCACCGGAATTGGCGGCGGCCAAGTGGTAGGCCAGCGAGGCGCCATGCGCGGCCCCGCCGACAATGATCACGTCATACGAACTGCTGGGCACGTGCGAAGCCTGTTGGACGAGCTAGGGCAGGGAGCATAGGGGCGCGGCGAGCCCCTGACGACTCCCGGGCAACGCGGCGATGCGTCCTATCCGATCGGCACCAGCGGCCGGTCGATCGCCTCGCGCAGCGCGAATTTCGACTCGATCCGCGCCACGCCGGGCAGGTGCCCCAGCACGTTGGCGTGCAGCCTCTCGAAGTCCGGCAGGTCGCGCGCCACGATGTGGATCAGGTAGTCGCTGGAGCCCGACATCAGGTGGCACGACAGCACGTTCGGGCACTTCGCCAGCCCCTTTTCGAAGGCGCGCAGCGTATCGTCGTTCTGCCGCTCCAGCGTGATCTCGACGAAGATGTTGATGCCTAGCCCGACCGCCACCGGATCGATCATCGCGCGATAGCCGCGGATCGTGCCCGACGCCTCCAGCGCCTGCAGCCGCCGCGTCACCGCCGAGGGCGACAGGCCGACCTGCTGCGCGAGATCGACCGCCGAAAGCCGCCCATGCCTGGCCAGCACGGCAACGATCTTGCGGTCGAAGTCATCCAGTTGCACGAAATCACTGCTACCACGGGCCATCCGCATATATTGCTGCGCAAACCGCGTCATATCAACACAGGAATGCACGGAAACGCCGCGAATTTCGCGATATCCTTCGGAAAGTCGCGCTCAGGGAGGAGGCACCCCATGCTGGTCGGCGTTCCGAAGGAAATCAAACCGAGCGAATTCCGCGTGGGCATGACGCCCGGCGCGGTCGGCGAGTACGTCGCCCACGGCCATCAGGTGCTGGTCGAGACTGGCGCGGGCGCTGGCATCGGCGCGGGCGACGCCGCCTACAAGGCCGCCGGCGCAACCATCGCCGCCAACGCGGCGGAAGTCTTCGCCAAGGCCGGCATGATCGTGAAGGTCAAGGAGCCGCAGCCGGGGGAGTGGAAGCAACTCCGCGCCGGCCAGATTCTTTTCACCTACCTCCACCTCGCCGCCGACGAGGCGCAGGCGCGGGGGCTGATGGCCTCCGGCGTCACCGCCGTCGCCTATGAGACCGTGACCGACGCCGCCGGGCGCTTGCCTCTGCTGGCGCCGATGAGCGAAGTCGCCGGCCGTCTTTCCATTCAGGCCGCTGCGACCGCATTGCAGAAGGCGACCGGCGGCCGCGGCATTCTGCTCGGCGGCGTGCCGGGCGTTGCGCCGGGCAAGGTCGTCATCATCGGCGGCGGCGTCTCGGGCATGCATGCCGCCGTCGTTGCAGCCGGCATCGGCGCAACCGTCACCATCCTCGACAAGTCGCTGCCGCGGCTCCGCGACCTCGACGACATGTTCGAGGGCCGCGTCGTCACGCGCTACTCGACGCGCGACGCGATCGCCGAGGAAGTCGCCGGCGCCGACGCCGTTATCGGCGCGGTGCTGGTGCCCGGTGCCGCCGCGCCGAAACTCGTCAGCCGCGCCATGCTCGCCACCATGAAGCCGGGCGCGGTGCTGGTCGACATCGCCATCGACCAGGGCGGCTGCTT